>CAMHST010000001.1 GCA_946187865.1 uncultured Bacteroidales bacterium
TGGTGAAATTCCTGGTCAACGAGAGAGAAACACCGCTGAAATTCGTTGCGCCGTATCAGGGTCCGTACTACAGATGGGAAGACGTGAAGGCTTTCTGCGCCACCCGTCTGGAACATCTGGACCGCTAATACTCCCTGGGGCCGAAGATATCCGTGCCGATCCGCACCATCGTGGCCCCGTGCTTGACAGCAAGGGGCCAATCATTTGACATGCCGATAGAAAGCTGGTCAAACCCAGGCAGTTCCATCGTCCGGATCCGCTCGAACAACGCCTGGATCCGCTCAAAATCCGCCTCCACAACCGCAGCATCGTCGGTATTCGTCGCCATTCCCATCAATCCCCTGATCCGCACGCCCTCCATCGGAGCGGCCGCAAGGATTCCCAGGATCTCCGGCTCGGTAAGGCCGTGCTTGGTCTGCTCCGCCCCCAGGTGGAGCTCCAGCAGGATATCCACTACCCGGCCGTTATCCAGGCACCAGCGGTTCACGGCATCCAGAAGATGCAGCGAGTCAATCGACTGGACCATCGTGACATAAGGCAGCACCAATTTGAGTTTGTTGGTCTGCAGGTGGCCGATAAAGTGCCACTGCACATCCGGGGGCATCAGCGGAACCTTGGCGAAGAGTTCCTGGGGGCGGTTCTCGCCGAAGATCCGCTGCCCGGCATGATATGCTTCCATCAGCCGCTCTACCGGATGGAACTTGGAGACGGCCACCAGGGAAACGCCGGAGGGCAGGGCCTCACGGATGGCATTCAGGGACGCAGCAATCATCAGAAACGCAAGGCTAATGACATGCCGTAGGAAGATCCGTACGGGGTAGGTGAAATATAGGGCAAGGCCGACGCCCGAACTGAGGGAGCAGCCTTGGAATCCAGTTTGAGCCATTTCCGTTCCAGGGGCAGCAACCAGTAAGCCGCATTGGCACAGAAGATACCGATGGCCGCCCCGGCCATCAGGTCCGTGGTCCAATGCCAGTTATTGTAAATGCGCATGAAGGCCGTTACAAAGGCGGTAGAATAGGCAGCCAGCCCCCACCAGGGGCCAAACTCCAGCCTAACCAGTTCCGCCCCCAGAAATACCGTGTCCGTATGCCCGGAGGGTAAAGATTGCCGGTTGGCCTTGTTGGGACGCTCGACACCGCAGAGCTCCTTCATGGACGCGGAGATAATGGCCGTAAAGACAATGGAAGTTCCCAGCGTAAGCGCCTGCTCCAGAAAGTTGTGCTCTCCGCAGCCGGACAGCATGCCGGCGGCATACCCGGCAAAAGGAGCATATTGGAGGTAATTGTCAAACGTAAGCTCCTTCCCGCCGCTATAGCGCTGCCGCATCTCGATGGCCCGGTCGCGGATGTTCTCATTCACCTCTGTCTGGTACCAGGGACTCAGCGTGCCGGCTACCCCTGCCCCCATCAAAAGGCCCGGAGCAATCAGTTTTTGCCACTTGAACTGCTCTGAACGGGTGTAAACCGAATCCCTCCGCTGCGCCTGCGCGGATAGGCAGAGGCAGAGGAGGGATGAGAAGACAATGAGGAAACGCTTCATTACCGGCGTCCCTTTTTCTGTTGCTGTTCCATCTGGCGCTGCATCTTCTGGGCTTCTTCCAGACGCTGCTGCCACTTGGACTTGGGCGCCGGCTTGTTTTCCGCCGCCTTCACCTTGGCCACAATCTCTTCCGGTTTCACAATCCACTTCTTGATAATCCAGGTTTCCAGCATGGTGATCAGGTTGGAAAGCAGATAATAGTAGCTGAGACCGGAAGACAGATTGTTACAGATGAAGAACATCATGATAGGCATCATGTACAGGCTCATGAAGCGCATCATCTTGGCGTTGGGATCGTCTCCGGTGTTCTGGTTCTGCATGGTGACCCGCGAGTAGAAGAACATGGACAGCGCCATCAGAAGGGCGAAGAGCGAGATATGGTCCATACCCAGGATGCTGGTTCCCCAGTGGATGACATCGTCGTAGGCACTCAGGTCTTCCGCCCAGAGGAAGGGCTCCTGGCGCAACTGGATAGAGGCCGGGAAGAAACGGAACATCGCCCACAGGATAGGCATCTGGAGGAGCATCGGCAGGCAGCCGCCCATCATGTTCACGCCGGCTTTCCGGTACAGCTCCATGGTTTCCTGCTGCTTTTTCATCGCGTCTTCCTGCTTGGGATACTTGGCGTTGATCTTGTCCAGGAAAGGCTTCAGGGCCTGCATCTTGGCGCTGGAAGAGTAGCTCTTGTAAGCAAACGGAAGCACCACGATCTTGATGAAGATGGTCATCAGCAGGATGATGATGCCGTAATTGGAGATGAATTTGGAGAGCCAGTCGAACAGGGGGATGATCACGTATTTGGTGAATACGCCGATAATCTTACCACCCAGCGGAATCACTTTCTCATAGGAATGCCCGTACGCCTTCAGGCCCTTGTAATCATTGGGGCCGAAGTAGAATTCGAACGGGACCTGGATATTGCCGGACCCGGTGGGGATGTCGGCGCGCATCAGGGCGTTGCACTGCATGAGATTGTGCTCCGGATTGTCCTTGCCCGCATACTGGAGGGAAAACTCGCCGTAGCTGAAATTTCCGGGAGCCCGCATAATGGCCGAGAAGAACTGCTGCTGGAAAGCGAACCATTCGATCTTGTTGTCGAAGCGCTTGCTGCCGTCCCGCCCGTTGCCGATATTGGCCGGCTTGTTGTCGTCCGGGAAATAATAGTTGAGGCGGGAATACTGGGACTCGTTCTTGTATCCCTTCTCCATGCGGGGAATCATGGCCTCGAAATCCACGTCGATGGTGTTCACGTTACGGGGGATGAGTTCCTGCATGCCCACGAAGGAGACGACCTCGTTCAGGGAGTAGGAATCCTTGAGCAGGGTGTACCGCTGCTCGATGTAGCCGCCGCCCTGGAACGGAAGACGCATGACCACGGTGGAATCCGAGGAGGCTTCTGCCACGTACTGGAAATTGAACTTGCGGGTATCTACGGCCGTAGGGGCATACACGACATAGCCCAGCTGGGACTTGCCCTCCGGGAGGATATAAAGATCCGACTTGTCGTAATTGTAGTAATCCTTGACCTTCACCGACCAGGGCTGACCGCCCTTGGTGGTAAAGGTAATCTGGAGTTTCTCGTTTTCCAGGGTTACATAGGAAGCTTCACCGCCAACAGCCGCATTCAGGAGGCTGTCGGAATAGACAGCCTGGGCGGGAGTGGTGCCGGCTACAGGGGCGCTCTCCTGCGGGAGGGCGGCCTCCGGATGTTCGGCACGGTAGATGCTGTCCAGCCGGAACTGTTCATAAGCCTCTGCCGCGGCGATGGAGTCCAGCCTTGCCTGCTCCTTCTGCTGCTTGGCCACCTGACGGCTCTGGTAGCCGAAGAAGCCAAACATGATCAGGGCGATCAGGACAAAGCCGATGATTGATTTCTTATCCATAGGCGCCTACTCCTGTCCCTCCTCTGCTTCCTTGGCGCGAATCCGGGCCTTGAGCTCTTCGAGCTGCGCCTTGGCTGCATCTATACGCTCCTGCATCTGTGCCTTAAGCTGCTCCGCACCCTTGGAAAGGCCGAAGAAGCCGATATTGTTCTCGTAGGTCTGGATTTCCTGCTGAAGCTTGGTGAATTGCTCCCGGAGGCGGTCCGTCTCCGTGAGGGGACGGCGCTCACGCTCTGAACGGGCAGCACCCCGGCCGGCGCCCTGACGGCCGCCGCGGGAACCGAATCCCGGGAACTTCTCCGCCATGGCCTCGCGGTAGGCGGCGGTAATGCTTTCCTTCTCCTTGAACGGCACGAAGCCGATGGCATTCCAACGCTCGGAGAAATCCTTCTGGGCATCGGCATTTGCCTCTCCGCTGAAAGCTTTGATTTCCTCTATAAGGGCGCGCTTGGCCTCCAGGTTGGCGGCGAAGTCGCTGCTGCCACCCTTGCCCCGGTTATCCCGGGCGGTGAAGAAGGCGTCGCAGGCGGCGCGGAAACGCTTCCAGATCTGCTCCGACTTCTTGCGCGGTACGGCGCCGATCTCCTTCCACTGCTTCTGGAGCTCTATCAGGCGGTCTCCGGTGGCTTTCCAGTCCGTGCTGTCCTTGAGGGATTCGGCCTCCTGGATAATGGCCATCTTCTTCTCCAGATTGGCGTTCATGCTGTCTTTGAACTCCGTAAACGAGGCGCGCTTGCGCTCGAAGAATTTGTCGCAGGCGGCGCGGAAGCGCTCATAGACCTTCTGGTTTTCCTTGCGGGTGGCAAAGCCGATTTCCCGCCAGCGGGCCTGGATTTCCTCGATCTTGCGGCTCAGGGCGTTCCACTGCGTAGAGGAAGTGATTTCCATGCCGGCAATCTCTTCCACCTGCTCACACAGGGCCACCTTGGCCTCCAGATTGGCCAGCTGCTGGGCTTTCTGGTCTTCGAAATGGGCCTGATAACGCTTGTTGATCACCGACGTGGCGGCGCGGAAACGCTCCCAGATGGCATCCCGGTATTCCTTGGCCACGGGGCCCAGGTCTTTCCACTGCTCGTGCAGTTTCTGCAGCTCCTTGAAAGCCTCCACCACGTTTTCGTCGGCCGCAAGGGCTTCTGCCTGCTCGCAGAATACGGTTTTGGCCTCCAGGTTTTTCTTGAAGTCCAGGTCACGGAGTTCGCGGTTGATATCTACCAGGTCGTAGAACTTGGTTACGTAGAGCTGATAGGTATCGTTGATGTCGCGGAAATTCTGCTGCGGAACGGGACCGGTTTCCCGCCAGCGGTTCTGGATGTCCCGGAATTTGGGGAAGGCGTCTTTCATGTCGCCGGGCTGCTCTACCAGGGCCTTCAGCTGATCGATGATGGCCTGCTTCTTCACCAGGTTGTCTTCCCGCTGGGCATCCTGCTCGCGGTTGTATGCGGCACGTTCTTTCTTATAGTCTATATAAAGGGCCTTGAAACCGGCCTCGATGGCGGCAAAGGGGCTCACGGGACCGCTCTGCATGGGAACGGTGGCTTCCTCTGCGCTGTCTTCCGTCGGTTCCACCACGGTGGCGTCTTCTCCGGCGGCCGCCTTCTCGCGGGAGAGCAGCTTATAGAAGGCCGACTTGATGGCCTCCGCCTCCTTGGACCGTTTCATGCGGTCTTCACTTTCCGTAAGTTTCTGAAACAGCTCGGACAGCTCTGCCAGGGACTTCTCGTTGAAGTTCACCACTGTTTCCACGACCGGCTCCGCCGCCTCCTGGGCTGCGTCCGCGGTCTCCTGTACCGCCTCTTCAAGCTTTTGCTCCACGGTTTCTTCCACCACGGGAGCGGATTCCTGCTGCTTCTGGGCTACATCTGCGGTTTCGGCGCTGGCCATCACCTCAGGCTTAATTTCTTCACTCATGATACAAATTTCAAAAGTTTAACATAAATTGTGTAACTTACAAAGGTAAGAAAATTTCCTTAAATAAACATAAAACACTATTTTTGCACAGAAAAAAAACACCGCCATGCTGCGTATCGATATCCTTACTGTAGTACCGGAATTGCTGGACAGTCCGCTCAGCCATTCCATTCCGGGCCGCGCCGTCAAAAAAGGCCTGGCAGAGATCCATGTACACAACCTCAGGAAATACGGCCTGGGCCCGCGCCTGACCGTAGACGACTATTCCTACGGCGGAGACGCTGGCATGGTGATGATGGTAGAGCCGGTTTTCCGCTACATCGAAGAGCTTACGTCGCAGCGCCACTACGACGAAATCATCTACATGGCCCCGGACGGGGAAATCCTCAACCAGGGCATCGCCAACGAGCTTTCCCTCAAAGAGAACATCATTATCCTCTGCGGGCACTACAAGGGCATCGACGAGCGCATCCGGGAGCATCTGATCACCCGCGAGATCTCCGTGGGAGACTTCGTGGTAAGCGGCGGAGAAATCCCTGCCGCCCTTCTGGCCGACAGTATCATCCGCCTGCTTCCCGGCGTGCTCACGGACGAGACATCGGCCCTGAGCGACTCCTTCCAGGACGGGCTGGTCTCCCCTCCCGTCTATACGCGCCCGGCCTCCTTCAACGGATGGGACGTCCCGGAGGTCCTGCTCAGCGGGAATCCCAAACTCATCCGCGCATGGCAAGACCAGCAGGCCCTGCAGCGCACACAAGAACGCCGGCCGGGCCTGCTGGAGCAGTAATCCGGGGGTATCGCTACCCTACTTGTTCATCTTCTGTTTCCACTGGTTGTCCACCTTCACATAGGACATGTGCTCATCCTCCTCTTCCCCGTTCTTGTAAACCACATGGACGGTAACGGTGGCCGTTTCTTCATTGACCCGGCAATCCGTAATCTTGAAGCTCTTGATGCCGCCCTTCTCCTTCATCTGCTCATCCACTTTCTCCTCGGCCAGGCCGGCGAGCATCTTCTGGTCCGACGAGGACAGGTCGAAGGTAGAGGCATAGGTGTCGTAATCGCCCTTCTGCAGGGCATTGATGGCTTTCTTGGCCACGGCCTCAGGCGTGTTTGAAGACGTGCAGGCCACGGCGGCGAAAACGGAGGCAGCCACAACGGCGGCCAAAATCATAAAACGTTTCATAACTCTAATATTGAAAATAAACTTGATTGGCTGAATAGGTATAAAGGTGCTCCGGGAGCAGGCAGTCTGCATGGATGCGGAACACGTCCAGGCGCCGGCGACGCCCCTCCGAGAGGTCTATCCCCGCACGCCGGTAGAGCCGCCACACCAGCTCCGTGCAGTACAGGCTGGAAGAGTCTGCGAGGGAATAGTCGTTGTCGAAGCGCACGCTGTCTGCCGCAAAGCGCAGGGCCGATGCACGCAAAGCCGACACCTGCAGCGAATCCGAAAGCCCGGTATGGGCCAGACAGCCCCGGAATGCCCGCCCGGGAGCGAAGAAGCTGGAGACCGGCTCTGCTTTCACGCGGTCGAAGTCTCCGGGAAAATCCGGCTCTGCCGGGACGGCATGCACCACTTTCCACACTTCCCCGTCACGCACCAGCACCCCCACGTGGGAATACAGCGGATCTTCCTGGGCCGACGTAACCGCACGGCTGAACACCCCTTGCCCGCAGCGGAAAGCCAAGTCCCCTTCCCGCATGTCCGGGAAAGGAAGTTCCGGCCCGGGAGCGGCCACGGAAGATTTGCATCCCGACAAAAACAGGAGGCAGAGAAAGGCGATGAGGCTGCGTAACAACATATTCCGAAAGCGAAGTTACGCCATTCCGCTCAAAAAAGCAAAAAACATAAAAACCTCGCTTCACAGCGAGGTTTTTACTTGGTTAGTTAGTAGTGTATTCTTACCTTAAAGAAGGTTAATTGTTGGTTAGAAGATGCGTTTTGTTGATGCAAAGTTAAGAAAAGATTTTTGTCTTACAAAATTTTATAAAACTTTTTTCAATTTAATAAATATTTTTAAAAACTAAGCGTTGCCTTTACGCAGAAATTACGCGGTGCCTGCGGGTAAACCCCCACGCCGGCGGTGATGGATCCCGAGGCCTCATTGTACTCTTCCCAGCGCCAGCCGGAGGCATAGTACAGGTGATTGAACAGGTTGTTCACATACACGCTTAATCCCACGGACTTGCCGTCCCAGTCAAAACTGTGGCTCAGGGTGAGATTGGCCACGAAATAGGCCGGGATAGCCATCTGATCCCGCATGGTATTGTCAATGAACTGTTTCCCCACATATTTCCCATCCAAAGTGAGGGTGGTGGTTTTCAAGGAGTTGGAGGCGATTCCCTTCCAGGGACTCAGGCTCAGCCGCGCCATCCCGATGGCGGAAGGCGACATGAGCATGGTGGTTTCCCCGTAAGAGACGGGATGGGTGCGGCCGGAGTAATCGTCAATCGTCACATAGGACGTATAGTCGGCAATCCGGTTCATGGACAGCGTGGCATTGCCGTCCATCCTGAGCCAGCGGACCGGTTCCCAGGCCGCGGCCAACTCGATGCCCCGGCGCCAGGAACGGGGCACATTCTCCTTGATGGCGTAGCCGGAGGACGAAAGACGTCCCGTTTCCAGCAGCATATCCCAGTATTCCATCAGGTACAGATTGGCCGATGCCGTAAAGGCGGGACTCTCGAACTGCCAGCCCAGCTCCGCGTCCAGCATCTTTTCCGGCCGGATGGGATTGTCCTCGCCTTTGATATTCTCCTTGATGTCTCCCCTGCCCGGTTCACGGTGTCCCAGCGCCAGGGAAGCATAAACTTTATTCCGGCCGAAACGGGCTGTCACGCCCGCCCGCGGATTGAAGAAATCCCATGTCCGGTGAAAATCCATCCGGTCTTCCGGCACGGCGCCGTACTCCAGCCAGTCATCGTCCGGACCCACGAGCGAATACCGGATGCCCCGGTACTGCACATCCAGATAGGCGGTTATCCAGGCGGCCGGCTGATATTCGGCCCGAAGGAAAGCGCTGCCGTCCAGTTTTACGGCATTGTTCCGGTACCAGTCGGCCCGGGAATAATCGAAATCCTTTCCCAGCACCTTGGCCCAGAGGACCTCGCCCCAGTGGCCGCCGCGATAATGCGAAAGGTTCACGCCGCCCGTCACATCCAGCTGCGAAGTGCGGTAACGGAGGCTGGAATTGAGCACCCAGAGGTCGTTGTCCATCTTTTTCTGGTAGATCATGTCGCTGCGGGACACCTGGGCCGCGCCGCCCAGACCGTAATTCGCCAGTTTGCGGTTCACCTTGTAGTATTCGTCGTAACCGTCGCCCCGGGTGTAGTTGACGGTATTGGCCCAGGTCAGGTGCTCCCCGAAACTGTGCGTGTAATTCAGCTGCAGGTGATGCTGGGCGTAGTTGTCGGTCTGGTTGTCGTAGTAATAGGTATTGCCCAGCTCGTCGTAATACTCGCCCGCCCCGTTGTAACGCCGGTCCACATAATACTGGTCCAGGTCTATCCCGTCCCAGGTGATGCCGCTGCGCTGCCGGCCCATCAGGTAGGTCAGGCGCACGGAATTGCTGCCCCGGAGCCAGCCCAGGGCGACGAAGGCGCTGCGAGACTGGACGAAGGCATTGCGGATATAGCCGTCCGTGGTCCCGGAAGAATAGGCGGCCGACCCATAGAAGCCTTTGCCGCTCAAACCGGTGGAACCGCTCACCGTGGTGATGAACGTATTGTAGGAGCCCCCGCTGAAATCCATCCGGGCGCTGGGTTCGGCCCCGACAAAAGCGGTGTTCATGTTCAGGCTGGCCCCGAAAGCGCCGGCACCGTTGGCGCTGGTGCCCAGGCCGCGCTGCACCTGCACATTGGAAATGAGGCTGGAAAGGGCGGGGATGTTCACCCAGAACACCTCCTGGCTCTCTGCATCGTTGAGGGCGATGCCGTTCAGGGTCACGTTGATCTGGGAGCCCTTGGACCCGCGGATGGTCATGGCCGAATTGCCCAGTCCGGTGCCGCCCTCGTTGTAGGTAACCACCGAAGGAAGCAGGTTCAGGGCCATGGGCAGCGAATTCATGGCGGAAGACGCGCCCAGTTCTTCCTTTCCTACATTGGTAAACGTTACAGGGGTTTGCTTCCCGGCGCGGGAAACGGAGACGACGACACTGTCCAGACGGTCGTAGATGGGCTGTTCGGCATTCTGCGCAGCCGCGCAGACACCCAGCACGCCCAGTGCTGCGGTAAGTAAAGTTTTTTTCATCATAATCCCTCCGGCGGTATGAACCGCATCAGGTTCAACGGGTATGTTCTCAACCGGGCGGCAGCCCGATACCCCGTATTGGTTAAACTTAAATATTTACTGCCGGACCAGCTCTATCCGATAGAGTCTGGGCCAGTTTTTTCCGGTGATATAAATATTTCCCTCCCCGTCCACGGCGATGCCGTTGAGCACATCCGTATCCCGCGTCTTCAGCTTGGCAGGGAGAAGGCCTGCACAGTTGATCGCCGCCTCCACCTTGCCGGAAGCCGGGTCGATGACCACGATCAGGTCTGTCAGGTACACGTTCGCCCACACTTTCCCGTCTATCCATTCCAGCTCGTTCAGGTTCCTCAAGGGGCGTCCCTCCAGGGTGACCGGCTGTCTGCGCAGCAGTTTCAGGTCCCCGTCCAGGAAGTACAGGTTGGCGCTTCCGTCGCTGGCGATAAGCTGCTTCCCGTCCGTGGTGAGGCCCCAGCCTTCCCGGGGATAGGAAACCGTGGATTCATATTTCAGGGTGGTGGCGTTGTACTTGAACGCCACCTTGTTGGTCCAGGTAAGGATGTACAGCGTGTTCCCCAGGATGACGGAGCCTTCGCCGAAATACTTGCGGCCGAAGCGCTGGTTGGTCAGGGGTTTTCCGCTTTCCAGATCTACCGTGCGCAGGCTGCTGGAGCCATACTGTCCGGTGGTCTCATAGAGCACCCCGTCGTGGAAGAACAGCCCCTGGGTATAGGCGCCCGTGTCGTGCGGGTACTCCTGCAGGACCTTGATGCCGTAACGGGTGACCTGCGCGCCCGAACAGGTGCACAGCAGCAGGCCAAGCAGGCCCGAAAAAAATATCTGGAACGCTCGATTCATGCTTTCGAAGAGCAAAGATAGCAATAATCCCGGAATAATTCTTATCTTTGTAAGATTTAAAAGATAAATCAAAACAAACCAAAAGAATATGATCAAAGTAGATGTCAAAGGCTGCAGCACATTCATTGATGCACAGCAGTACGGTTCGTACGTACAGAAAGCCCTGGATGCTTTCGATGTCCTGGAAAGTGAAAACGGCGCCGGAAACGATTTCCTGGGCTGGAAGCACCTGCCCTCGGAGGCCTCCGAGGCCATCCTGTCCGATATCGAAGCCATCCGCAAGGATTGGGCCGCCAAGGGCGTGGACCTGGTAATTGCCATCGGCATCGGCGGCAGCTACCTGGGCGCCAAGTGTGTCATTGAAGCCCTGAGCCACAACTTCGCCCGGGACCTCAAGCGCAAAGACGCCGCCCAGGTCATCTTCGCCGGCAACAACATGTCGGAAGAATATCTGGCAGAACTGATGGACCTGGCCGCGGAGCGCAACGTGGCCTGCATCGTCATCTCCAAGAGCGGCACCACCACGGAACCCGCCGTAGCTTTCCGCATCGTAAAGCAGTTCATTGAAGAGCGCTACGGCAAGGCCGAGGCCGCCTCCCGCATCGTGGCCATCACGGATGCCAAGAAAGGCGCGCTCAAGACCCTCTCAACCCAGGAAGGCTACAAGAGCTTCATCGTCCCGGACAACGTGGGTGGCCGCTTCAGCGTGCTCACCCCCGTGGGCCTGCTGCCCATCGCCGTGGCCGGGCTGGATATCCGCGCCCTGCTGGAAGGCGCGCTGGAGGCGGAGAAAGAGCTGGCCAAAAAGTCGGCCGACAACCCCGCCGTGGTATATGCCGCCATGCGCAACCTCCTGTATAAAGAATGTGGCAAGAAGGTGGAGATCCTGGTGAATTACAATCCCAAACTCACCTATGTGGCCGAATGGTGGAAACAGCTCTACGGAGAATCCGAGGGCAAGGACGGCGTGGGCATCTTCCCCGCCAGCGTCAACAACACGGCAGACCTCCACTCCATGGGACAGTTCATCCAGGAAGGAGACCGGGTCATGTTCGAGACCGTCCTCCATGTAGAGAAAGCCCGGCGCAGCGTTGTGATCGGCGAGGATCCCCAGAACCTGGACCAGCTGAACTACCTCACCGGAAAGCACGTGGAGCACTGCAACCATATGGCCGAACTGGGCACCAAACTGGCCCATATCGACGGCGGCGTGCCCCAGATGGAGGTATCCTTCGAGCAGGTAGACGCCCGCAACCTGGGGAACCTCCTGTACTTCTTCGAGTTCGCCTGCGGCGTAAGCGCCTATACGCTGGGTGTGAATCCGTTCAACCAGCCCGGCGTAGAGGCCTACAAGAAGAACATGTTCGCCCTGCTGGAGAAACCCGGCTACGAAGAGGCCACCCAGGCCATCAAGGCCCGCCTCTCCGAATAAAATGCGTAAGCTATTGATAATATGCCTTTTAACCGTTGCTGCGCCACTTTTTGCGGCGCAGCCGCCGGTTAATAGGCACACCGTCCGCCTGGGCTGGGGAGACATGCTCTTCGAGCGGCTTGCCTTCCACGCCAGTTACAAGGGCACCTATGGGACGCCCGAAACCCTGCCCGCCACCTTTTCCCGCCACGAGACCTTCGACTACGGATACACCGGCCACATCTTCGCCGAGTATTTGTACCGCTGCACCGACGTTACCAGCGTCGGCATCCAGACCGACGTGGAAGGCATTTTCTGGAAAGAAGGCCAGTTCGACCGCTACCACCAGCTGCAAGGAGCCGCCACGACCGTCCGCAACTGGGACATCGTGGTGATGCCCACCGTCCGGTTCACTTATCTCACCCGGCCGTGGGTACGGCTGTACTCGGGGCTGGGCACCGGCGTACTCGTCGCCCTGGACAATCAGGGCGGAGCGAAACTGGCCCCTGCATTGAACCTTAACTGGATCGGGATGGAGATCGGAAAAGGAAACTGGGGCGGCACCCTGGAGCTGGGCATGCTCAATGCCCTGATCAATCCCTATCACATCTACCAGCTGGGCTCCCGGCTTCTTTCGTTCAGCGTTTATTATCAATGGTAAGCCTATGAAAAAGATCTTCTGGACAAGCCTCTGCCTTGTTTTGGCCTGGGCGTGCAGCCATCCGGAGGTGGAAGTGGCAGACTTTGACACATTCCATGTCAGTTCGGTTTCCAGCAGCGATGTCCTCGTCGGGAACAGCCTGAACCCGGATATCCACATGATGGAACTGGGAGAGGAGGAGGAGACCAAGGTGGCCGATATCGCCGCCGTGGACCTGGTGAAGGAAATCCTGGGCATGATCAACAGCAACCAGCTCATCCACATTGCCGGCACCTACGTCGGACACGACATTGACGGCTCTGCCCTCACCCAGTCCGGCAAAGTGCTGCTGCCCGCCAAAGGTCCCATCAAGAACATGCTCATCGTGAGCCACTTCACGATCGGCGCCAATTACGAATGCCCCTCCGAATGCTTCCCGCTGGAAGGCATCCTGGCCAGCCGGGGGTACGCCGTAGTCATCGCCGACTACATCGGCTTCGGGGTCACCCGGGACCGGGTCCACCCGTACATGCACGTGGAAAGCACGGCCCGCAGCGTAGTGGACATGGCCCTGGCGGTAAAGCCTTTCCTGGAGCATATCGGCCGCAAGCCGGAAAGCAATGAGGTGATCCTGCTGGGCTATTCCCAAGGCGGGTCCACCACCGTCGCCGTGATGAACATGCTCCAAAGCGAATACAACAGGGAACTGCCCATCAAGAAGGTTTATGCCGGAGGCGGCCCCTACGACCTGGCTGCCACCTTCGACATCTCCATGATGGAAGACCTCACCGGTATCCCCTGCGCCATTCCCATGATTGTCCAGGGTATCAACGAAGGCGAGGACCTGGGGCTCAAACTGGAAGATTTCTTCAAGCCCGTACTGCTGGAACATTATCAGGAATGGATCAACTCCAAGGAATACACGGTTAAAAGCATCAACCTCCTGATGAACGCCAAGAAAGTGAGCGACCTGATGACCGACGTGGGCCGGGACAAGAAAAACCCGCAGACAGCCCGCCTGTACCGGGCCATGATGCAGAATTCCGTGCTCAATTTCATTCCCTACGCCCCGATGTACATCTTCCACAGCATGCAGGACGCAACCGTTCCCTTTGTGAACGGAACCAAGGCGGAGCAGCATTTCAAGGGAAAGAATGTCACCTACGACTTCGGCGACTACGGCTCTCACAGCTCCGGAGCCATCAAGTTTATTATCAACGCCTTTAAAGACCTCTAGGATGAAAAGAGCCCTATATTTCGCCGTGCTTTCCCTGGCGCTGCTTTCCTGCACCAACAAGGCCGAACAACCCGCCGAATTCAAGCTGGTTTTGGAATCCGTGGGCGGCTCACGCGCGCGGTTCTCCGTATCCTGTACAAGCCGGGATGTATATTATACGTATCGCCTCTGCAGCGAAACTGATTACGACTGGTGGAACCGTCCGGACATGGACGTAGCCAGGGAGGAGATAGCCCGGATGGAAGAATCGTTCCAGTTTTTTGCGAAGGTGGACGTCGAAAAAGATGTCAGCTTCGCAGACCGCTTCCTGTACCGGGGAAGCCGCCAGTTTACCATGCAAACCCTGAACGACGACACGGATTTCCGCTTTATGGTCTTTCAGGTGAGTCCCACTACACACTCCATCATCGGAGAACCCATCAGTGTGCCCTTCCACACCAGGGAAATCCCGGAACGGGACCTCAGCTTCGATGTAAAGTTCGAGGGAAACACCATGGTGATCACCCCCTCCGACGATTCCCTCACGTATTTCTGGGAATACGAAAGCACCGAACTCGTGAACGAGAATTACTATTTCGCCAGCAACTACGCCTATTCCCTGATCAGCATGTACGACGAGTATGGCTTTATGGAAAGCCAGCTGTCAACAGGCCAGGAAATCTGGGATTTCGCCGATGACAGCTGGATTAAAGAAGGAGACTCCTGTACGCTGGTCGTGGCCGGCTGTGAAGACGGCGAACTGACCACCGAGGTTAAAGAATACCGCTTTGTCTACATGAAAGACCGTATCTTTTATATCGAACCGGAAGAAGGCGGATATTACTTTTAGCCCCGGAACCAGTCCAGGCACTTGGTACAGAGGTCGGAAATGGCTTGCCAGTTTCCGGCCTTTATCGTTTCCTTGGGGAAGAGTTTGGAGCCCATCCCGACGGCCGTAACGCCGGACTTCGCCCAGGCGGTAAGGTTTTCTTCTGCGGGTTCCACCGCACCGGTGCACATGACCATGGCCCAGGGAAGCGGACCCAGGATGTTCTTCACGAACGCGGGGCCGCCCACCGTTCCGGCGGGGAACACTTTCACCAGGTCGCAGCCCAGTTCCATGGCACGGACAATCTCCGACACCGTTCCGCAGCCGGGGCTATAAGGCACTCCCCTGCGGTTGCAAAGGGGAACCACCTCTTCCGAGAGGCAGGGAGAGACCAGGAAATCGGCCCCCATCTGGAGATACTGACCAGCCGTAGGGGCATCCAGGATGGTTCCGGCGCCCAGGGCCATTTCCGGGCATTCTGCCCGGACGAAGGCGATCAGCTGCTCGAATACCTTGTAGGCGCCGTCGCCCCGGTTGGTGAACTCGAAGGCGCGGATACCGCCGTCGTAACAGGCTTTCACCACCTTTTTGGCCACTTCTACGTCGGCATGGTAAAACACGGGCACGATCCCGGTGGAACGGATGATGCCGATGGTATCGATTTTATTGAATTTTGCCATAATACAGAGGGATTAACGGGAAACACGGCCGGAGCCGCCGCCTTTGACCAGGGCTTCCACCTCCGCCACGGAAACGCGGTTGTAGTCGCCGGGGATGGTGTGTTTGAGGGCCGATGCGGCTGCGGCAAACTCGATGGCCTCCTGGTCCGTCGGGTAGGTCAGCAGGCCGTACAGCAGGCCGCCCATGAAGGAATCGCCGCCGCCCACACGGTCCACGATGTGGGTAATGTCGTACCGGCGGCTCTGCCACAGGGTCTTTCCGTCGTACAGCACACCGCCCCAGGTGTTGTGGTTGGCATTGATGGAACCGCGCAGGGTGATGGCCACCTTCTTGCAACGCGGGAATTTCTCCATCAGCTGGCGGCAAACGCTGATAAAGGCGGTCTGGTCAATCTCGCCGCCGGTCTTTTCCGCATCGAAGCCTTCGGGCTTGATGCCGAACTCTTTCTCCGCGTCTTCCTCGTTGCCCAGGATCAGGTCGCAGCCGGCAACCAGCTCGGGCATCACTTCTGCTGCGGTTTTTCCGTAATTCCAGAGTTTCTTGCGGTAATTGAGGTCGCAGGAGACCTTCACGCCCATCTCATTGGCCACGCGGATGGCCTCCAGGCAGGCATCGGCCGCGCCCTGGCTCAAAGCCGGCGTGATACCCGTCCAGTGGAACCAGTCGGCTCCTTCCAGGGCTTTGTGCCAGTCCACCATGCCGGGTTTGATCTCGGCGATGGAAGACCAGCTGCGGTCATACACCACCTTGGAACCGCGGGCAACCGCCCCGGTCTCCAGGAAGTAAATGCCCAGACGGTCTCCGCCATAGACGACGCTGTCCAGATTCACGCCGAAACCGCGCAGTTCGGCCGCGCACATGGCGGCGATGTCGTTCTTGGGAAGGCGGGTCACGAAATGTGCATCCACCCCGTAATTGGCCAGGGATACGGCCACGTTGGCCTCTCCGCCGCCAAAATTGATGTCAAACTGCCGGGCCTGCGAAAAACGGAGGTATCCCGGAGTGGAAAGGCGAAGCATCACCTCGCCGAAAGTCACTACTTTTGCCATATTCAATACTGTTAATTATCTCAAATCCTTGGTTTCGCACCAGTCCATGTCGTTGTAATCGTCGTTCTCGCCGCACATGCCCCAGATGAAGGTATAGTTGCGGGTTGCGCAGGCGCTGTGGATGCTCCACTGCGGGGAGATCACGGCCTGCTCGTTGTGCATCCAGATATGCCGGGTCTCCTGGGGTTCTCCCATGAAATGGCACACGGCGGCATCGTCCGGCACTTCAAAATAGAAGTACACCTCCATCCGGCGGTTGTGCGTGTGGGCCGGCATCGTGTTCCAGGTGCTGCCCGGAGCGAGCTCGGTCATGCCCATCTGCAGCTGGCAGCAGGGCACTACCTCCTTGACTAGCAAACGGTTGATGGTGCGCTCGTTGGACTCTTCCAGGCTACCCAGGTGCATAACCACGGCGTCTTTCTTGGACACCTGCTTCACCCCCGTCTCCTTATGGGCGGTGGCGGAGCAGAAGTAGAAATGGGCGGGGTGCTCCGGATCCATGCTCTTGAAGGTGACGTGGCGGTTTCCGCGTCCCACATAGATGGCCTCCTTGAAGGGAATCGTATATTCCTCCTCCCCTACCCGGACAATGCCGGTACCGCCGACATTGATGATCCCCAGCTCGCGGCGCTGGGTGAAGTAGTCGGCCCGGAGAATCTCCGGAGCGGAAAGCAGGAGCTCTTCCTTCACCGGGACGGCGCCGCCCGCGATGATCCGGTCGAACATGGAATAGACCATATTGATCTGGTCGGGGACCATGATATTCTCTACGAGGTACTCCTTGCGCAGGCGCGCAGTGTCGTAGTGTTTCGCGTCCAGGTTGCCGGACGCTTGTCTTACCTCACAGTTGATCTTCATTGCACAAGATTGGTTTTTAAGGTTGTTTTCCGATATAGGCGAGAATGCCGCCATCGACATAGAGGATGTGCCCGTTTACGGCGTCTGAAGCGTGAGAAGCCAGGAAAACGGCGGGGCCGCCCAGCTCATCGGGGTCCAGCCAGCGTCCGGCCGGCGTCTTGGCACAGATGAAGCTGTCGAAGGGATGGGGGCTGCCGTCGGCCTGCCTCTCCCGGAGCGGAGCCGTCTGCGGGGTGGCGATGTATCCCGGGCCCAGGCCGTTGCACTGGATGTTATAGCCGCCGTACTCCGAGCAGATGTTGCGGGTGAGCATTTTGAGCCCGCCCTTGGCTGCGGCATAGGCCGACACGGTTTCCCGGCCCAGCTCCGACATCATGGAGCAGACATTGATGATCTTGCCTTCGCGGCGTTCCATCATCTCGGGCACCACCGCGGCCGAGCAGATATACGGGCCCACCAGGTCCACGTCTATCACCCGCTGGAATTCTTCCCGCTTCATCTCGTGCATGGGGATGCGTTTGATGATGCCGGCATTGTTCACCAGGATATGGATAGGGCCCACTTCCCGGTGGATGCGCGCGACAAGGTCCTTGACCTGGACCTCGTCCGTGACGTCGCACACGTAGCCGTGCACATTGGTGATACCGGCCTCTCGATAGGCCTCCAAGCCTTTTAGCATGGATGCCTCGTTGCTGGTGTTGAAAACAATATTGTCTATGCCGGCGCGTACAAAGGCCTGCGCAATGGCAAAGCCGATACCATAAGCGGCTCCGGTAATCCAGGCATTCCTGCCTTCCAGGGAAAATAAACTGCTGCTCATAGCTGCTCTCTTACCATGTTAAACCATGCTTCGGCCGACTCCGGGCCGCCTTTGGACCAGCAGGAGCCGAACTTGTAAAGGAAAGGCTCTCCGCTGCGGATTTCACGGGTGCAGATTCCATGGATGCCGTCGGGCGTAACAACCGCCTCACCGGCCCCGGGAACCACCACGGCCACCCCCAGCATGCCGTCTTCCGGCTCGATGCTCTGGTCGGAGGCGTGCTCCCAAAGCGCATAGATTCCGGGAGCGAGGCACTCCTCGGAGAGGGTTTCCTGCGCGGGATGACGGTTCACGCCCGCAGCGATGGTCAGGGACTCTGCCCCGGTGAAGGTGTAGGTATCCTCCACCTCGCAGAAATGCGTGTCCGGCAGCACCGTAACCTTCTTGTCCAGGGAAACGGAAATGCTGTCGGAGGCCTGCCAGGCCGGATAATGAAGCACGAAGACCACTTTTTCCGAGCCCTCTTCCAACATGTCGAAGGAGCGGTAATTGGTGGCCGGATAACAGAGTTTCCCGTCTACGAGCGGGGCCGAAGCGCCGCCGCCCAGCGAGACAGCCACCTTGTAGCAGTCTTTGCCGCCGTGGTCGTGGTGATAGTAATCCGGATCTTCCATCGCTCCTTTGTACCACTGATCGGCCACCAGGGAGCCCGGGAGTTTGACCCAGATGTCTATGCCCGGCGAAGTGGGATTCCCTTCCAGGGCCTTTCCGTAGAAACGTCCGGCCACCAGGTTATTCTCGAACACGAAATCGTCGGCACGCTCGGGAACGTAACGGGCCATGACCCTTTTCTCCTTCTCCCCCGAACAGGAGAGAAGGGAAAACAGGGCCGCTGCAATTATCAGAAGTTTCCTCATATTAGACTTCTACGGGTTTGTACTTGGGAACAAGGGCTTTCATGATGCTCCAGGCAATCAGATAGGCCACGCCGCAGAAACAGAACATGATAAAGTAGCCTGCAGGCTTGCCTTCGAAGCCGAAGAAACGGAAAGCCGCCCCCATTTCCTCTGCATGGGTGAACAGCTTACCGGCCACATACTGAATAATCATGGAGCCGATACCGCCCGCCATGGCGCCGATGCCGGTGATGGTGGCGATGGTGCTCTTCGGGAACATGTCACCGATGGTGGAGAAGAGGTTGGCGCTCCAGGCCTGGTGACCCGCACCGGCAAGGCCGATCAGGATGGCCGGCCACCAGGGCGTATTGAAGTTGATGCCCAGCGGCTGCGCAAAGAGAGCGGCAATGGGGAAGAAAGCGAAGATGAGCATGGCGAGCATGCGGCCCGCATACGGATTCATGCCTTTCTTTTCCACGAAGACCTTGGGCAGGTATCCGCCGAAGATGGAGATCACGGTCACGATGGCGTAGAGCGTGAAAATCAGTCCCTGGCCCAGACCGGAAGTGGCGGGGGCGTTGAACTGGTTGCTGAAATAGGAGGGCGCCCAGAACAGGAAGAACCACCATACGCCGTCGGTGAAGAACTTGCCGGTGATGAAGGCCCAGGTCTGCCTGTACTTGAAGCACTGGATCATGGGGATGGACTTCTGGTCGGCCACGGCAGCCTTTTCGGCCGCCTCGGCGGCGTCGTCCTGATGGATGTATTCCAGCTCGGCCTCGTTGACATGCTTGCTGGCCTCCGGCTTGTCATACATGAAGGTCCAGAAGAACATCCAGATGAAGCCCAGGCCGCCGATGATGATGAAAGCCCACTCCCAGCCCAGTTTCACGGCCAGCGGGGGAATCAGCAGCGGAGCGGCCAGCGCGCCCACGGAGGCGCCGGCATTGAAAATGGAGGTGGCGAAGGCGCGGTCTTTCTTCGGGAAATACTCGGCCGTCACCTTGATGGCCGCCGGGAAGTTCCCGGATTCACCCAGGGCAAGGATGCCGCGGCACAGCAGGAACAGATAGACGGAAGTGGTGGCAATGGCCAGGGCCGCTTCGCTTCCCGCCTGGACGGCGCGCATGGCTGCCACGCTGTCCAGACCGGCGATATGGGCCGTAGCCCAGCCGCAGGCGGCGTGCAGGCACGCACCGGCCGACCATACGCCGATGGAGATCAGGTAACCCTTCTTGGTCCCCATCCAGTCCACGAACTTGCCCGCGAACAGGCAGCAGATGGCGTAGAAGATGGAGAAGAAGGAGGTAATGGTGCCGTAGTGGGCATCCGTCCAGTGGAATTCAGGTTTGATGAATTCCTCGTACGTGAGGGACAGAACCTGGCGGTCCAGGTAGTTTACCGTAGTCGCCACGAAAAGCAGCGAACACAGCCACCAGCGCCAGTTGCTCATCAGTTTCTTCTGCGTACTCATAGGCTAGATAATGGTCTTGACGGCTTCACGCATACCTTTTTCCTGGATCAGGGCCAGGTCTTTGCAAAGCAGGTCGGTAAGGCCGGGAATGGCATTGAGGTCTTCGCCCCAGATAAATTCGTCGGCAAGGACGCCCTTGGCCACGGCGGCGACATCACCGGTGGCCCAGAGGTCCCTCAGCAGCTGCATGATCTTGGGATCGTCGTTGGGGACAATCTCGTCCTCTCCGCGTTTGCCGCCCTTATAGTAGGTGCAGATGGCGGCGAGACCCATCACGAGTCCCTGCGGAAGCTCGCCCCTGCGCTCCAGATAGGTCTTGAGGCCGGGCAGGTCGCGGGTCTTGAACTTGGGGAAGGAATTGAGCATAATGGAAGTTACGAAATGCTTCACGAACGGGTTGCGGAAGCGCTCCATCACGTCGGCGGCAAATTTCTCCAGTTCGTCCTTGGGCAGGTTGCAGGTGGGAAGGAGTTCCTCGAACATCACCTTATGGACAAATCTGCCGATTTCAGGGTCTTCGCAGCACTCTTTCACGGTGTTCAGGCCGCTCAGGTAGCCTACGGGGCTCAGGACGGTGTGGGGGCCGTTCAGCAGGGTCACTTTCCGCTCGTGGTAAGGAGCCTCGGAGGGGACGAACAGCACGTGCAGGCCGGCTTTGTCGGCCGGGAATTCGGCGGCGACTTCCTTCGGGGCCTCGATGACCCAGAGGTGGAAGATTTCGGCCTTGTCCAGCAGATGGTCGTCGTAGCCCACGCGCTCGCAGAGCTGGGCGGCGTTGTCACGCGGATAACCGGGAACGATGCGATCTACCAGGGTGCTGTACACACCGCAGGCGTCCTCGAACCAGGCGGCGAAGTCCGGGCCCAGGTTCCACAGGTCTATATACTGCCGGATGCACTCTTTAAGGTGCTTGCCGTTTTCGAAGATGAGTTCGCAGGGGAAAATGATGAGTCCCTTGTCGGCGGCACCCTTGAAGAACTGCCAGCGGTGATACAGCAGCTGGGTCAGCTTGCCGGGATAGCTGCTGGCGGGCTTGTCGTCCAGCTTGCAGGCCGGGTCGAAAGCGATGCCGGCTTCCGTCGTATTGGAAATGACGAAGCGGATCTCCGGCTGCTCGGCCAGTTTCAGGTAAGCGCCGAAATCCTCGTAGGGATTCAGGCCGCGGGAGATGACGTCGATCAGGTCCACGCTGTTTACGGGCTGTCCGTCCTGCAGGCCCTGGAGATTCAGGTGATACAGGCCGTCCTGCTCGTTGAGCCAGCCTACCATGCCCTTCTCGATGGGCTGGACAACGACGACGGAGCCGTTGAAATCGGTCTTCTGGTTGGTCTTCCAGATAATCCACTCGATGAATGCGCGGAGGAAGTTTCCTTCGCCGAACTGAATCACCTTTTCGGTGTACTGCTTGGCCTGCGGTGCAGACTTACGGTTTAGTCTTTCCATATCAATGATTTATAAAGTTACTCCTTGTTTAAAGATGGCAATCTCGCGGATGCCGTGTTTTTCGTTGTTCACCGGGGTGCCGCTGGCGGCTGCCAGGACAAAATCTATAAAGCGGGCGCTCACCTCCTCCATCGGCTCTCCCTGGGCCAGCACACCTGCATTGAAGTCTATCCAGGAGGGTTTGGCCTGGTAAAGCGGCGTGTTGGTGGAAATCTTCATGGTAGGGACGAAGCTGCCGAACGGCGTGCCCCGGCCGGTCGTGAACAGCACAATCTGGCAGCCGGAAGCCGCCAGGGCCGTGGACGCTACCAGGTCGTTGCCGGGAGCGCTGAGCAGGTTCAGCCCCTTCACCTGCAGGGGCTCGGCATATTTCAGCACGCCCCGGACGATGCTCTTGCCGCACTTCTGGGTGCAGCCCAGCGACTTCTCTTCCAGCGTGGATATACCGCCTGCCTTGTTGCCGGGCGAGGGATTCTCGTACACGGGCATCCCCTGCTTCATGAAATACTCCTTGAAGTCGTTGATCAGGTGCACGGTCTTGTCAAAGGTAGCCTGGTCCTGGCAGCGGTTCATCAGGATGGTTTCCGCGCCGAACATCTCCGGCACTTCCGTAAGCACGGTGGTGCCGCCCTGGGCCACGATCCAGTCGGAGAATACGCCCAAGAGCGGGTTGGCGGTAATGCCGGACAGACCGTCGGAGCCGCCGCACTTGAGTCCTACACGGAGCTCGCTCACAGGCACTTCCGTGCGTTTATCCCGGCTGCAGACGGCGTAGATTTCCCGCAGTCGGTCCACGCCATACTGGATTTCGTCGTCCACTTTCTGGCACACGAACATCTTCACGCGGGACTCGTCCACGGGACCCACCAGCTCCCGGAATGCGTCCAGCTGGTTGTTCTCGCAGCCCAGGCTCACCACCAGCACGCCGCCGGCATTGGGATGATGCACCATGTCGCGAAGCACCTTGCGGGTGTTCTCATGGTCGTCGCCCAGCTGGGAGCAGCCGTAGTTGTGCGGAAAATGGACGATCGCGTCCACGGAAGATGTCTCTCCGACAAACTCTGCCTTGAAGCGGTTCACAATCTGCTCGCAGATGCCGTTCACGCAGCCCACGGTGGGAATCACCCATATCTGGTTGCGGACGCCCACCTGCCCGTCGGCCCGGCGGAATCCCATGAACGTGCGTTTGGACGCGCTTTCCGGAATCTCCACCAGCGCGGGCTTGTACTCGTAGTCCAGGAGCCCTTCCAGGTTGGTCTTGATGCAGCTGTGGTCTACCAGGGTACCCGCCGCCGCATCACGGGTCACGTGTCCGATCGGGAAACCGTACTTGACCACATTGTCCCCTGCTTTGAGCGCCTGGAGCACGACTTTGTGCCCGCGGGGAATGTCGGTCGCCAGGGTGACACCCTCCACCACCTCCCCTTTGGAGAGGTCCTGGAGCGCCACGGCCACGTTGTCGGCCGGATTGATCTTGATGTATCTCATCAGAAGTTGAAATAGTTTTTTGCGTTGTTGTAGGAAATGTCCTCTACCATCCGGCCGATGAAATCCATCTCGGAGGCGGGAAGCCTGCCCTCCTCGATATCCTTCCCCAGGACATCGCAAAGGATGCGGCGGAAGTACTCGTGGCGGGGATAAGAGATGAAGCTGCGGCTGTCCGTGAGCATGCCCACGAAGCGGGAGAACAGGCCCAGGACGCTTAGGGCGTCCATCTGGCGGCGCATGCCCACTTCCTGGTCCAGGAACCACCAGCCGCTGCCGAACTGCATCTTGCCGGGAACGGTTCCGTCGTTAAAGGTATAGAGCATGGTCATCATCACCTCGTTATCCTTGGGATTGAGGCAGTAGAGGATGGTCTTGGTGAGTTTGTCCTCTGCGGCAAGGCGGTCGAAGAACTTATGGCCGGCAGCGGCGATTTCCTGGTCGTGAATGGCATCATAACCCGTATCGGGGCCGATCAGGCCGAACATCTTGCTGTTATTGTTGCGGATGGCACCGATATGGAACTGCTGGGTCCATCCTGCCTCGGCGTCCATGACGGCCTGGTCGTGCAGGAAGGCGCTGCGGAACTTCTCCAGTTCTTTGGGATTGGGCTTGATGCCCATGAGCACTTTCTTGAAAATAAGTTCGATTTCCAGTTCCTTGTAGTCGGCCGAATAGAAATTCTCCAGACCATGGTCGGAGAGCTTGCAACCATTGGCGGCAAAGTAGTCGTGCCGCTTCTGCAGGGCCTCGCACAGGTCGGCATAGGAGTCGATCTCCATGCCGGCGGCCTCGCCCAGCTGCTGCAGATAGGCCTTGTAAGCGGCGGGATTCTCGATGGCCATGGCCTTGTCCGGGCGCCAGGCGGGAATCACCTTGGTACCGAATGGATTCGCGGCAATCATCTTGTGCCAGCGGAGGTCGTCGGCCGGGTCGTCGGTGGTGCATACGGTCTCCACATTGAACTTGCGGATAAGGGCCTGTCCCCGGAACTCCGGCGTGGCCAGTTTGGCGTTGCACTCCTCGAAGATTTCACGGGCGGTGGCCGGGCAGAGGAGCTTGTCGATGCCGAATACACGGCTCAGCTCCAGGTGCGTCCAGTGATAGAGCGGGTTCCGCATGGTGTAAGGAACCGTCTCTGCCCACTTCCGGAAGGTTTCCCAGGAGTCGTATTTCCCGCCGGTGATATAATCCTCATTAACGCCGTTGGCGCGCATGGCACGCCATTTATAATGGTCTCCATAGTGGCCGTCCACCAGCCACAGCTGGGTGATGTCCCGGAACTGGATATTCTCCGCTATCTGCTGCGGAACCAGGTGGCAGTGATAGTCGATGATGGGCATCTTCTCCGCGTGCTCGTGGTAAAGCTTCCTGGCGGTCTCCGTCTGGAGCATGAAATCAGGGTTGATAAAAGTCATAGTGCTAATTGTTTAACTTGTTTTTGGAAGGGGGCGGGGCGGTCAGGCCCCGCTCCCTTAGATGCATGGAACTACTTCCTGGGTTTGTAACTAGGAGAGGCGGAGTTCCAGCGGGGATCGCCAATGTCGGCCTTCTTGAGGTCGGCGTCGGTGAGCACCAGATTGAACTCGGCGGAACCGGTGCAAGGATCGGCCTCCAGGACGGCGCCGCCCTGGATGGCGGTGGCCTGGTCGATGGCGCCTCCGAAGAAGCCTTCACCCACGTTGAAGAAGTAGTTCCCCTCCATCACGGGCACCGTGGCACCGCTCTTGGCCAGAATGGTCTTGCCGGTGAGGTTCAGGAAGAGGTTCTTCTTCACGTTGTACTTCTGGGGAGCATTGGCGCAGGAACGGACCCAGAGCAGGCCGTTTCCGGCATCGATGGAGCAGGAGGCGAAGGTGTTGTTCACGATGGCGATGTTTCCGGCAATCTCCTTGTCGCAGCGGATGAAATCACGGCCGCCGTCGTAGAAGGAGTTCTTGGAAACGTTAATCACGTCATAGACGCCCTTGCGGATATCAATCATTCCCTGGCCGGTGCCAAAGCCGTGGACCAGGTTCTTCTGGAAGTCGAACAGTTCCACCCGGGAGTCGGCGCCGTTGCCGTAGAAGAGGCTCTTGTTATAGCCGAAGATGTCGCAGTCCACGATTTGGATCTTGTACAGCTGGGTGGCTTCGGCAATCTCGAAGGCGTTGCCCAAGGCCTTCTCGGAACCGTTGAACTTGATGTTCCGTGCCTCGAAGGTGGTGGTGCCCACGCCCAGTTTGAAGCCGCCGATGATCTCTACGTTGCCGTTACCCTGCAGGCGGAGCGGAGCGATGAGACTGATGACGCCGCCTTCGGTGAGTTCGCGGAGGTCGTAGGTGCCCGCCTTGAGGGTGATTCCGGTCTTGCCGGCATCCAGGGCAGTGCCCAGTTCGGCCACCGTCTTCACGGTAACGTCGGAAGAGATGGTGCCCGCGTTGCGGTTCCAGGTGCCAGCGCCCACGTTGGAGGCCAGGCAGAGGGCGTCTACCAGGGTGAAGTCATCATTGGCGGCATCCCGCACCGGGTCAGAGGAGAGGATGGCGCCGCCGTTGGCGGTGGCCATCTCCTGGGTAATAAGGCCCGTCCAGAACTTCTCGGCCGTGCAGTTCCAGAAGAAGTTGCCGGCCATATAGGTGGGAACGGTGATTCCGGCCGCCTTGGAAAGCAGGTTGTTCTCACCGTTCTCGTTCAGGAACAGGTTATTCTTCACCTCGTAGCTTTCGGGCGTGGAACGCACGTAGAGCACACCGTTGCCGTTGTTCAGGGTGACGCCGCTGAAGGTGTTGTTCACGATGTTCACGGCTCCGGTGACACGGCCCGCGTCGGCCCGGATGAAGTCACGGCCGCCCACCACGGTGTTGTGCTGGAAGGTAATCACCTTGTAGTCGCCCTTGCGGATGTCAAGGGTTCCTTGTCCGCCGCCCAGTTCTCCGAAGAAGTTGCCGGAGAATACCAGGGCCTGGAAGGAGGAGCCTTCGGCATTGCCGTAGAAGACGCTCTTCTTGATATTGGTGACGTGGCAGTTCCGGAGCGTGAGGTTGTTCACCACGGAAGCCGCGCCCACGTTGAAGAGGTTGTTGGCCCCGTCTCCTTCAATGACCAGGTTCTCGATGAGGATGTTGCCCAGCTCCCCTTCGGCCAGGTTCAGCTGGTTCACCTTGAGTACGGCGCCCTCCTCACTGCCCAGATGCATTCCGGCCGTGAGGGTGATGGCGGCGGCGGAGAGGTCATACTCACCCGCGGCGAACTTGATGTCCGTCTTGCCGGCATCCACGGCGGCGGTGAACTCGTCCACGCTGGAAACGGTGATGGAAGCGCCCTCACTCACGGGCACGCTGGCGGGATTCCACTTGGAGGCACCGGCGCCCAGGCTCATGACCACAGCGTTGGTAAGGGTGTAGTTACCGCTGGCGGCATCCTGGAAAGGATCGTTGGTGAGCACCACGCCACCACCGTCCACGGCCAGTTCCGCATCAATGCAGCCGGTGTAGAACTTCTCGCCAATGTTGTACCAGACGTTCTTCTTCATCTTGGGCTTCATGGCGGCGGTACGGCCGCTGATGGAGTTGGCGATGTTGGCCACGATGTTGTAGGAAACCTCGTACACGGAAGGAGTGGCCCGTACGCAGAACACACCGCCGGCATTGCCGGAATCGTTCAGGTTGTTGAGCGTGTTGTGCTTCACGTACACGGCGTCAATGGTACAGGGAGCGTCAATGCGCAGGAAGTCGCGGCCGCCGGTGACGGTGCTCTCTTCCAGCGTGAAGCTGCCGTAGGTACCGTTTCTCAGATCCAGCACGCCCTGGCCGGTACCGTGGTTCACCACCTCCATACCGGAGAAGAGGATTTCGCCGATGTTGAACTTGTCGGCCGTGTTGGAAGCGTAGATGACACTCTTGGTAAAGCCGTCCACCACGGTGTTCTTCACCGTTACGGATTCGGCAGTAACGCCCTCGGCGTTGTCCAGGTTCAGGAGGATGTCTCCACCGCCAGCCTTCACAGTGAGGTTCTCCAGCGAGAAGCTGCCCACCTGTCCGCTGAGCTTGAAGCCGCCCAGGAGTTCGGCACCAGGCTGTCCCTTGAGGGAGAGCGGAGCCGTTACGGTGAGGCTGCCTGCCAGGTCGTAGCTGCCGGCGGCCAGCGTAATGGCTTCCTTACCGGCTGCGATGGCGGCCAGCAGGGCGTCCACGTTGTTCACCACCAGTTCGGAGCCCTCTTCGCCGCCGCCCTTGGGCAGTACTGCGAAGGCGGCCACGCCTGCAGCCGATTCGGTGTTGTAGATATCATCCTTGGAAGGATTTGCATACACTTCCACCTTGTAGCTGCCGGCATCCAGCATACCGGTAGTGGTACCGCCGATTACGAACTGGGTGCCTTCGGAGACTGCACTGGTCTTGCCGTTGAAGACTACGGAATAGCCGCCGGCACTCTCCACGGGATCCCAGGAGATGGTGATATCCACGGCATCACCGGCAGTGATGGAGACGGGATCGGCCTGGGGAGCGGGAGTGGGCAGGGCGGTGTTCACCGGTGTCACATCCGTGCTCCAGGCCAGTTTCTCCAGGCTCACGGGGCCGGAAGGGAATACGTATACCAGGGATTCCCCGGCGATGGAGGAGATTACAATCTTCTGTGCGTTCTGCATGTCGGCCATGGCGGAAGCACCGCCCTTGAGGGAAATCTCCGTTCCGTCCACGTTGCCTACGCCAACGACCAGGTGGTGGCCCTTGGATTCGGGATCCGCCGCCTTAATCAGCAAGGAGCCGGGGCCGTCAACCTTGAAGGCCAGATAGCCATTGGTGGGAACGCCCTGACGGTTGGTCACGGCCGCCGTCTGGAAGTTGAGCATGCCGCCGTCCGCCACGATGCTGTTCTGCTCGGAGGCGTTGATGTACAGGAGGTCACGGACCATCTGTTTCTTGATGGTGCCGGAGAAGTACTTGGCATTGGAGAGGTTCCAGGTCTTGTTACCTTCCACCTTGCCCAGGGTGAGGTCTTCTGGTTCCTCCACGTAAGGAGTCCACCACTTGGGCGCACCCACGTTCTTGCCAGCAATCTCGGAATCCGGATTCAAGTTGAAGAATCCGCCGGGAGCATTGTAGCAAGGGTCGCTCTCGAGGATAGTACCCGCGGCGTTGGCCAGGGTGAAGTTGTCGGTGAAATAAGTATCGACAATGTTATAGAACCAGTTGTTGGAAGCCGTTACACCCATGTCGGAAGCGGGTTTGTACTTAGCGTTCGCACCGGCCAGCACAGCCTTTTCCACCATGTACAGGAAGAGGTTGTTCTTGAAGGAGAACGAGCCGGGGACAATCTGAAGGCCGAAGACACCGGCGTTATTGGCGTTGTCCACGAAGTTCAGGTTGCACAGGGTGTTGTTCTCGAATACCAGGGACTCGATGGAACCGGCGTCGAAACGCACGAACGTACGCATGCCCTGCCAGATGGTGTTGTTCACGAAGCTGAGGGTCTTGATGGTGGTTGCCTGACGGATGTCAAAGACGTCACCGCCCACGGTACCGTCGGTGTTGATGTCGTGGATGTCGCAACTTTCGTAAGTCACGTCACCCAGCACCATTTCGTTGCCCCACTCGTAGATAAGGCCCTTGGTGTAATTCGCGATCACGCAGTTTTTGTAGGTGATGCTGCCGATGTTCTTGCCCTTAACGGTGCCGCCGTTTTTGTTCTGGATGGCAAAGCCGAATCCGGAAGGACTGGTGGCCGTGGGACCGCCGTTGAATTCCACGCCCTCGAAATAGAGGTTGTGGGTACCGTCGGAGGCCCAGTTGTCGGCAAAGTGGAATTCCCCCTGGATGACGGGCTTGGTGCCATCGGCCGCCTCTTCACCGATGATGGTGAAGGGATTGGAGATATCCACGGCTTCCAGATCGTAGGGAGAGCCTTCCATCTTCAGGGAGATCTTGGCACCGGCGGTCTTGATGGCGTTCTGCAGGCCTTCCAGGCTGCTCACCTCCGTGAAACCGGTAATGTCGGGCGTGGTCCAGGCATCCACCTGGCCACGGCTGGCGCTCAGATACATGAGGGCGAAGACATACTCCGTCCCGGCAGGAAGCCCGTTCACGGTAGCAGCAGCCGCTTCAATCTCCTCGGGAGATAGTTCGTGGGAAACCGCCACCTCGTCCCGTCCGGGATAGAACAGGTCGATCCGGGAGACTTCCCGGTAATCGGCCACATCCTTGCTCCAGGAGAGACTTACGCTCTCGGCGGTGCGAGCCGTGACTTTCAGGAACAGGTTGTCCTTGACGGCGAAGGTCTTGAACGTCTTTTCGTAGGTAGCCAGCTTGGACTCACCCTTGCCCTCGGCGCGGGCCTGGACAGTGAAGGTGAAGGTCTGGTCGGCGACCAGTTTCTTCTGGACGGGAACGGCCGAGGGGGACACGTCTTCAGTAAGGAAGGTGCTGCCGTCGGCGTTCAGGACCGTGAGGACATAGACCTCGGCATCCTTGGTCACATCCCAGGAGAAGGTGACAACATCGCCCAGGGCCGCGCTCACGCGGGCATTCAGGTTCATCGGCTGCAGGCAGCGGGAGAGATTCAGCTCATCCCGGGGGACGAACTCCTCTCTGGCGCAGGCGCCCAGCACGATGGCCGCCAGGGCGATAATGGCATATTTGATCTTATTCATAGTATTCAAGGGATTAGAGATTGTCATAGCCATAATCGTTCTTGATGTAGCCCTGACTGTTGGTCATGGTATCGTTGAAGATGGGCCAGAACATATGCTGCTCGGGATCTCCCACATAAATGCCGTCGATCCTTTCCTTGTAGAATCCGGTCTTCTTGGCGTCGTCATATTTGTTGACGTAACCGGCAGAGAGTTCGTATCCGGCGGGCGCTTTCTCGCCGGGAGCCAGGAAGAGAATGTTCATCGACAGGCCGTCGTCAGAAGTGGCATAGGCGATGTCTCCGCCCAGAGCGGCATAATCGCCCTGCAGGTCGCGGAGGGCAAGCATTTCCTCCTTGGCGGCATCCAGGCTGCTCTTCAGGCGATTCCAGCGGATGAGGTCCGCCTTGCGGAGGAACTCGCCGCAGAACTCCAGGGCACGCTCATTCACCACAGCTTCGAAGAAATCCTCTTTGCTGCCCAGCGTGGCCACATAGTCCTCTGCGGCATCTTCACCACAGGCACGGGCACGCACTTCCTGAAGATAGCGCTTGGCGCCGGAGGGACCATTGAGCTCGTTCTCGATCTCGGCGGCCATCAGGAGGATATCGGCATAACGCATCACCACGGGCTTGATTCCGTCGTCGTTGCCGCCGGTATAAGGCTGGGCGTTCATCCATTCGAAACGATATTTGCCGAAGTACCACTTACCGATACCGGCAGGCTCCAAAGAATTGTCTTTGAGCCACTTGTAGTTTACGCAGGTAACGTCTCGGCGTTGGTCGCCGGCGCTGTACTTGAAATACATGGTGGGAAGCGGACCAGCATCACCGCCCCGGGATACGCCGTTGGAAATGCTGGCGCCTTCCGAAGAGATGGCATAAGTGAAGTTCCAGCGTCCGCGGCCGGAGCCGAAGGGAATCACGTACAGGGTCTCATAGGCGGGGCCCGCCGTGAGGTTGTCCATATTGTTCATATTGTACCAGTACGTCCGGAAGTCCTTTTCCAAGGAAGCTTTTCCGTAGGCATCCTTCAGGTAAGCCAAGGCCTTGGGATAAAGGACGTCCTTGGAGAGTTCCGGATCGGAGGAGAGGCGGATGGTACCCAGGTCGCCGGTGCCCACCATGCCGTCGTCCGGACGGATGGCATAACCGGAAGCCGCCAGGGCAATACGGGCATAAAGACCCTCCGCAAACACCTTGTTCACGCGGTCCGTGCGGGAAGTGGCAGCCGTAGCGCCAGGGTAAGGAAGGTAAGGTATAGCCTCTTCCAGGTCGGCAAGAATCTGCTTGTACACCACGTCGCGGCTGTCCTTGGCCGCATAGATGGTGGCCGATTCAAGCGAAGAGAAACGGGCGGGGACATCTCCCCAGGCCTTGGTGAGGTCGTAGTAGATCATGGCACGAAGAGTGAGGGCTTCGCCCAGAAGATACGCCATGTCGGCATGTTCTTCCACATTGCCGTATTCACGGATACCTTCGATTACCAGGTTGGCACGCTCGATGCCCATATACATCAGCGGGAAGGGGCCGTTGCTCAAGTTCAGCTGACTGTTGTTGGGCAGACAGTCGTAGCCGGAAATGTCCGACTTGCCGTCCCCTTTTTTGAAGGTGTTGTACCACTCGATATCAGTATTGTGTCCGTACCAGGGCAGGAAACGGCCGCGGTAGGAGTTCACCTCGCAGAAAGCCTCGGTGATGCCGAAGATGGTACCTTCCGTAAGGGAATAGTTGGAATAGACCGTGGCCGAATCAAAAGCCGACGGAGATTCCGTATCCAGGAACTTCTCGCAGGAAACCGCCAGGGCGGCGATCATTACCGCAGAAAGAATATATGCAATCTTTTTCATGTCAGTAGCGGATTAGAAGGTGAGGTTGAGACCAGCCACAAAGCCGATGCTCTTGGGATAGGCGGAATAGTCCACACCGGGGGTAAGCGGGGTGGCGCGGCGGGTATCCACTTCCGGATCATAGCCGGAATACTTGGTGAGGCAGAACAAGTTGGTTCCGGTCACGTAGATACGGGCACGGCGCAGATGCACCTTCTGGGTAAGTTTCTCGGGCAAGGTATAGCCAATGGTCACGCTCTGCAGTCGCAGGAAGGACGCGTCCTCCACGGCCCAGTCGCTGAAAATGGCGTTGCCCACGAAGGGAGCCCACATGGTCTTTCCGGCATTCACCTGCCTGAGCGTGGCGGCATCCGTAATCATCTCGCCGGTGTTCCAGTCGATGTTGGTCCAGCGCTTGTCCACGTCCATCACATTCATGAGGTTGCGGTTGGAGAATTTGCGGGAAGATGTGAATTCCACTTTGTTGGCGTTATACACCTGGTTGCCGATCATGAAGTTGAAGTTGGCGCTGAAGTCGAAACCGTAGGCGTATCCGCTGAAGTTGAAGCCGCCGGTGAAGTCCGGGCTGGCGTTGCCAATGACAGTGCGGTCGGCCACAGTGACCTTGTTGTCCTCACTGCCGTCCACGTTCTTGAACTTGGGCGCGCCGGGAATCATGTAGTTGGCGCCCAGGATGGCGGAGCAGTCCACCACACCCTCGTTGAGCACCCACTTGGAGCCGTTCCAGGTGAAGTCATCGGGGGTGTACATGCCGTCGCTGACATAGCCGTACATATTGCCCATCGGCTGACCCACTTCCACCACGTAGTCGTCACCAATCTCGGTGGAAGCCCAGTAGGACTGAGCCGTAATGCGCTTCAGGCCGCCCAGGCTCGTCACCCGGTTCCTGTTATAAGCGATGTTTCCGCCGATATTCAGGGAGAAGTCCTTTTTGGAGATGACGGGTGCGTTCAGGGTGAGTTCGATACCGCGGTTGCGCGTGCTGCCCAGGTTGCGGTACTGGCTGTCATAACCGGAACCGGTGATGGGGAAATTGATGAGCAGGTCACGGGTGTCGTTCTGATACACTTCCACGCTACCGCTCAGACGTCCCTGGAACAGGCCGAAGTCCAGACCCACGTTATGGGTGATGGTGGTTTCCCAAGTGAGTTCAGGGTTGTTCATGATCTTGCCGGCCATCCAGTAGTTGGTGCTTTGGCTCAACCACGAGGTGACGGTGGAACTGAACTGCTTGACAATCTGCCCGGAAGGGATGTTGTTGTTACCGGCGGTACCAAAGCTGTAACGAAGCTTGAGCTGGTCCAGCCAATTGCGTGTATTCTCCATGAAGCTCTCGTTGGAGATGGTCCAGGACACGGCGGCGGAGGGGAAGAAGCCCCAACGTCTGCCGCGGGAGAACTTGGACGAGCCGTCGGCGCGCAGCGTGGCGCCTACGGAGTAACGGTGCTTGTAGTCGTAATTCACCCGGCCAAAGAAGGAAAGGAGCTTGTCGTCCGGATCGAAGTAATTGTTGGTGGAAGCAGGCGTACCGGAAGACATAAAATTCCAGGCCATGGGCGCATCGTAGGATGCGTTGAGGCCGTCCACCATCATGGTGAGGAGGTTGCTCTTGGTGATGGTCATCTCCTCACCCAGCAAAAGGGTAAGGTTGTGGTCTTCGTTGTTCAGGATTTCCGCAAAATCATAATTGAGCGTATTGGTATTGCGGTATTTGGTCCGGAAAGCCTCTTTGTGCTGATTGGATACGCCTGTCTTGTCAGTGGAGTTGTTGGCCACATAGTAGGTGGTCATCCCGTAGAAACGGTCGTCGGTCTGGCTGTATTTCTCCAGGCCGCCCTCAATCTTGAGGTTCAGGTTCTTGATGATCTTCCAGTTGAAGGCCGCGTTGGCGTTCCAGGTGGTACGGATACGGCGGGAATCGTTGTCGGATACGGAGAGCAGCGGCGGAGCGTTGTCACCGTAGTCCTGCTCCTCGTCCACACCCTGGATGGTGGAGGCGATGGGAATGGGGGTATAGGAAACAGCGTGCTTGAGACGACCGTTGCCGGAGGTGGTACCCGTATCGTTGATGCCATTGGCGCCGCCACCGCGCACATTCACGCGGGAATATCGGACGTTGGCGTCAATAGAAGTATTCTCCGAGGTCTTGAAATTGGCCTTGAAATTCAGGTTGTCACGGCTGTAGGTGGAGCCCACCATGATGGCCTGGTCGCCCATATGGGCATAGCCCAGAGTCCAGTTCACGCTGTCGCTGGAACCGCTTACGGAGAAATCGGCCGAGAATGTGCTGCCGGTATTGCCGAACACCGCGTCAATCCAGTTGTTGGTGGCCATGCCCTTGTACAGGTCGATATCGGAGAAATTGCCGAAATACGGCAGGTAGTAAGAGCTCAAGTTGTCCCTCACCACGCCCAGCTCGTACTGGAACTTCACGAAGTTCTCGGCGTCCATCGCGACGATGGCATTCCGGTTGGCCATGGTCTTGAGGCCGTAGTAGGTGTTGAACTTGACCGAAATCCGCTGGCCTTTCTCGGCGCTCTTGGTGGTGACGATAACAACACCGTTTGCGCCGCGGGAACCATAGATGGCAGTGGAGAAAGCGTCTTTCAGAACGTCGATGCTCTGGATCTCGGACGAAGGGATATCGTTGATGGATTCCACCGGGAAACCGTCCACAATATACAGCGGAGCGCTGTCCTGGGTGATGGAACCGCCGCCGCGGACGCGGATCTTGATGTCGGCGTCGGGATCACCTTCCGTGGTGACGACGGACACACCGGCCATTTTTCCGGAGAGCGCCTGCGACACGGTGGTTACCGGCTGCTCGGTGAGTTTGTCACTTCCTACGGACGACACGGAGCCCAGCAGGTCGCGGCGCTTGACCGTCGCGTAACCCACTACGACAACCTCGTCCAGGAAGGTCTGGTCGGCGGCAAGGACCACGTTGATTTCCGTCTGACCCGCAATGGCGACGGTCCGGTCCGCCAGTCCGATGAAGGAGAACACCAGATTGACTGCATCTGCGGGGACCACGAGCGAATAGTCGCCGTCCAGTCCGGTGATGGTTCCCACGGTGGTGCCCTCTACGAGGACGCCCGCACCGATGAGCGGTTCACCGTTTTCGTCCGTCACGACACCATGGATGGTAGTCTGTGCGGAAAGCGACCATGCAGTGCCCAGGCAGAGAAGCGCAAGAATGAGTTTCTTTACTGGATTTTTCATGGATTGGTTGATTAAATTGGTTAATAATTTATGTTAAAGTTTTACATAAGATCCTTTTTCATTCCCACCGGCAACGATGTCCCTGACCAGATAGTGCAGGTACATCTCCAGGTTGGTATACCGTCCCTTCGGGTCGATGGTGCAGGCAGCACCGTCGGCGGCACTCCCCTTGTCCATCCCCCAGGCATCTTCCACGGCATCCGGAATACCGTCGCCGTCGGAATCCTTCACGGCAGCGAGTTCCCGGGCCGATGCCTCGTAGGCAGGCCAGCCGCCCACATCCGTCTGAGAGTCAATCAACCCGCCGGTAGAGCCGTTAGAACCTGTATAAGTAGCATTCCTATTACGAACCTCTTTGGTCACACGTTCATCCACACGATCCCGGTCAAGGCTGGCGCCGGCATACTTAAGCACTTGTTCATAAGCATCATAGGCACCATGAAGCCAGAGGGAGGTCTCCAAATCGGGATAGCCGAAGCGGGAAGTGGAACGGATGGTGTTTATTACCGACACCGACGCCGTAGTGCCCTTCCAGTTGTCTGAAGACATGTCACCAGCAGCATCGGAACTGAAATCCATCACATTGCCATTCAGGAAAAAATGACCGGGAACGATGGTAGAACTGCCTGTTTTCTTGGTGCAGTTCTCACAGGCCTTGGTCCAGGGATCGATAAAACGGACCTTCCCGGCCCCCGTTGCAGGACCCGGTTTATAATAATTGTTTATAAGGTTGTACCGCCTGAACTCGTTGTTGTCATTGGCGCTTTCGCCACCATAAGTACTGTTGTCCCCCCAGTTGTAAATGACATTGTTTATCAGGCTCACAGGTCCCTTGAGCGTAGAAACATAATCGTGGTCAAGGCGAGGGTTCCGGCTGTCGTGATGAGCAAGCAGATTGTGATGATAGGTGGCATTGGTTCCCCCCCAGATTCCGCCGTAACCATGCTTCCCGTCTCCATGTACCGAATTGCGAAGACTCTCCGAAAGGATGCTCCATCCCAAGGTAAAGTTGGTCATGCCATAAAAAGACCCGCACTCGTCCGTGCTCCAGCTCAGGGAACAATGGTCAATGATGACATCATGAATGTCATTGTCTCCTGTATAGAGGTTCATGGCATCATCCACTGTCTTCTTCTCATCCCCCATCCGGCAACGGATGTAGCGTACAATCACGTTGCTGGCATTGATTCTGAGCGTATAATTCTTCAAGCAGATACCCTCCCCCGGAGCTGTCTGGCCTGCTAAGGTAACATCTCCGTTCCGGACTACCAGGGTGGATTCCAAGGGAATCACACCTGCCACGTCGAAGACGATGGTCCGTGCGCCTTTTTCTTCCAACGCCGCCCGCAGGGAACCGCTGCCCTTGTCGTTCAGGTTGGTCACATGGATTACCTTTCCTCCCCTGCCGCCGGTCGTGTACATGCCGCCGCCCTCGGCGCCGGGGAAGGCGCGGGCCACGCCGTCTTCTTCATCGGCGGGAATCTTGAAGTCCTCATAGGCGACGGTCGGGCCGGGCGTGGGATTCACCGGATCCGCGGTACCCGCCGTGGTGGCATCCAGATAGGTGTAGGCCGATGTCTGTTTGTCGCTGTTCACGCTCCGCACACCGAAGCGGTAGGCAGTAGCCTTCTTCAGGCCCGCAACCGTGGCATTGCGCTTGGTCTCGCGACCGTCCAGGGACACGCCCTCCCCGGTAAGCGTCCACTCATAGGCCAGGGCGCCTTCCACCACATCCCACTGGAACGTGAGGGATGTTTCCGTGGAGCCGTGCAGCTTGAGCCCGGTGGGAGCAGCGGGCGGGTTGGAAGCAGGCGTCACAGGGTTTTCCGGAGTTTTTCCGCAAGCCCACAACACAAATGCAGCCGCCAAAGCCCATGTGAAGTTAATTCTCATCGTTTCTCGTATTCCAGTGACGCCCAGATCAGGGGGCCGATGCCCTTGGGATCGTTGGACCTCACCCGTTCATGGATATAATAGTCGTAGTCTCCCCTGCGGTTGTCCTTGCCGCCCAGGCCGGCCACCTCGCAGCACTGGTTCAGGTTCACCAGGCCGTCTTCTACCGTAACGAAGGTCTTGATCAGGGAATCGTAGCTTTGCAGGGCCGCTTCCCGCCCCCGCAGGAAGCCCAGGCGGGTGCCCTTGAGCCAGGCGTAGGTGAACATGGCGCTGCAGGTGGCTTCCAGGTAATTGCCCTCGCGGTAGGGCTGGTCCAGCACCTGGAACCACATGCCGCTGTCGTTGTCGGCATAAAGGGGAAGCACCTGATACACATTGTTCAGGATGCCGATCAGGGCGTCTTTATAGGGGCCGTCCGGCAGGATTTCCGCCACATCTACCAGGGCCATGCAGTACCAGCCCAGGGCACGGCCCCAGGCGTGGTCGCTCTGCCCCGTTTCCGGATTGCACCAGAACATCTGGTGGGAGGAGTCCCAGGCGTGACGCAGAAGCCCCGTGGCAGCGTCGTACGTGTGGTTGTACACCGTGGTGAACTGGTGTACGATATCCCCGTAGTTCCGCTCCCGCTCCAGGCTGTCGGCCACAAAGCGGCGGGTGTATTCTGCATAGAAGGGCTGGGCCATGTACAGGCCGTCCAGCCACATCTGGTCCGGATACACCTGCTTGTGCCAGAAACCGCCTTCCGGGGTGCGGGGCTGGTCCAGGATCTGGCTGTAGAGGCTGTCCATGGCAGCGCGGTACTTCTCCTTGCCCGTGATGTCGTAGAGCTGGAAAAGGGTGCGGCCGGGGCAGATATGGTCCGTGGAGAAATTGGACTTCTTGTACTTGTAAATGACGCCGCCATCGTCGATGATGGCATCGTACCAGGCATCTACATAATCCAGAAGAGAGTCATCGCTTCCGTCGGCGTGGCAATAGACATCCAGGAAAGCCTTGAGCTCCAGGCCGGTGGTGTAATTCCATTTGAGATTGCCCTCCTGGCCGTCCAGGTACGTGGCTTCGGGGCAGCGGACCATCTCCGAGCGCACGACCTCCTGGAACAGCGGAGCCTTGGCCGTACAGGCGGTCAAGGCGGCAAGCAGTATGACAAGGCCTCTTTTCATCGGTTGTCGTAGGGATTCCATTTAATTCCGTCTTCCTTCTGGTACATCACCTTCTCGAAGCTGTAATCCGAAAGGTCTTTTGCCGACAGTTTATGCGCCCAGTCCGCCCTGGGGCCGCGGGCGCCGGGGCCCGTACTGCCGTATTCGGCATAGAAGGAATTCTTGCGGGTATTGGGTTTCCCCTCCTTTTCCCAGTCGTGCCAGCCTTCCGGCACAATGTGGCTGCCCAGTTCGCAGCCGATGAAAACGGTCTTGGCAAAAGAGCCCCAGGGGCGGCCCAGATAGCATTTCGTAACGCCCGGGGCAGCCGTAAGTTTGCAGTTTTTGAACACATAGCCGTATTTCTGGCCTTCCAGGGTAGAGGCGGCCGTGACATAACTGTCTTTTTTGCTGTGGATGGTGCAGTTCTCGAAGTAGGCGATGCTGGTCCCGAAAATAAAGTCCGTGGTACCCTCTATGTAGCAGTCCAGGAAATAGTTGCGCTTGATGCCGCCGTTCTTTCCATAGCGGCCGTAGGTGTACAGGGTGTCCTGGTTGCCCAGGAAGCGGCAGTTCTTGAAAAAGAGGAAATCCCCGTCCGTGAACACGGCCACAGCCTGGCCGATCTCCTTCCCTTCCCCGGCGGAATTCTCGAAGGCCAGGTTCTCGAAGGTTACATAGCTGGCGTGGATATAGATGGTGGCGCTGCCGGAAGTGCCGATGTCGAAATTGCGGCCGGGCCAGAATTTCCGGGCATATTTGTCGAAGGTGATCAGGGTGGTTTCCGGGTCTTCTCCCTTGAAATGCACGCGGAACTTGCTGTGCGGGATGGTCACCTCTTCCTTATATACCCCTTTCCGGATGTACACCGTGGTGATTTGCTCGTGGCTGTAGTCCGGGATGGCGTTCACCGCTTCCTGGACTGTCATGTAGTCTCCGTGGCCGTCGGGCGACACTACGATATCGTAGCGGACCAGATGGGCGGCAATCTCCGGGAGCTGTTCCCGGATCTTGTCACAGACCAGTTCCGTTATCTTGCGCGCACCGCTGGCAACCGTGTGGGTGTTGTCGTCTTTGCCGGTGGAAATCATGAAAAAGGGACGCGAAGCGGCATCTCCCAGGCCTTCCAGCCAGTTGAGACTGGCCGTGGTGATGTCCAGCAGCGGAATGCCGAACTCTGCGGCTACCTGCTTCATGGCATCGGGATAGTCCGTGTGGCAGTTGCGGTCCAGCCGGCCTTCCTTGAACCAGCGGCGGGCCACCGGCGTGAGCAGGACCGGATGCGCACCTGCATCCAGGGCCGTACGGACGAACAGGCGAAGATTCTCCTGATAGGCCCCGTAAGCGGGAGCATAGCGGGCAGGGTCGTCCTGTTTGGCATCGTTATGGCCGAACTGGATAAACACATAGTCCCCTGCCTTGAGATTGGCTTTCACCTTGTCCCAGAGGCCCAGGTCGATGAAACTCTTGGTGCTTCGGCCGTTCTGGGCGTAATTCACCACATCGATGCCGCTGTCCAGGAAATTGGGGAACATCATGCCCCAACCCCGCTCCGGATTGCCGCCGGCGAGGTTTTTCTCCGCCATGGTGCTGTCTCCCATCAGGTGGATGGTGAAAGAACTGGCAAGCAGCCAGATTCCAATCAGGTAAAGGAGTTTTCTCATTGCTCTTTTCCGTTAACGATTACATGCTTGAACACCACCGGCTCCGCGTAGTTGATCTCTACGTCTTTATCCGAGCTGAACACACAGTCTGTGAAGGAAACGCCTTTCAGGGGCAGTTCCGGCAGGCCGTTGATATAGATAGCCTGCTGCGCGCCGCTGCAGACGATATCACTGAAACGGAAGTCCCGGAATTCCGGAGTGGTTTCGTCTACGGGCATCAGGTCTGCCTGGACATCCTTGTCCATGTCCGTCGCGGCCACCCCGGCATAGTAGAGGTTGAATACCACCCCGTACGTGACGATGTCTTTCATATAAATATGGTCGCACCAGATGTTCCGGACCAAGCCGCCCCGGCCCCGGGCGCTTTTGAAGCGCAGGCCTACATCCGTGCCGATGAAGCGGCATCCCGTGACCCAGATGTTCTCCACGCCGCCGGACATCTCGCTGCCAATCACAAATCCGCCATGGCCGTGGTACACGGTGCAGTCGCTGATAATCAGGTTCTTGCAAGGGATGCCATGCCTGCGGCCGTCCGCGTCCTTGCCGGACTTGATGCAGATGGCGTCGTCTCCGACATCGAAACTGGACCCGGTGAGCAGCACATTCTCACAGGCGTCGATATCGATCCCGTCCCCGTTGGCGGAATAATGCGGGTTACGGACCGTTATATCTTTGATGGTGACATGTTTGCAATAGAGCGGGTGCAGGTTCCAGCAAGGCGAATTCTGGAACGTGACGCCTTCCAGCAGAACCCGCTCGCAATTTCTCAGGCTCACCAGCACCGGACGCAGGAAGGTCTTGATTTCCTGCTCGTCCAGGGAGGGATCCGGGTAGTTGAGCGAGCCGGCGGTGGCCCGGGCCTTGGCATAACCCGCATCCGGATACCAGACACTGCCGTCTTCGGAGAGCACGCCGCCCCTTTTCAGGATTTCCTTCCACAGGTCCTCCCCGACCTTGCGGCGTTTCACTTCCCGCCAGTATTCGCCGCTGCCGTCGATGATGCCCGATCCGGTAATGGCGATATCCGTTGCTCCCTCCGCATGGATGGGAGAGAGGCAACGGCGTACGTCCAGGCCTTCGAAATTGGTGTCGATGATGGGATACAGGGACTGGTCCGGGTCAAAGACAATGACGGCATCCTTGTCCAGGTTCAGGCAGATATGGCTTTTGAGGCCGATAGGGCCTGTGCGCCAGATGCCTGCGGGAACCTGCAGTGTACCGCCGCCTTGCTCCGAGAGCGCGGCAATGGCGTCTGCAAAGGCCTGGGTGTTCAGCGTAACCCCATCCCCTACGGCGCCGAAACCGGCCAGGGAAACCTGCCGCTGGGGAATGGAGGGGCGCTCCACCCGGGGCATGTCAAAGGGGACGCGTTGATACAGTTCCTCTTCCGCGGAGGAAGAAGAACCCGCGCAGGCTGTTACAAGCAGGGATACTGCAGAAAGCAGGAAAGTTCCGAGTTTATTCATTGGCCTGATATAGTAATAGTGTGTACGGGTGCAAATATAAAACTAATTTCCGATTTTCCGTGCACGTGCACGGAAAATTTTTCAACGAAATAACAAACCGGCCTTCCAACGCGCTGCAGGGCATCCGTGCCCGTGCACGAATTTTTAAAATATTTATTGGAAACCTTGATTTTATTCGTACATTTGCAAAAGCACTAAAACCTTCGGCATGAGCGCCTCAGAAAAAATAACCATCCACGACATCGCCCGTCTTAGCGGCCTTTCCAAAGGAACGGTAGACCGCGTGCTCCACAACCGCGGAGAAGTCTCCAAGAAAAGCTACGAGAAAGTGATGGCTGTAATCAAGGAGCTGGGATACGAACCCAACGTATACGCCTCCCTGCTGGCCAAGCAGCAGAATTACAGCATCGCCATCCTTCTCCCCCGCCCGGAGCCGGGCTCTTACTGGGAACTGGCCACCAGCGGCATTGAAAAGGCGGCCGAAGAGGAAAAGCAGTTCGGCATTTCCACCACCCTCTATACTTACGACGAATACAGCGCGGAATCCTTCCGGGAAGCCTGTTACCAGGTACTCTCCCAAAAGCCCTCCGGCGTTGTGATCGCCCCCATGTTCCAGTACGAGACCCAGGTGTTTGTCCAGGAACTGGCAAACAGCCACATCCCATATGTCTATGTAGACACCAAACTGGACACGCCCGGCGGTTATCTGGCCTTCTACGGCCTTCCCGCCTACAAAAGCGGCTACCTGTGCGCCTCCATCCTGCTGATGAAAGAGAAAGTGAAGGAACTGCTCATCGTCCGCGTAACGCGGGACAAGGAGCGCCAGAGCGACCCTACAGTCCAGCGCAGGGCCGGCTTCCAGGACTATATCCGGGAACACAATCCGGGCTGCACCCTGCGCAGCATCTTTGTCAGCCCCACGGACCCGGCCGCCACAGACGAAGCCCTCAACGCCTTTTTCTCGGAATTCCCGCAGGTGAGGCACATCGTCATGTTCAATTCCCGCATTCACCTGATCGTCCCCTTCCTGGAACGCCATCCCGCCAAAGACATGTGGGTGGTGGGATTCGACAACCTGTCGGCCAACGTGGCCGCCCTGAAAGAAGGAACGGTGACCACGCTCGTCGCCCAGCACCCGGAGCTCCAGGTCCAGAAGGCCATCCACGCCCTGTCGGAGTTTATCGTCTTCAAGCGTAAGCCCGCCGTGGCCGACAATCACATGCACATGGACCTACTCACCCGTTATAATCTGGAAGACTATTGATCATGAAACGCTTGCTTCTCCTATTCCTGCTGCTTTCCGCCGCAGTGACCTCCGCCCAAACCCGATACAAGAATCCGGTGCTGCACCAGGACTTCTCAGACCCGGACATCTGCCGCGTGGGAGAAGACTATTATATGACGGCGTCTTCGTTCAACTGCTTCCCCGGCCTTCCCATCCTGCACTCGAGAGACCTGGTGCACTGGGAGCAGGTCGGCGCCGCCCTCACGGACTATCCCGGCCCGGGGTGGGACGCCCCGCAGGACGACTTCCACGGAACCGTCCAGCATGGAAACGGCGTCTGGGCCCCGTCTATCCGCTACCACGACGGCTGGTTCTACATTTTCTGCGCAGACCCGGACCGCGGCGTGTTCATGGTCCGGACCCAGGACCCCGCAGGCACCTGGGAAGCCCCTGTGTGGGTGGTCAAGGCCAAAGGCTTCATAGACCCGTGTCCGCTTTGGGACGATGACGGGAAAGCCTGGCTCTCCCATGCGCTGGCCGGCTCCCGCGCCGGACTCAAAAGTGTCCTCTACGTGGCGCCGATGGCCCCGGACGGCACCCGTCTCACCGGCCCCTCCCGGATCGTGTACGACGGACACCGCACCCAGCCCACCATCGAAGGCACCAAACTCTACAAGCGGAACGGACTGTATTATCTGTTCGCCCCGGCAGGCGGGGTGGCCACCGGCTGGCAGACCGTCCTGCGCTCCGGCAATATCTTCGGCCCGTGGGAAGAGCGCGTGGTCCTGGCCTGGGCCCCCGGCACCATCAACGGCCCGCATCAGGGCGGCTGGGTGGAGACTCCGTCCGGAGAAAGCTGGTTCCTGCATTTCCAGGACAAGGGCGCCTATGGCCGTATTGTTCACCTGCAGCCGATGACCTGGCGGGAAGACGGCTGGCCCGTGATTGGGGAAGACCCCGACGGAGACGGCGTGGGGCAGCCTGTTTCGGCCGGCATTATTCCCGTCCCCGGCCGCAAGGAAGCGGTTCTTTCCCGGCTCAATGCCTATGGGACGGGCATGGAATGGCAATATCCCGCCGTTCCCTCCCCCACCTGGCACGCTACCCTGCCGGACGGGTCGCTGCGGCTCTATTCCGTTCCCCAGGACAAGCCCGGAGCCAATCTGTGGAACTGCCTCAACCTGCTGCTGCAAAAATTCCCGGCGGCACGTTTCACCGTCACGGCCCGGCTCCGCTTCCATCCCAATCCGCAGCTGCCCGGAAAGGGCGAACAGGCCGGATTCATCGTCATGGGCAACGACTACGCCACGCTCCGGCTCACAGACACCGAGTCCGGCGCCCGGCTGCAGTATGCCGTGTGCCTCCAGGCTTCCAAGGGGTCTGCGGAAACTGTCACCGACCTCTGCATCCTGCCTTATGAGACCACGCCCCATACCCTTCCCTACGCCTCCGGCAATGTTCCGCCGGTAGTGTATCCTCACTGGCAGGAGGCTGTCCTGTGGGTCAAGCTGGAGGTGACCCCCCGTACAGTGGAAGGGAATGTGCCGGATGCCGTCTGCCAGTTCAGCTTCTCTGCCGACGGAAAACGCTTCACCCCCGCCGGCGCGCCTTTCACGGCCAAACCGGAAACCTGGATCGGCGCCAAATTCGGCTTTTACTGCAACCGCCCCGCCCCCCGCAACGATGCCGGCTGGGTGGACGTGGAGCAGCTGCAAGTGAACTAGGATTTGCAAAATCCAAGTTCCCGCCGTACCTTTGCGCTCAGAAAAATGGTGGGACGATCTGTCGCGGTGCTCCGGCACTGAGGAAAGTCCGCACAGGACAGGGCACCCGTCTGCGGAAAGCGCAGTAGGGAGTAATCTTTAGATATCGTAACAGAAAATAACCGCCGCGGGAGGCCTTTCGGGGCCGATTGCACCGCCGGCAAGGGTGAAAACGCGGGGTAAGGGCCCACGACGCTGCATGGCGACATGCCGCGGGTACGGTATCCGGGCCTGCAAGACCAAATATACCGGCAGATGAGGACGGCCCGTCCGATGCCGGGGGGTAGGTTGCGAAGATAAATGACAGATTTAAAAACAGAAAGCGGCTTACGGCCCCACCATTTTTTTATTCTCCCTTAAGCACGCGGGATACGGCGGCTTCCACATCGGCATATTCATAGCCCCGGGAAAGGGCGAACTTGAGCAGTTTCAGCCGGCACTGCGGGTCTCCCTGCAGGGTGCGGTACTTGGCGGCGATGAGGCGGTCCAGTTTGTCGGCGGCTTTTTCCGGGTCTATCTCTTCCAGGGCGGCCCGGATGGCTTCGTCGGCAATGCCCTTTCCCTTCAGCTGGAAACGGATTTTCACGGCGCCCCAGCCCTGCAGCGAGGATTTCTCCCGGGCGAAGGCCGCGGCATAGCGGGCGTCGTCCACGTACCGCTCCGCCACCAGCTGCGCGACAATGCGCTCTGCGGCATCGGCATTCCCCTCCAGATCTTTCAGGGCTTTCCGGTACATGTCCTGACGGCAGTATTCCGCCCGGGAGCACAGCCGCTGCAGGCGGGACAGACACTTGGCGCTTTCCATGGCCTTAGAAATTGAAGCCCAGGGACACGTACGCGCCCACCTTTTTGGTGAGGGAATTCCAGTGGATGTCCAGTTTCAGGGGGCCCACTACCGAATCGTAGGCATATTCCAGGCCAGCCCCGAAAACATGTTCTCCCAGCTCGAAGGTGCCGAAATTGTCGAAATCATAAGCGGCATTGAAAATGGCGCTCACATAATGGCTTTTGCCGAACCCCAGACGGGCGTCCAGCCGGCCGATCATCATGTAGTTGCGCCGGAAGGCCCCGCTGGGAATGCCCATGAAGGGCAACTGCTGCTCTACGTAGCGGCCGGCAAAATCACCGCCCATCACGTTGGAGTACACGATGGGGACATTCTCTCCCAGGATGTAACGGAGACTGCCCTGCGGGATCAGGGCGAACCGGCCCATAGCCACCGGCATCTTTCCGTCCAGGGATACGATGCCGAACAGGCTCCCCTTCTCCGGTGTGAACATCCGGGACACCAGTTCCGCCTTGATTCCGCCCGAGATGCCCCGGGTGGGGAAATACCCGTCGTCCATGGTCTCCATCCGGCCGTTGACAAAGAAGCTGGGATAGTCCCGGGTCACGGCCGCGGGATCATAGGCGCCCGACTCTTCGGCGGAGAGGATACGCTTGACCCGGAAATACTGGTTCCGGATACCGGCCTGCAGGTCAAAGGAATACCACTTGAGGTTGGACGCGTAGATCTCCTGGGTGTACTGGGTAAAGTCGATGGAGTAGATATTGCTCCCGGACAGGAAATTGTTGCGGTCGTTCCAGCGGAAACGGGCCGTGACATTGATGGTTGGCATCTTGGGCGCGTCGTAGGCATAGTGGAATTCCAGGAAGGGATTCACGCCGATCCGTCCGGTCAGGTCCAGGGAAGACCCGCGGACGGCGTGCGTGTTGAAGCCCAGATTAACCAGGATGGAAACCAGGTCTTCTGAATCGGCCCGAAAACCCAGTCCCAGCTGATGCAGAGGTCCCCGCTTGCACAGAATCCGGAGCCGGTAGGGCTCCATGGTTCCGCGAAGCTCATAGCTCACAAAGTCATAGGTGCCCTGCCCGAAGACCCGCGCGATATCCTCTTCGATGGCCTGTTTGGTGACCACGGCACCAGGCTGTACGGCCAGCTTGGAGCGGATGAATTCCGCATCGGAGGCGGGCACGCCCACGATATCGATGTCGCCGATGACCACCGGCTTCACGTTCAGGTCTACCGCCTTCGGGGCCTGCAGTTGCCTCTTGGCGCCGCCCACCTTCTTTTTCACGGCGGCAAGCTCGGCGGCGCTCGCACGGGCGGCACGGAGCCCCCGCTGGTACATGGTATCGATGGCAACGTCGTTGAAGCTGAGCATGTCGTACCCCGTAAGGTCCGGATGGATGCGCACGTCCACCGACTGGATATTCCGCTCGAAGGAGTCGTTGGACAGCATGTCTATCCCCTGCATCAGGATGTCTCCCAGGTTGTTGATCTTGTCCGCCCCGGGAGAGGAGCCGGAAAGGTCTATGCCGATGACAATGTCGGCGCCCATGTCCCGGGCGATATCCACAGGGAAATTGTTCCGCATGCCGCCGTCGGCCAGGACCATTCCCTGGGTGCGGACCGGCGTGAACAGGCCGGGGATGGACATGGTGGAACGAAGGGCCAGGTTCACGGAGCCGCTGTGCCAGATCTTGGCCTTGCCGGAAGCCATGTCCGTGGCCACGCAGGCGAAGGGAATGGGGAACTTGAAGAAATCGGTGGAATCACTGTAGCCTACTGTCCGGGAATTGATGATCTGGCTCACATTCTGCCCGTACACGAAGCCGGAGGGAAGGCTGCCCATGAGGTTGTCTCCGAGGATCCGGTCTATGGAGCGCGCCTGCTCATCGTCGGCCCGAAGGTGCAGGAAACGGTCTTCCCCGTTGGAAAAAGGCATATCACCCGCCACGAAGGATTTGTAATCGTCTGTCCGGTAGTAGAAAGGGATGGATACCAGGAACTTCTCCTTGTACCGGATCCTGGAATAGGGGATGTATTCCCGCTGCACCTTGTCGCTCAGGGCCATGTCCCAGTTGATGGAATGGATGAGCGTATCCAGATAGGCGGCGTCGTACCCCAGGGCGTACATGCCACCCAGCAGGCCGCCGATGCTGGTCCCCACCACCATGTCTACCGGAAGGCCATACTCTTCGATGACTTTCAGCGCCCCCACCGTAGCCGCGCCCTTGGCGCCGCCGCCGGACAGGACCAGCGCCACCGTGGGCCGATGCTTGCGGATCTGGGCCATCCGGTTGCGGATACTGTTCACAGCCTTGGCGTCTTTGGGATCCAGGCCGAAAGTGGAAGAAGAGCGGTCCTGGGCCAAGGCGGACAAGCCGGCAAGGACAAGACAGGACAGCCAGGTGAGGACTTTTCTCATAGTTGCATGTGTTTTCCGGCCAGAAGGCCGCAGGCGGCGAAAATATCTTCTCCGCGCGAGGCGCGGATGGTGGCGGTGAGCCCGCCCCGGGAAAGGCGGTCCCGGAAGGCTTCCATCTGCGTGTCGCTGGCGGGTCCCAGGGGGAAATCGGGGATACGGTGGAAACGGATCAGGTTAACGCGGCATTCCAGTCCGGAAAGCAGGCGCAGGAGCGCGTCTGCATGCCGTTTGGTGTTGTTCCACCCGTCAAAGACCGTGTACTCGAAACTGACCCGGCGCTGCCCGGTGAAATCGTAGCGGCGGATCAGTTCCACCACCGACTCCAGGGGCCACGCCTTCTCTACGGGCATCATTTCCAGACGCTCCTCCGGGAAGGGATTGTGCAGGCTCACGGCCAGGTGGCAGTGGCTTTCGTCCAGGTATTTTTTCAGGTTGGGCAGCACGCCGATCGTGGAAAGGGTGATACGCTTGGGACTCCAGGCCAGCCCCCAGGGGGCCGTGAGGATTTCGATCACCTTTTTCACCTGGTCCCAGTTGTCCAGCGGCTCTCCCATGCCCATGAAGACGGTGTTGGTGAGCTCCGCGGCTTCGTCGATCGCGAAAAACTGCGAAAGGATGTCTGCGGCCGACAGGTTTCCGTGGAAGCCCTGCCGCCCCGTCATGCAGAACTTGCAGCCCATCTTGCAGCCGGCCTGGGAGCTGACGCAGAGGGTTTTCCGGTCCTGGTCCGGGATCATGACCGTCTCTACGGCGTTCAGGGGGTCCTCCCCTACCGGGAACAGGTATTTCCGGGTACCGTCGACCGAAGTCTGGGAGCCCAGGGGGCGGGCCATGCCCACCTCCCAGTTTTGGGAGAGGGCTTCCCGGCCGGCCTTGGACAGGTTGGTCATTTCCTGCAGCGAATGGGCGCGGCGCACATACAGCCACTGGGCCATCTGCTTGCCGGCGAAAGCGGGCAGGCCGGCGTCCAGGGCAATCTCTTTCAGTTCTTCCGGGGTTTTTCCAAGCAGGCGTTGTTTCATGGACTCACTCTTTTCCTTCGCACAAAAATAATAATAAATATCCAATGAAAAAATTCTGAATAACCGAGTTTTTGATTAACTTTGTCTTTCAGCGGTAAAGGATGCCCGCGCAAAACTTTTAACTAAAACAGATTATGGCAAAAGCAGCAGAAGAAATGACCGAAGCCCAGGTAAACGCAGCCAAACTCAAGGCCCTGCAGGCTACGATCGACAAGATTGAGAAAGATTACGGGAAAGGAACCATCATGAAGCTGGGAGACCAGCCGGAATGGGATGCCTCTCAGGTCATCCCCAGCGGTTCCATCTCCCTGGACCATGCGCTGGGCATCGGCGGATACCCCAAAGGCCGCATCATCGAGATCTACGGTCCGGAATCCTCCGGTAAAACCACCCTGGCCATCCACGCCATCGCCCAGGCCCAGAAAGGCGGGGGCATCGCCGCCATCATCGACGCAGAACACGCGTTCGACCGCAGCTATGCCAAAGCCCTGGGCGTGAATCTGGACACCCTCCTCATTTCCCAGCCGGACAACGGGGAACAGGCCCTGGAAATCGCCGACAACCTTATCCGCAGCGGCGCCGTGGACATTGTGGTGATAGACTCCGTGGCCGCCCTTACCCCCAAGGCGGAGATCGAAGGAGAGATGGGAGAGAACAAAGTCGGCCTGCAGGCCCGCCTGATGTCCCAGGCCCTGCGCAAACTGACGGCCAACATCTCCAAGACCGGCACCTGCTGCATCTTCATCAACCAGCTGCGTGAGAAGATCGGCATCATGTTCGGCAACCCGGAAACCACCACCGGCGGCAATGCGCTCAAGTTCTACGCTTCCGTCCGGCTGGATATCCGCCGCACCACCCAGATCAAAGACGGCGACGACGCCCTGGGCAACCACGTGAAGGTAAAGGTGGTCAAGAACAAGATGGCTCCGCCCTTCAAGAAAGCGGAATTCGACATTGTCTTCGGCGAGGGCATTTCGCGCAGCGGAGAAATCGTGGACCTGGGCGTAGAGCTGGGCATTATCCAGAAGTCCGGTTCCTGGTTCAGCTATAACGACAGCAAACTGGCCCAAGGCCGGGAAGCCACCAAAAAGCTTATGCTGGACAATCCGGAACTCGCAGAGGAAATCGAAGGCAAGATCCGGGAAGCCATGAGCAAAATCCAGGACTAAGGTGCCGTTGCACCCCCATCAAGAGGCAGACCTTCCGGGCCTGCCTCTTTGTTTGTGTCCCGTAAGCCGCCAGGCCGGTGTTGGTCGTGACTTCCGCGCCGTCACTTTTGGCCGATTTTGCGGGCGCCGATGTCAGCCGTGACTTCCGCGCCGTCACTTTTGGCCGTTTTTGCGGGGGCCGATGTCGGACAGGGGTGCAATGAGGCAGAGCGACAGGCGGGCGGCGTGATCTTCCGAGAGTACGCCGGCTTTCCGGAGGCCTTCTACCGTACAGGCTTCTGCCCGGTTATGCTGGCGGTACAGGACGATACCGTGGGCTTCGGCCTTGGAGATATACGGGTGGCGGGCCAATTCCGCCTCCGGAAGGGTCCAGAGCGGGTATGGAGCCGGCGGAGAACAGCTGATCAGGTCGCTCAGGCCGTCGTATTTTTCCCGGTCGAAGCGATAGATTTCCAGCAGCTGCTCCGGATGCGAATACCCGCCCAGCTCTTCCCGGTAGCTGATCATTTTGGCGGCAAACCAGGGGCCGATACCAGGAAGGGTTACCAGCGCGGCGCTGTCGGCCCGGTTGATGTCGATTTTGGGGATGTCGATGTAGGGCGCCAGCCGCTCATACACGGAATCGGCCACCACGTACGACTTGGCAAAATCCGTCTTTCTGCGGAAGCGGCCGCCCTTTTCCCGATAGCGGACGATGGAGAGCGCCTGCTTTTCAGAGAACCCCAGCCGCTGCAAGTCCTCCGCCGAGACCGTATTGGGGTTGAACCGGAAGTTCTCCACCCGGCGTGGCTGCGCCTTCTCCCGCACCGCCCGGACCGCCGCCGAATGCACCGCATTCTTCCGCACCACCACCGCACCGGCCTTCTTGCTTCGTCCGGCTTCGGCGTTGTTTCCAAGGGCATCAACCTTTTTGCTTCGTCCGGCTTCGGAGATGCCGCCAGGGGCATCGGCCTTCTTTTTTGCCCCTGGAGGCATCTCTGAAGCCCTATCACCTGAAGCCCTATCACCTGAAACCCTGTCAGCAACCACCGGATCTTCGGATGCAATGAAAGAGGCCGATGCATCCGACGATTCCGCGGCTTCCGGAGAGAAATCGGCCTCCCGGAGGATTTCTTCGGCCAGGGCACGGTCTATCACATACACCGTGTCCGGCCGGTCCCGGTTGGCCTGGATACGCATTACCGCAGCTTTGTGCACGAACAAAGCCACTTCATAACCGATAATCAGGAATACCAGGGCGATGGCGCCCGTTACGAAACTGCCGTGAAGGCTACTCCCCTTCCGTTTGTCCTTCCCCTCTTTCATACCGCCTCTTTTTTTCCGATTTCACCGGCTCTGCGCCGGCCACTACAATGACAATTTCCCCTTTGGGTTCATGCTCCCGGAACCAGTCCGCCACTTCCTGGAGGGTGCCCCGGCGGTGCTCCTCGTGCACCTTGGAGATTTCCCGCGCCACCGAACAGCGGCGCTCCCCGCCGAAGTGTTCCGAGAGCTGCTCCAGCGTTTTCACCAGCCGGTAGGGCGACTCGTAAAAGACCATCGTCCGGGTTTCCGCGGACAGCTGCTGCAGGAGCGTCTGGCGGCCCTTTTTCTGGGGCAGGAAGCCTTCGAAGCAGAAACGGTCACAGGGAAGGCCGGAAGACACCAGCGCCGGGATGCAGGCCGTTGCCCCAGGAAGCGTCTGGACCTCAATGCCTTCTTCCGCGCAAGTGCGCACCAGCAAGAAACCGGGGTCCGAAATGCCCGGCGTGCCGGCATCGCTGATCAGGGCCACGTTGAGCCCGCCCAGGATGCGCTCTTTGATGAGCTGGACCGTCTGGTGCTCGTTGAATTTGTGATGGCTCTGCAGACGGGCCTGGATGCCGTAATGATGCAGCAGCACCGAACTGGTGCGGGTGTCCTCCGCCAGCACCAGATCCGCCTCCCGAAGCACCTGAACGGCCCGGTAAGTCATGTCTTCCAGATTCCCCACCGGTGTGGGGACGATATAAAGTTTCCCTGCCATCAGCCCAGCTTTTTGCGGACAGCCATCATGAAACTGTACACCACATCCGAATGCAGGTTCCAGTCCGGGAAGTGCCTCCGGATATAGTCCACGGCCTGGTCCAGGGTGGTGAGCTCGTTCAGTTCCCGGATGGTGTTGTCGTACAGGGTGAAGTCTTCCTTGAACAGCGTGCCGATAAAAAGGGCCCGGTCGTACAGGGAGATGCCGCTGCGGATGTTTTTCACCTGCAGGCCAGGACGGTCTTTCCGCCAGGGAAGGTCTGCCGTGTCGTCCGGTTCAAGGGGCGCGGGAGCTTCTTCCTCCGCAGGAACATCGGCCGCAGGGACATCCCCCGCAGGCACCTCCACCGGAGCCTCTTCCGGTACGGACAAAACCTCCGGGCCGAACGCTTCCCCGTCCATCTCAACGTCCGTGAAATCCACCGGCGCAGCGTCCTGCACGGCAGCCTCTACAGGAACGTCCCCGGCCGATGCCTCCTCCACGGCGGCCTCGTCCACCGGCGCGAAATCCACTGGAGGAAGATCCATCGGCGGCATGTCCGCTTCCGGGATATCGGCCTCCGGGACATCCGCCTCCTGCGCCTCCGCCTTCCAGGCCGACAGCTTCTCCTCCAAGGCCGCTACACGCTCTTTGAGCAGGGCGAGCTCCGCCTCGCATTCTTGCAAAAAATCTGTATGAGTTTTGTCCATAAATGACTATATTTGCATTCAAGCACCAACAAAGTTACGGAAATGTTTTTGGAAAATGCAAAAAAAGCGGGCTGCATCGAAGTGATTTGCGGCTCCATGTTCTCCGGCAAAACGGAGGAACTGATCCGGAGGCTCAAAAGGGCCCAGTTCGCCAAACAGAAAATCGCCACTTTCAAACCCACGATAGACAAGCGCTACTCAGATCTGGACGTTGTCTCGCACGACTCCCACAGCATTTCCTGTACGCCTATCAAATCCCCGTCCCGGATGCTCCAGATAGACCCTGACGTGCAGGTGGTGGGCATCGACGAAGCCCAGTTCTTCGACGAGAGCATCATCCCCGTATGCCAGGAACTGGCAAACCGGGGCGTCCGCGTGATCATCGCCGGACTGGACACGGATTACCTGGGCAAGCCCTTCGGCCCCATGCCCGGGCTGATGGCCATCGCGGAGGATGTGCAGAAGGTACACGCCATCTGCGTACGCTGCGGTTCCCTGGCCAACCATTCCCATCGGCTCTCCGCCTCCAAGAAACTGGTGGTGCTGGGAGAGAAAGACACCTATGAGCCCCTGTGCCGGGAATGCTACCAAAAAGCCCTTGCAGAAGATGCGCAGCAATAAGAACCTGTCGGCAGAAGACCTCCCCGTCTATCAGGGAGAATACAACGAGGACAAACTCTGGAAAAAAGTGGGCAAGATCGCCAAAAAGGCCGGCATCAAGCTCATCTACTACGTCCTGCTGCTGTATTATGTCCTCAAAGACCCTTCCACCCCCGCCCGCTACCGCATGGTCATCATGGGAGCCCTGGGCTATTTCATCCTCCCGGCCGATGTAATCCCGGACCTGCTCCCCTTTGCGGGCATGGCCGACGACTGGGCCGCCCTGATTGCGGCCGTCAGCTTTGTGGCATCGGCCATCACCCCCGCCATCAAGGAAAAGGCCAAGGCGCAGCTGCGCGCCTGGTTCGGGGATTATGACGATTCCCAGCTGGGGGAAATGGCTTGAAACCAAACCAACAACCAATAACTGACATGAAAAGAATCTTCCTTCTGACTGCAGCCGCACTGAGCTTCTTCTGCAGTTGCAGTAACGGTTCCGGGTCGGCTTCGGCCGACGCCAAAATGGACCGCTTTATCGACAATCTGATGGGCAAAATGACGCTGGAACAGAAGATCGGCCAGCTGAACCTGCATTCCGCCTCCGGCTTCGTGTCGGCGCTCCGCGTCACCGAAGAAGACGAGAACGTGAAACTGCTCCGCGCCGGAAAGCTGGGCGGCATCTATGGCAGCGGAAACGTGGAGTATCTGCGCGACATCCAGAAAATCGCCATGGAATCCGGCGCCGGCATCCCCCTGATTACCGGCATGGACGTCATCCACGGCTACCAGACCGTATTCCCGGTTCCTCTGGCCCTTTCCACCTCCTGGAATCCGGAGATGGTGGAAAAGACCGCCCGCATCGCCGCCAAGGAAGCGTCGGCCAGCGGCATCAACTGGGTGTTCAGCCCCATGGTGGACATCTGCCGCGACGCCCGCTGGGGCCGAATCGTGGAAGGCGGCGGTGAAGACCCTTTCCTGGGCGGTGAACTGGCCAAGGCCTATGTGTACGGCTACCAGGGCCGCGACGGCGTATATGACAATACGGACGTGATGACCTGCGTCAAACACTACGCCCTTTACGGCGGAGCAGAGGCCGGCCGCGACTACAACTCCGTATTCCTGAGCCGGCAGGAAGCCCTGAACGGCTACCTGCGCCCGTATCAGCAGGCCGCCTATGCCGGCGCCGCCAGCTACATGAGTTCCTTCAATGAATTCGAAGGCATTCCCGCCACCATGAACACCTACCTGATGGACGAACTCCTCCGCAAGGCCTGGGGCTTCGACGGCTTCATCGTGAGCGACGCCACCGCCGTGCTGGAAGAGGTGGCCCATGGCATCGGAGACCTCCAGGAAGTGTCGGCCCGTTCCCTCCAGGCCGGTCTGGACATGGACATGAACTCCGACGGCTTCGTGGGCACCCTGGAGAAATCCCTTCAGGAAGGCCGCATTTCCAAGGCCGATATAGACCGCGCCTGCCGCCGCATCCTGGAAGCCAAATACAAGCTGGGCCTGTTCGACGACCCTTACAAATACCTGGATCCGGAGCGTGCCGCCAAGGATGTCTATACGCCCGAACACCGGGCCTTCGCCCGCGAGGCCGCCCGTGAGTGCCTGGTGCTGCTGAAGAACGACGGCGTACTGCCGCTCAGGAAAGGAACCCGCGTTGCCGTGGTGGGTCCGCTGGCCCAAAATGGAGAAGCCATGGCTGGCAGCTGGTCCATGTCGTCCCACAATGCCGAGAGCGTGACCCTGTTCCAGGGCATCTCCGAAGTCACCCCCGCCACCTATGCGGAAGGCAGCTGGCTCTTCAAGGACAAAGACCTGGAAGAGAGCATCCTGTACGGCATGATCAAATACTTCGCCCCCAACTACCCCATCCCTGAGCTCCACACCGTTCCCCAGCAGAAGCTGGTGGCCGACGCCGTTGCCAAGGCCCGTCAGGCCAACGTAGTAATCGCCTGCGTGGGTGAGGTGCCCAATATGAACGGCGAAGGTGCCTCCCGCACGGACATCTCCATGCCGGACGCCCAGCTGGAACTCCTGAAGGCCCTGAAAGCCACCGGAAAGCCCGTCGTGATGGTGCTCGTGACCGGTCGTCCGCTCACCCTGAACTGGGAAAACGAGAACATGGACGCCATCCTCAACGTGTGGTCCCCGGGCTCTGAAGGCGGTCATGCCGTGGCAGACGTGCTCTTCGGCGACTACGCCCCTTCCGCCAAGCTCACCACCACCTTCCCGCGTGCCGTGGGTCAGCTGCCGCTCTATTACAACCACAAGAGCACCGGCCGTCCGCACCCGGATTACGAGCCTTACCGGAAGTTTACCAGCTGCTATGAAGACGAGCTGAACGGGCCGCTGTATCCCTTCGGTTTCGGCCTGTCCTACACCACCTTCGCGTACTCCCCTGTTACTCTGAGCGCCGCTGAGATGCCGCTCAGCGGCTCCGTGACCGCCTCCGTGACCGTGACCAACACCGGTTCCCGCGATGCCGATGAAATTGTGCAGTTATACATCCACGACATCTACGCCACCTCCACCCGTCCGGTGAAGGAACTGAAGGGCTTCAAGAAGGTGCACATCGCGGCCGGAGCGTCCGTCAAGGTAGATTTCACCCTAACCGCGGAAGAACTCTCCTACTTCAACCACGACTGCGAGTGGGTCTGTGAACCCGGCGACTTTGAAATCATGGCCGGCCCCGACAGCGAACGCCTGCAGAAGGCCGTCCTCACGGTGAAATAAGCTTCTTTTAAAGAAATTGATAGGATAAAAACAGTTTCTGAAATAAAAGAAAGAGTCTGGGCTGTTATCTTTGCATTCAGTAAAATGTGCAAATGATGAACAGTTTCAGACCCTTTCTTTTTGTCTTTGCCCTGACGGGCCTCTCGCTCAGTCTCCGGGCCGAGGAACGGAATTTCAGCAAAGGCTGGGAATTCTCCCGGGATTCCCTTGCAACCGTTAAAACAGTGGACCTCCCCCACGATTTCAGCATGGAACCTGCCGTAGAGGCCGAAGGCGTCACTACCATGGGCCCTTTCACCAGTGCCTCCGCCAACGGCCGCGCCATGGGCTACCTGGGCGGCGGAACCGGCTGGTACCGGAAAACCTTCACCGTCGCCCCGGAAGAGGCAGGGAAACGGTTTTCCCTGCTCTTTGACGGCGCCTACATGGAAACCGACGTCACCGTGAACGGGAAACCAGCCGGCAGCCACAAGAACGGATATACGCCTTTTTATTTCGACATCACGGACCTTCTGCTCGCTCCCGGAGAGGCCAACGAAGTCATCGTCAAAGTCCGGAATATCGGCCGCAACACCCGCTGGTACAGCGGCTCCGGCCTGTATAGGGAAGTCTCCCTGGTGGTTACAGAGCCTGTGCATGTGGCCCAGTGGGGCGTCAATGTGACCACACCGTCCGTTTCCAAGGCCGATGCCGAAGTGCTGGTCGCCGTCTCCGCCGTCAATGACACCCGCAAGCGCACGGACATCCAGGCCGTCGTTTCCATCCTGGACGCCGCCGGGACCTGTGTCGCCGAGGGAAAGGCGTCCCTCCGCCTCAATGCGGCGGCATCGGCCCAGGGCAAAGTGAATATGAAAGTGGAGAGGCCCCGCCTCTGGGACACGGAGCATCCCCATCTCTATACCGCCCGCGTAGAGTTGAAAAGCAAGGACGGCACCCTCCTGGACAGCTACGAGCAGCGTTTCGGCATTCGCTCCATCGCGTGTGACGCACAGGACGGTCTCCGCATCAACGGTGAGCCTGTCCTTCTCAGGGGCGGCTGCGTCCATCACGACAACGGCCTGCTGGGAGCCGCCGCTTACCGCACGGCCGAATACCGCCGGGTGCGCCAGCTCAAGGAAAGCGGCTACAATGCCGTCCGCTGCGCCCACAACCCGCCTTCCCGCTATTTCCTGGAAGCCTGCGACGAACTGGGCCTGCTGGTAATGGACGAGTTCACCGACATGTGGGAACAGCCCAAGAATACAGACGACTACTCCCGGTTCTTCGTAGAATGCTGGGAAAGCGACCTTACCGATATGATGCTGCGGGACCGGAACCATCCGTCCATCATCCTTTGGAGCATCGGCAATGAAATTCCCAACTGGAGCATCAAGGATGCCTCCCGGATCGGGAAACAGCTCAGCGACAAGGTCCGTCAGCTGGATCCCACCCGCCTGGTCACCCAGGGCATTACAGGCGCTTACATCCACCTGGAATGGGACAATTCCCAGTACACTTTCCAGCATCTGGACGTGAGCGGTTACAACTACCTCCGCCATCTTTACGAAGGCGACCATGCAAAATTCCCCGACCGGGTGATCGTAGGGACCGAATCCTATCCCAACCAGTCCTATGCCTACTGGAAGGACGTGGAGGAGAAGCCTTATGTCATCGGTGACTTTGTCTGGACGGCCCTGGACCATCTGGGAGAGGCCGGGCTGGGTTCCAGCCGCTATGTACCGGCCGACCAGCCCGAGCGCCAGATGCCGCAGTCCCAGACCTCGATGGGTCCCAAGGAGAACCAGAATCCGGCCATGATGTGGTTCGGAGGTGGCGGAAACGCCCCTGCCGGTGCCCCGCGCATGCCGCAGGTGCAGTTCCCGGCCACCTACGTGAATTACTGCGGTGACATCGACCTCGTCGGGGATGTGAAGCCGCAGGGACGCTACCGCCGGGTGATGTGGGATGTTTCTCCGCTGGAGATCCTGGTTCACGAACCCATGCCGGAGAATACCAAAGAGACCATGGGCCTCTGGGGCTGGCAGCGTGAGGAATCTCTCTGGTACTTCCCCGGCCATGAGGGCGAGAAAGTGCAGGTCCGCGTATTCACCAAGGAGCCGCAGGTGCGCCTGGAAGTGAACGGCAAGGTCGTGGGGATCCAGAACACGGACGACAACCTCACAGCCACCTTCGAAGGTGTCGAATACTTGCCTGGCAAGTTGGTCGCCATCTCGCTCCGCGACGGCAAGGAAATGGAGAGCCGCGTGCTCCGTACCCCCGGAAAACCCGCCGCCGTCCGCATCCTCCGCGAGCGCTACAACGTAGCCGATGACTTGGTCTTCCTGAAACTGGAAGTGATTGACAATGAAGGAGTCATCGTTCCGGACACCTTTAAGCTGAACATCAATGTGCAGGGAGCGGAGTTTGTCGCTTCCGGCAACGGCTCGATCAGCGGGATGGAGAGTTTCGGCTCCCATACTCCCCTTACTCACCTCGGCGGTGCCATGGTGATTGTGCGTCCGGACAGTCCGGAGGCCATCGTGGATGTGACGGCCGCCTGCGAAGGACTTGAGACAGGCCGTGCCATCTTCGACGGCAAAGGCCAGGACATCCTGAAAAAAGACATCGGCGTTGGGCTTTGCTCGGTCATCGGCATCGGGGCCGATTTCGAGGATTCCGTCCGCCGGGTGGCGCAGACAGGCGCCACCTATGTAGAGATGAACAACTTCATGGGCGGCCGCATGTTCGGGCTCACACCTCAGGAAACCAGGGCCATCATGGACAAATACGGCCTTCGCGTGGTTTCAGACGTCACCATGGCCAGCGCCATCGAAGATACCCCTGAATATCTGGCCCGCTGGGAGGAGACCTTCAAGGAAGACGCCGTCCTGGGCGTGAAGTACGTAGCCATGACCGCCAACATGTTCTGGGGCAACGAGGAGCACGCCCTCACCTGCTGTCAGGTACTGGATAAGATCGGCGCCATCGCCAAGAAATACGGCATCCAGTTCCTCTATCACCTGCACAACATCGAGTTCAACCCGCTGGTGGATTCCGACAAGCAGATTGTGGATTTCATGATAGAGCATACCGACCCCGACCTGGTGAAATTCGAGGACGACGTGTTCTGGGTGCAGATCGGCGGCCGGGATGCGGCGCAGTTCCTGCGCGACCATGCCGACAGGATTCCCATGCTGCATGTGAAGGACTTCTATTTTATCGGCCAGGGAGATTTCATGGACTATAAGGCCGTACTGGGCCAGTTCTATGCGAACGGAGGCCACGACTGGGTGCTGGAGATGGAAGACCCGATGACCCGCGAGGCCATGTTCCAGAAGGCCGAAGGACACAACCGCATGAGCCAGACCCGCGAAATGCCCCGCATGAACTTCGGCCCGGGCGGACCCGGCGGACAGCGTCCCCAGCCCTCCGAGGAGGAACTGGCGGCCCGCCGCGAGCAGCAGAACCGCTCCCGCCTCAAAGCCCTCAGGGACATCGAGACCAACATGCGCACCCTGGAAGGCTTCCCCTTCATTCCTTACATCCCGCTGACCACCCTTTCTCCATCGACAACCGTTTCAGCAAACTCGCACAGTAGGCCGTAAAATGGAACATCATACAAATCAAGCATTTAACAAAAAGTGTCTAGTTGAAATCGACTAGACACTTTTTTATAACAATATGTTTATCAATTAGTTCCACTCAACGCTATTTCAGAGCACGATCTCCAATACCTGCTTTCCCTCTTTGTAGGGGATGAACGCCTGGGGGGCCTTGCCTTCCTGGCGTATGGTTATGTCGTATTCCGCATTCCGGAAACGGCGGTGGACGCGGTAGGTTCCTAGCGGAATGCAGGGGCGGATGAGCAGGCCATCAAACTGCGGCTGGATGCCCAGCAGCGCCTCGCTCACGGCCTTCCAGGCCCAGGCGGCCGTACCGGTGAGCCAGCTGTTCTTGCCTTCGCCGGGGCGGAAAGCATCTTTTCCGGACACCATCTGGCAGAACACATACGGCTCCACTTTCCGTAGCTGCTGGTCTTCCGCAAAGGCGGGAGCAATCTTGCGGTAATGGCGCCAGGCATCGTCGGCCCGCCCGGCCATGGCCTCCGCGATGATGATCCAGGGATTGTTGTGGCAGAACACACCGGCGTTCTCCTTGTAGCCCTGCGGGTAGGAGCTGATCTCTCCGTAGTCCTTGATATAGGCCGAATAGGCCGGGTTGTTCAGGACCAGCCCCTGCTCACATTCCAGGTACTTCACAGCGGCGTCCAGGGCCTTGTCGCACAGGCCTTCCTCCGCCCCGATCCGAGCCATGGCGCACCAGCCCTGGCTCTCGATGAACACCTTTCCCTCCGCATTTTCCTTCGACCCGATCTTATTCCCATAGTAATCGTAGGCTCGCAGGAACCACTCCCCGTCCCAACCATATTCCTTCACGGCTTTCTCCATGTCGGCCACGGCCGCTCGGACCTGGACCACATACGGAGCGGGGGCTTTCACGCGGGGATGCTCCAGCAGCTCCGCGAAGTCCTTGCCCTGAGCTACAAACAAGCCGGCGATCATCAGGGATTCCGCCTTGGAGCCCTCCGTCTTGTTCTCCGTGGTCTGGAAAGACTCGTCGGGGTTGTCGGAGAAGCAGTTCAGGTTCAGGCAGTCGTTCCAGTCGGCCCGGCCGATGAGCGGGAGGCCGTGCGGGCCGAGGTTGTCCGTCACGTGCCGGAAGCTGATTTTCAGGTGTTCCAGCAGGGAGACCTCGGTTCCGGGCTGATTGTCGAAGGGCACCGGCTCCTGCAGGATGCCGAAATCCCCCGTCTCGCGGATATAGGCGACGGTGCCGAAGATGAGCCACAGCGGGTCGTCATTGAAACCGCCGCCGATGTCGTTGTTCCCGCGCTTGGTGAGGGGCTGGTACTGGTGGTAGCAGCCGCCGTCCGGGAACTGCGTGGAGGCGATGTCGATGATGCGCTGCCGGGCGCGGTCCGGGATGAGGTGGACGATGCCCGCGAGGTCCTGGTTGGAGTCGCGGAAGCCCATGCCCCGGCCGATGCCGCTCTCGAAATAGCTGGCGCTCCGGCTGAAGAAGAAGGTGATCATGCACTGGTACTGGTTCCAGATGTTCACGGTGCGGTCCAGCTCCGGGACCTCGGAGGTCACGGAGAAACGGCCGAGCAGGTTATCCCAGAAGGCCTTGAGCGCGTTAAAAGCCCGCTCTACCTTTTCACTGCTGTCAAACGCCTCCATCATGGCCAGGGCCGGCGCCTTATTGATGACCCCGGGCGCCGAAAACTTCTCCCCGTCCGGATTTTCCACATAGCCCAGCACGAAGATGATTTCCTCCGTCTGCCCCGGTTCCAGATCCAGGCAGAAACGGTGAGAGGCCACCGGGCTCCAGCCATGGGCCACGGAATTGCCGGAAGTGCCGGCGAGCACCTGCTGCGGGGCGTCGAAACCGTTATACAGGCCGATGAACGTTTCCCGGTCCGTGTCGAAACCGTCGAAGGACCGGTTGGCCCCGAAGAACGCGTAATGGTTGCGGCGTTCCCGGTATTCCGTCTTGTGATAGAGGACATTCCCTTCCACCTCCACTTCCCCGGTAGAGAGGTTGCGCTGGAAGTTCTCCATGTCGGTGGAGGCGTTCCACAGGCACCATTCCACAAAGGAATACAGTTGGACCTGCTTCCGCTGATTTCCCGTATTGGTCAGCCGCACCCGGTGCAGCTCGCACCGGTGGCCGATGGGGACGAAAAACAGCACCTCCGAGCGAAGGCCGCCTTTCTCCCCCGTGATCCGGGTGTATCCCATTCCGTGTCGGCACTCATAGAAGTCCAGCGGCGTCTTGCAGGGCTTCCAGCCGGGATTCCACACGGTGTCACCGTCTTTGATGTAGTAATACCTGCCCCCGTCGTCCATGGGCACTCCGTTGTAGCGGTAGCGGAGGATACGCCGGAATTTGGCGTCCCGGCAGAAGCAGTAGCCGCCTGCCGTGTTGGAAATGAGCGAGAAAAAGTCTTCCGTGCCCAGGTAGTTGATCCAGGGCCAGGGGGTGTCCGGGCGGGTAATCACATACTCCCGGGCCGGGTCGTCGAAATGTCCGTATCGTTTCATGGATGATGGAAATGATTGCTGGTAAAGGATTACAGTCTGAGCCCCAGGATAACATGCCCCTCCGTGCGGGCGTTGGAGAACTCCAGCCGGTCCTGGGCGCCGTAGGTGGCCCCCCGCACCGACAGGTTAACCCCGTAGAACCATCGGCCTGTCCAATGGAGGGCGGCGGCCTGGAACACGCCCACCCAGTCCGGGAAGGTTTTCTGCATCCGGTAATCCCCCGCCGACGTGTATAACTTGTTATAGCTGAGCAGGGACAGGTTGGCCATGGCCGACACATGGAACAGCCAGTGGTGCGGCGTGACAAAATTGTGCGCATAGCCGGCGCCCACCGCCAGGATATTGGTAATCAGGGACATCTCCTCTGTCCCCTGGTAGCTCAGGCCCGCGAAGCGCGTGACGCCGTTTCGCAGGGATAGGCTCAAGACCGGACTGCCGGCACTCCTTTTCTGGGTCTGCATCATGCTGAAGGCGGCAGGGAAGGAGAATTTGTCCCCGTTGAAAACATAATAGGCGTCGAAGTCTCCGGAGATGTCGGCGTTGACGGCGCCCAGGGGGATCTCCGTCACCGTGGAGTCCGGGTAGGAGATGATGCTTCCCCGGTAGGAATTGGACACCCGGAAAGTGGCCGACATGCTGAATTTATTGCCGAAAAAGGAAATGGAATAGGCCTGGTCGCTGTTTTTCAGGCTGGGGATGAACCAGCCCGGGTTGACGCTCACCCCCAGCTCCAGCCACCGCCAGGCCACGGAAAACCCCTGCGAGAGCGTGGGGGTGGAATTCAGGACCGTGGCATAGCCTTCCTCCTGCTCCTGGTGACGGATGCCCAGGGTGTTCCAGGAATAGTTGGACGATGTCTTGAAGGTCCAGCGCTCTTCGGGGATATCGATATACGCGGTATCCACCCGGGCCTTGTGCTGACTGCGGTACATGCGTGCGTCTATCCGCTGGAACATATTCAGGCTGTCAGCTACCTCCTGCGCCGTCAGGGACAGGGCAGGAAGCAGGAACAAAAAAAGAAGGAGTATCTTTTTCATCATCCAAAGATACTCCTTTTTCCACAGAATGGCAACAGCTTAGATCTCTTTTACGGAAGAGCCGCGGGAGGCGTTGATAATCCTGGTTCCCAGCTTGCCCGCCGCCTTGTACCGGCAGGTCGAGGCGCCGGAGGCCTCCACTTTCAGGCTCTCCTGTGCCGCCACCCGGCACTTGGAGGCGCCGCTCAGTTCAATCTCCACCTCGCGGGCCGGAGCTTCCTCGGCGTCCAGGGAAGAGGCGCCGCTCCCTTCGTATTCCAGCTTGTCCGCCTGTACTTCCAGGCTTGCGCCGGCCGATCCGGAACATTCCATCTCAACCGACCGGCATTCCGCGCCCCGGAGAGTGGCTTTGGCCGATCCCGAGAGAACCACCTTCCATGTATCGGCCTGGAGGTCGAAGCCGCCCTTGGCCGCTCCGGACATGCGCAGGTCTACCTGCGGAATCTGACCGGTGAACGAAGGCAGTTTGGCCGCCCCGCTGGCTGCCAGCCGCGCTTTGGGGGCCGATACGGCCATGCCGTCCACGACGGCGGCGCCGGAGACATCCAGCCGGAATGTATCTCCCGCAGGCTCGAAGGAACCCTGCGCATTGAGCCGGGCCGCGCCGCTGACCGTGAGTTTGTTCAGGCGCGGCATGTGCACCTTGGCCGTGAGCACCTTGTTCTCCTTGTAATTACGGCTGCGCTGGACAGACTGCGGCACGTTTTTGAGGTTCAGTTTGAGCTGGCTGCCGGCAAGCTGCACATCCAGATACGGCTCCAGGAAATCGCTGTATTCGATGCTCACCTTCCACTGGTTGTCCTGTACCAGTTCCACCTGGAAGGAATGCCCTACTGCAAGCTCCTGGAAATTCTTGAAATCGAAGGTTTTAGATATTACCTTCGGCGTGGCGTCCGCCGGGTTTTCCACGGCATGCAAGCCCGTGACAGACAGGGCGAGAAGGGCGGTAATAAGGGTAAGGATTCTTTTCATATCGTTTTACTTTTTATTGGTTTTCAAGATAGATTCCACGCCGTCCAGCAGGGCGCCGTAATAGTCGCGGAGAATTTGCGCCTGCTCCGCTGCCGGCAACTCTTCCGGCAATTGCTCCAGCATAGGAACCGTTTCCTCCGTGAGGCCGGAGAGCTGGTCGGAGAGGTCTTCGTACGGTCCCGCCAGTTCCCAGGCATGTTCCACCTGGGCCAGATAGCTGCTGTAAACGGCTTCCGGGGTATTGTCTATGCCGCGGAACCAGTCGTGCGGCGTAGCGGACCGAACCCAAAGCAGTGCGGCGACAACGGCGGCAGCGGCGGCACTCCAGAAGACGACACGCTGGATTCCGTGTGCAGGCTTCTGCCGGTCATGCCCGGCCTCCCAGCGCTCCAGGAAGCGTTCTTCCGCTTCTTCGGGCAGCGGGGCCGTATCCAATTCGGCGGCGTGCTGCCGGATGTATGTCTCCCAATTATTCATCGTCATTCCAGTTTTTCAGTTTGGCGGCCAGCCGGGCTTTTCCCCGGGCGTACACAGAACGCAAGGTATTCTCTTTCTGGCCTGTCATCTTGGCTATTTCGGCATAGCTGAGCCCTTCTGTCAGCACCAGGTTCAGGACCAGGCCGTAGGGAGGGGGCATCTCATCCATCGCCTTGCGAATCACAGCCAAGGGTGGAATTACTGCCAGATCCGTCTCTTCCTCCACGTCCCCTGCCGCCTCTACATCCTCAAACACCAGGTCTTTCTTCCTGGCCCGCAGCAGGTCGATGGAGCGCCGCACGCAAGTGGTCCGGAGCCAGGCGGCAGCCTGGGCATCGGAGGCGCTCCTTACCCCCAGGGAAAGGTATTTGAGCAGGGTGTCCTGCATCACCTCTTCCGCGTCGGCCCGGTTATGGAGGATACGCAACGCCGCATTGTACAGCGGCTGGCTGTGCTTCCTGTAGAACTGTGCGGCTTCCTGTCGGGTCATGGCGGTTTTTCTTGTCTCTACTCTATAAACGGCAAAGATGGCGTTTTGTTGCAAAAAAGAGAAAAAAAAGAGCAACCCGGAAGGTTGCCCTCAAAAGTTACTGCGGAAGGAGCAGGCGCTCTGTCTTCCATTCGGAGGCCTTGCCCAGCTTGACGGTGGTTTCCGTGAGCATCTTCTCCGAGGAGGCGCCAAAGCAGAACTTGTACGTCCCCTTGGCCGTCTGCCAGGCCGATTTCTTCTCGTTGAAGGAGGCCAGGCCGTAGAGGGTGACGGGGATTTCCATTACCTGGCTTTCACCGGGCTTGAGTTCCCGGGTCTTGGCGAAGCCCTTGAGCTCGCGGGCAGGTTTGTCCAGACCGCCGGAGGGGGCGCTCACATATAGCTGCACCACCTCGCGGCCGGGGCGGGAGCCGGTGTTCCGAACCGTGACGCGGGCCACAAAACCATCGGCCGAAGGCTCTACCACAGCATTTTCGTACGCAAAAGCGGTATATGTAAGACCGTGGCCGAAGGGATAGGCCACCGGAGCGCCGGAAGTGACGAAATAGCGGTAGCCCATATTCAGCCCTTCCTCATAGTTGGTATAATCCACCGTAGGAACCAGTTCGCGGCCTTCCCGGGGTGCACGGCCGCCAATCAGGGCCCTGAGGTCCATCTTGTCTTCCATCACGGGGAAATTCTTGTCGGCCGGGGCGTCGCCGTAGCGTATGCTCCAGCTCTGATTCAGGCGGCCGGAAGGGGCCACCTTGCCGCAGAGGGCGTCGGCGATGCTCTCCCCTGCCCGCTCGCCAGGCTGCCCTACCACCAGAATGGCATCCACGCTGTCCCGCCAGGAAGCCGTTTCGATGGCGGCGGGAACATTCAGCAGCACCACCACCGGCTTTCCGGCTGCCCTATAGGCGGCCGATACCTCCTCCAGCAGCTTCCGCTCAGACCCCGTCAGGTCATACTCAGAGGGATGGCGGTCGAAGGCCTCTCCGGTGGTGCGGGCCAGCGTGATGATGGCTGCATCATTTTCCGCAGCCTGCTCCGCCAGCGTCCAGTTGCGATGGGCCACGGTGACCGCCACGCCGACATCGGCCGCCATGGCAATTTCTTCCGCCGACAGGGAGGACGGGCGCTCCTGCCCGGGAATGATCTCTTCCGGATTGTCAAAACGGTAGAACTGGGCATACACGGCAGGGAAGGCCGACCGGATTTTCTCCTTGGCCGACGGCACATAGTCCGAATACTCGCGGAGAAGGTCCCAGTCCACCGTGAAACCGTCTTCCCGGAGGCCCTGCACCAGGGAAACGTGATAGACGCCCTGGTTGGTGCCGCCCACCCCCATGTTGGCGGGGACCAGGTCATAAGAAGCGCAGCCGTACAGGGCTACTTTACCCGGAGTGAGCGGCAGGGCGCCGCCGTCGTTCTTCAGGAGCACCATTCCCTCGGCCGAAACCCGCCGGAGAAGCTTCTGATGGGTTTCCCGGTCGATATCGTTGCTGTACTTGTAGCCCTTGAAGGAGGGACTCTTCACAATCAGCTCCAGCACGTGCTTCACATTGCGGTCCACATCGGCCTGGGACAAGGTGCCGCTTTCCAGGCCCTTCACAATGTCCTGGCGGTTCGCTTCCGTGCCGGGCTCGATGAGGTCGCAGGTGGCCCGCACGGCTTCCTCCGTAAGCACCACGCCGTCCCAGTCGCTCATCACTACGCCCTTCCAGCCCCATTCCTGCCGGAGCAGGCGGTCCAGCAGGTCCGGGTTCTCGCAGGCGTGGACCCCGTTCACGTAATTGTAGGCGCCCATGACGGTTGCAGGATTCCCCTCCTTCACGGCAATCTCGAAGGCCTTCAGGTACAGTTCCCGGAGCGTACGGACATCCACGCGGGAGTCGTTCTCCTTGCGGTTGGTCTCCTGATTATTCACGGCAAAGTGCTTCAGGGAAGTTGCCACCCCGTTGGACTGTGCGCCCTGGATCCAGGCGGCGGCCATCTTGCCGGCAAGCACCGGATCTTCCGAGAAGTACTCCTGGTCACGGCCGCCCAGCACGCTTCTGTGCAGGTTGATTCCCGGGCCCAAGATCACGTCCAGGCCCCGCTCTTTCAGCTCATAGCCGATGGCATGGCCTACGGCGCGTGCCGCCTCCACATCCCACGAGCTGGCCAAAGAAGAACCGGAAAGGAAGAACGTACAGCTGTAGTCGTTCACATCATACTCGCGGTAGCGGGACATGTTTACGCCCTGGGGGCCGTCGGCAAAATAGATGGAGGGAATGCCCAGCCGCGGGATGGCGGCCGTCCAGCCGGCGGTGCCCATGAACTTGGCGTTCACATTGCCCCAGCCGGCGCCGCAGCCCACCAGCAGGGTGGCTTTTTCCTGCGGGGTCATGACGCTGACAATTTGGTCGATATTGTCTTCCCGGAGACGGAGCTCCTGAGAAAAGGCTGGCACGCAGAGCGATACGAGCGCAGCGGATAAAAGAAGTTTTTTCATATTGGATTGATTGGTTTTTCCGTTTGCGCAAAATTACAAAAAAAGAAGGACCTTCACCAGACGATTTGTGCGATATTATCAACAATTTTTGTAACTTGCCTGCCGTTTTATGGGTAAATCGCGTTTCATCTGGCATTTGCTGGCCCTGGCCGTCGTTGCGGTATGGGGTGTGACGTTCGTGTGCACCAAAACCTTGATATCGGCCGGAATGGACCCCGCCGGCATCTTCGCCATCCGTTTCACCCTGGCCTATATAGGCATCTGGGTGCTCTGCCTGTCGGACAGGAAGAATCTCCGGTGCTGGAGCCGCTCCTGGAAAGACGAGCTGGTATTCCTGTTTCTGGGCATCACCGGCGGCTCTTTCTACTTTCTCACGGAGAATACCGCCCTGGCCCACACCCAAGCCACCAACGTGGCGTTCCTGGTCTGCGTAGCGCCGCTTTTCACCCTCTTGTTCACGCTCCTGTACAAGCTGCTGTTCAAAGACCGTTTCGCCCGGGGCATGGAAGATGTCCGGCTGGGGTTTCCGCTTGTCGGCGGCACACTTCTCGCCCTGGCGGGCATGGCCATGGTGGTGTTCGACGGAGCACGGCTGCAGATTTCCCTGGAAGGGGACCTGCTGGCCATCGGCGCGGCCCTCTGCTGGGCACTCTACAGCCTGTTCATGGGACAGATGACGGCCGATTACGGAGCGGTTTTCGCCACCCGGAAGGTCTTCTTCTACGGGCTTCTCACCATCCTCCCCTTCCTGGGCGCATCGGCCGGTTCTTTCTCCCCTGCCGTCCTGGGTCAGCCGGTCGTTTACGGGAACCTGCTGTTCCTGGGCCTGGTTGCCTCCCTGGCCTGTTTTGTGGCCTGGAACCTGGTGATGGCCAAGCTCGGGAACGTCACCTCCACCAACTATGTATACCTGAACCCCGTGTTCACGCTCATCTCCGCCATGGTCATCCTGGGAGAGCGGATGACCCTGGTCTCCGGGCTGGGCAGCGCCGCCATCCTCGCGGGAGTGATCCTGGCCGGTTCCAAGAAATAGGTTGCAGGCAATAACTGTTCAAATCCAAATTCGTCCCCAAATTCTTGGCGGATGAAAAAAAATGCGTATATTTGTAGTCCCGACGCGGAATTAGCTCAGTTGGTAGAGCGGCGGCTTCCCAAGCCGCAGGTCACGAGTTCGAACCTCGCATTCCGCTCCAAGACACTCCTCAAGGCCCGCGCCCAAGGGAGTGTATTGTTTTAATAACCGCATAATTGTTATGGACAAAAACATTGCCCTCAACCCCAACCAGGTTGTCGCTTTCCTGCAGAAACACCCGGAAGAGTTTACCCGGGAAGACCTGCTCCGTTTTATCACAGAAAACGGAATCCAGATGATCGACTTCATGTATCCCGCAGAAGACGGCCGGGTGAAAACCCTGAATTTCACCGTCAACAGCCTTGCCTACGCAGAGACCATCCTCACGGAAGGAGAGCGGGTAGACGGTTCCAGCCTGTTTCCCTCCTTCATCGAGGCCGGCAACAGTGACCTGTACGTGATTCCACGCTACCGGACCGCCTTTGTAGATCCCTTCAACGAGATTCCCACGCTGTGCCTGCTGTGCAGCTTCTTCGACAAGAGCGGAGAACCGTTCGACTGCGCCCCGCACGAGACCCTGCGCCGCGCGGAAAAAGCTTTTGAGGCTTCCACCGGCATGCAGTTCGAGGCCATGGGAGAGCTGGAATACTATGTGATATGCGAGGAAGACCCGCTTTTCCCCGCCACGGACCAGAAAGGCTACCACGAATCCGAGCCCTTTGCCAAACTGAACGACTTCCGCCGCGAATGCATGATGCACGTGGCCCGCACGGGCGGCCAAATCAAGTACGGCCACTCGGAGGTAGGCAATTTCACGCTGGACGGAAAAATCTATGAGCAGAACGAAATCGAATTCCTCCCCTGCCCGGTAGAAACCGCAGCGGACCAGCTCCTGCTGGCCAAATGGGTAATCCGGAACCTGGCCTACCGCTATGGGCTGGACGTTTCCTTTGCGCCGAAGATCACCACCGGAAAGGCCGGCAGCGGCATGCACATCCACATGCGCCTGATGCGGGACGGCCGCAACGCCACCCTGGGCGCCGACGGAAAACTCTCCGAGGAAGCCCGCCGCGCCATCGCCGGTCTGATGCAGATGGCTCCGTCCATCACCGCTTTCGGCAACAAGAACCCCACCTCCTATTTCCGCCTGGTGCCGCATCAGGAGGCCCCCACCAACGTCTGCTGGGGAGACTGCAACCGCAGCGCCCTGGTGCGCGTTCCACTGGGCTGGAGCGCCGGCACGGACATGTGCTCCAAGGCCAATCCCCTGGAAAAGGCCGCCGACCACGACACCACCGCCAAACAGACCTTCGAGATGCGCTGCCCGGACTGCTCGGCCGACATTTACCAGCTCATGGCCGGCCTGTGCGCAGCCGCCCGCATCGGCCTGGAAATGGAGCCGGAGAAGGCCCTGAAAATCGCCGCGGACAAATACGTGGACATGGACATCCACCGCAGCGAGAATGCGGCCAGACTGGCCACGCTGGAGAATCTGCCCACCTGCTGCGCCGAGTCGGCCGACGCCTTGGAAAAGGCGCGCGCCTGCTACGAGGCCGCCGATGTTTTCCGCCCGCGGATGATAGACGGTATTATCAAGGCCCTCCGCGCCCACGACGATGCCAACCTGCACGAAGCCGCCCGGAAAGACCCGGAGCTGATGCGGAAACTGGTGGAACAGTATTTCTACTGCGGATAAGAGAAGGCTTAAATTTGCAATTTCGGGGGCAGAGTGGTAACTTTGCTCCCGATTGATTATTGTGAAGATGAAACGCCTTTTCATGCTGCTTGCCGGTTCCCTTGCGCTCGCCCACGGCTGCGCTGCGGGAGACCCGGTAGAAAAACAACTCAGGAAGATGACACTGCGAGAGAAGATCGGCCAGCTGTTTATCGTTCGGCCGGAAGCCCTGGACCCGGAAATCAGCTGGGTCACGGGGGAAGATCTGGTCCCCTACGCCGTCCGCAGCGTCAACGGGCGGATGGCTGCCACGGGCAAACAGTATCCCGTCGGGGGCATCCTGCTGTACGCCCATAACATCGACACCCCGGAGCAGGTGACCCGCTTCATCGGGGAGCTCCGCCACCTGCAGGGAGATCCCTTGATCTGCATCGACGAGGAAGGCGGACGGGTGGCCCGCATAGCCAACAACCCCAATTTCAAGGTGCCCAAGTTCGAGAGCACGGCTTCCATCGGCGCCACCGGGAATCCCAAGGCCGCCTACAAGGCCGCCTACGCCATCGGCTCCTACCTGAAGCAGTACGGCTTCGAGGTGAATTTCGCCCCCGTGGCAGATGTGAACACCAACCCGGAGAACATCATCATCGGCACGCGGGCCTTCTCTGACAAGCCGGAGGTGGCCGCCCCCATGGTGGCCCAGTATGTGAAAGGCATGGCCGATGCCGGCGTGGTGAGCTGCCTCAAGCACTTCCCCGGACATGGAGACACCTATGCCGACACCCACCTGGGCTACGCCGTGAGCCACAAAAGCTGGGAAGAGATGCTGGACTGCGAGATGGTCACCTTCCGCGCGGGCATCGAAGCCGGCGTCCCCATGGTCATGACCGCGCACATATCGGCCCCGAAAGTGACCGGCTCGGAAATTCCCTCCACCCTCTCCCCCGTGATCCTGCAGGATAAACTCCGGAAAGAGCTGGGTTTCAATGGCGTAATCATCACCGACGGCATGGAGATGGGCGCCATCACCCGCGAATACAAGTCGGAGCAGGCCGCCATCCTGGCCATCCAGGCCGGAGCCGACATCCTCCTGGGCACCCGGGAATATCCCAAGGTCTTTGACGCGGTGCTCAAGGCCGTCCAGGACGGGACCATTCCCGAGTCCCGCATAGACCAGAGCGTCCGGCGCATCCTGAAACTGAAAGCGTCCGTCCGTTAGCGTTTTTTTCGTACTTTTGTAAAAATTATAGAGTTATGGCAATCCAGAAGCCCGGAATCCCGAAGGGCACCAGAGACTTCGGCCAGAAAGAAATGGCCCGTCGCAATTATATTTTCGATACCATCCGGAGCGTTTTCCGCACCTACGGATACCAGCAGATAGAGACTCCCGCCATGGAGAACCTGTCCACCCTGCTAGGCAAATACGGGGAAGAAGGGGACAAACTCCTGTTCCGCATCCTCAACTCCGGGGATGCATTCGCCGGGATAGACCCGGACAAGCCCGTTGTCCCCCAAATCTGCGAAAAGGGTCTCCGCTACGACCTCACCGTGCCGTTCGCCCGGTATGTGGTGCAGCACCAGAGCGATATCTCCTTCCCCTTCAAGCGCTTCCAGATCCAGCCGGTCTGGCGGGCAGACCGTCCCCAGAAAGGCCGCTACCGCGAATTCTACCAGTGCGACGTGGACGTGATCGGCTCCACCTCCCAGGTGAACGAGCTGGAACTGGTGCAGATGGTAGATGCCGTGTTCGGCAAGCTGGGCGTCCGGGTGGGCATCCACATCAACAACCGGAAGGTGCTCACCGGCTTCGCGGAGATTGCCGGCGCCCCGGACAAGGTGGTGGACATCACGGTGGCCATCGACAAGCTGGACAAGATCGGCCTGGACAAGGTGAAGGAAGAGATGGCGGACAAAGGCATCGAGGCCGGCGGCATCGCCGTCATCGAACAAATCCTGTCCCTGAGCGGTTCCTTCCAGGAGAAACTTGCCGCCATGCGTACGCTCTTCGAGGGCGGCAGCGCCTCCGGCATCGGCTCCGAAACCGGGCTCAAGGGCCTGGCAGAGCTGGAAGAGCTGTTCGGCCTCATAGAAGCGGCCGGCGTGGGGGCCCCGGTAGAGATGGACCTTTCCCTGGCCCGCGGGCTCAATTATTACACCGGCGCCATCTTCGAGGTAAAGGCGCTGGACTGGGAGATCGGTTCCATCTGCGGCGGCGGCCGCTACGACAACCTCACCGGCATCTTCGGCCTGCCGGGCCTCTCCGGCGTGGGTATCTCCTTCGGCGCAGACCGCATCTACGACGTCCTCACCGGCCTGGAACTCTTCCCTGCCTCGCTGTCGGAAAGCACCACCCTGCTGTTTGCGGTGATGGGGGCCGACGAACTCCGCTATGTGCTTCCCGTAGCCAAAGCGCTCCGGGAGGCGGGCGTATCGGTAGAGGTATATCCGGAACCCACCAAACTCAAGAAGCAGTTCGACTACGCCGACAAGAAAAACATCCCGTTCATCTCCATCAACGGCAGCACCGAGATAGAGGCCGGCACAGTGAATATCAAGAACCTGCAAAGCGGTGAGCAGAAGGCTTTCCCTACCGCGGACCTGCCGGGCATTCTCGCATTCCTGAACTAACCAAACTTGAATAATTATGAACCGATTCAAACCTTTCCTCACTGCAGTGGCCCTGGTCATTGCCGTATCGGCAGGCGCCCAGACCCTGAAAATGGAGCCTCAGGTGGCCGGCGTCACCACCTACGAAGCCTCCACGGCCGTCAACCTGGTTGTGGTCAAGCCGGAAATCAGGCTGGAGAACCCTGATCCGTCCGTATTCTCCGTGAACACCAACGGAACGGAACGCAATGTCTTGAGCATCTATCCCTGCGACGCCCGGGGCGCGTTCAACCCGGAAGGCGAATACCTTGCGCTGGGCCTGGAAAAGGCTTCCGGCCGCGGTATCGGCCTCACCAAAAACGGCGATGTCTGGAAAGACGAATACAGCATCAAGGTGGCCCTGAAGAAGGGAAAGGTCCTGAAAGTGGGCAAGCAGAAATTCACCGCCATCGACTGCGAGACGGAAAAAGGTCTGCGGGACTTCGTTTCGGAAGCCGACTACTTCAACAAGGGCACCTTCACGGGCGCAACCACCGGAAAGCCCGGTGAAGTCACCCTCACCTATGCCTCCTATGAGCCCTGGTCGCTCAAGGGCGACGGAAAAGCCAATCCCCTGATCATCTGGCTGCACGGCGGCGGAGAAGGCGGCGTGGATGTGTCCATCACCCTCCTGGGCAACGAGGTGGTATCCCTGATCCGTCCGCAGATCCAGTCGCATTTCACCACGGAAGGCGGCGCCGGCGGCGCTTACGTCCTGTCCGTCCAGTGCCCCACCATGTGGATGGCAACCGCCAAGGGCTTCGGCCACGGGGATTACCCTTCCCTTTATGCCGATGTTCTCAAATCCTGCATCGACTACTATCTGGAGCAGAATCCGGACGTGGACCGCAGGCGCGTGTACGTGGGCGGCTGCTCCAACGGCGGATACATGACCATGCACATGCTCATGCGCCATCCCAGATTCTTTGCCGCAGCCTATCCCACCTGCGAGGCCTACATGGACCAGTACATCTCCGACACGGAGATCGCCACCCTGGCAGAGGAGAACATCTGGATCGTCCAGTCCTACGACGACACCACCGTGGATCCCAAGACCCACTGCATCCCCACGTTCCAGCGCCTGATGAAGGCCGGTGCCAAGAACGTATGGATGTCCATGTTTGAAAATGTCCAGGGAATGGACACTCCCGGCCGCCGGCTGATGGGCCATTTCTCCTGGTGCTACCTGTTCAACGACGCCGTCACCAAGTCTCAGGAGCAGAGCGAGGGAGATGTCAAGCCCAGCAACGACGGAGGCGGCTCCGTCGCCCCCCAGGGCCATGCGAACATCTTCGAATGGATGAACGCCCAGGTCCTCTCAGACCCTGAGATCACCCATCCCCGCTGGTAAAATCGGCTCCGCGGCTTGGAAAAATTTGTTTTTTTCAAAAAAACGCCTTACCTTTGCATTCCCAAACCGCGGAGTAGAGCAGTCGGTAGCTCGTCGGGCTCATAACCCGGAGGTCGCAGGTTCGAGTCCTGCCTCCGCTACTAACGAGGACAAAACGAGAGTTTTGTCCTTTTTTTGCGATATTTCGTTTCTGTAACTACTTGAAAATAAGCGAATTAAAGAAAGCGCCTCGTTTTCCGAGGTGGTTCGATAATTGTCATTTTCGCGGTCCCAATGTAGTCCGTCCGGAAACGCAAAATCTTGGATGAATTGCTTGGTTTCATAGGTTCCATTCTTCCAGTAATCGCCTAAGTTACAAATAGTTGTAATTGCACTTGCAACGTCAAGGTCCTGGTTCGAGGATTGATTTTCAAGGTCCCGTATTTCTATGCCGATTTCATCCAGCTGGCGGTCCAGATTTTCGCGTGTAACGGAGTAGACATCTTCGGGAATGGCACCCAATCCGAACTTGGTCATCACCTCCTTTTTCTGCGCCTCATATGCATTCCGACGTTTTTTCAGTGAAGACAGTTCTCTGGTGATATCCTCATTATAAGTGGACAATTTTGCCACTATCATTTCCTGGAGAATCTCTTTGCATTCTCCCTCGATGTTATATTGCTCCAAAAGCTGGTAGAACTTGTCATGGAGCACAGTGGCGCTCCGGTTGCATTTGCATCCTACGGTATTGCATTTGTAGTACCAAAGATGTTTCTTCTTGACTTCATACCCCGTCATGTAACACCCGCATACGCTGCAGCGCACGAAACGTTTCAGTGGAGTGCTTGGCGTTTCCTCCGCGTGAACATAGCCTGAATGCGTTTCTATTCCGTTGACTATATTGAAGGTCTTTTCATCTATAATGGGAGGATGATTTCCTTGGACGATCCTGTCTCCAAGCAGATGATGCCTGATCTTGCCAATATAGAATGGGTTATGGAAGATCGTGGAAAGGCGCTGCTTATAAACAGTCCAACCTTCCAGTTTCAATCTTCTGATAATCTCCGAATCTGACATTTCGTCATAGGCCTTCCACCTGAAAGCCTTGGCAATGAGAGGGCCACGTGAATCAATGACCAACTGATGCTTTTTCTTTGAGCTTTTGTCAATAGCATACCCCAGAGGGGGTGCTGAGAACCAGTCCCCGTTTTCCAGGCAGGCAATCATTCCTGCCGTACATTTATCTTTTCTGAGATTATTCTCAAACTGGCTGAACAGGAAAATGATGTTTTCCATGAATGCACCCGCCGCATTGTTGTTGTCAATGGGTTGAGTTACGGAAATAATCGTAATCCCCTTGGATTTAAGGTACTCTTTGGTAACCATGGCCTCCGGCCCAGTCCTTGAAAACCGGTCCAAGGAATATACAATGATTGTATTGACCCTTTTATGAAGGGAAACATAAGCAATCATTTCACGGAAGAGCTTGCCCTCCGTCTTTGCGCTTTCGTTGGTGTTACCCTTGATACAATCTATTTCAATGCCGTTTCTTTCTGCGTACTCACGACACGCCTTTTCCTGCGTTTCAAGGCTTAGGTTGTTATCGGCCTGCTCCTTCGTACTTACGCGGGTCCATATGACCGCAATCTTTTTATCTTGCGGACTGGTCCTGTCCATTACGGGCTTTTCGCCTGTTTTTCTTTTCCTGCTCATAGTCGGCGTGTTTTTGCAGATAGTCTTTTACTAAAACTTTAGACAACCGGTCCAGAAACTCCAGCATCACTTCTCTTTGCCGGGCATCGGAGAATCCGGCTTTCTGGAGTTTTTCAGAGTACCTTCTATACTCTCCGGGTGTCATACAAATTTAGTCATTTTTCGCCAACTCAGACAGTTCAGAGATGGTTTTTTCAAATATTTACATACTTGGATATAATGCCATATGGGAGGAATAGCCCCGGGATGCCTGAAGCATTTCGCTTATGTCTTTGAATTGGCCGTAGAGGTCGGACATGTCCACCGCGTCTTTCCCTTTCAAGAGGTCACGGACGCCCTGATAGCAGCGCTCCCCGGCGGCATCGTTGTCCAGGAAACAGGTGGCGCCGTCGTGCTGCTTGAGGTATTCGGCCGCCTTGCCGAGGTTGTTGACGGAGTTCAGGATGACTACGTCGCAGCTGGGCAGCTCGCTTCCCTGCATCACGCGCCACGAAAGGAAATCGAACATCCCTTCAAAGACGGCAACTTTCTTCGTGGACGGTTTCGAGGTAATCTTTCCCTCCTTATTTATAGTGGTGATTCCCGCTTTGTCGGTTCCCTTATGACCGCTGGGCGACTTCATTGCATAGCCTCCGGCGTTGTTGGGAATTCCCAACAAGGTAAAATGCAGGTCCCGCTGCGGGTCATAGACGATAATCTCTTTCAGATATCGCTGGGCCAGGCTCAGCGGAATCTTCCTCCCCTCCAGGTACTGCAGGAGATAGTTGCTCCGGATGGCCCGGACGGCCTTAATCTGTATGGAGGGACGCTGCTCGACTGCTTCCTTTACGGCCGAACGGAGCGGCGTGGGAACCAGCCTGGCCAGGAAACTGTAAGCCTCGGCCTGCGAGCATTTCCTCACGCGCATCACCAGGTCCACGTTGGTTCCGCCCTGCGAGAGACCGAAGTCGTACCAGACGTTCTTGACCGGATCCACATGCAGGGACGCATTCTTCTCGGAGCGTAGCGGAGAGGTCCACATATTCCGGGCCTTCCCCGGCCTTGCACCCAGGGCTTCCAGCACCTTCCCCAGCGGGATGTTGTACAGTTCGTTGTCGAACATACGAAAAAAGTTTATCTTTTTCTCGGTTTTTCCGATTATTCTACTTACTTTTGTCAAGTCAAATTTGACAACGGCGGTTGTTAACTGACAATGCAAAGGAAAACAATGCGCCGTAAACGCCCAAATTTGAAAAGGAAAAATGATGGCAAACGAAGTTAAGAATGCAGCAGTAGAATCTGCTGCCCAGACCGCTCAGACCCCGAATTCAAGGGCCAGAATGCCCTTTTCTCCCGGAACGAAAAAGGGAGCCCGCCTCCGTCCCGTATTTGACTTCCTGATGGACGAAAACGTCTCCCTTTCGGAGCTCGGCCGCCGTGTGGGAATCTCCCGCCAAAGCATGAGCACCCGCTTCGCCGTGGACGACTGCAAAATGTCCGACATGGAAAAGATGGCCGACGCCCTCGGCTACGATTTCGAGTGGACCTTTAAGAAGAGGCAGCAGTAGCCCCCGGCTCCGGATCCGGCCGGTTGAGTTCCTTTTGCACGAGGTTATAAACCTCGTTGCGGATGCGCTTATAGTTGAGCCGGACCTCCTTCATGATTGTTTCTTTTGTTGTATCGACGACCTGCGGGACTTCCTCCTTGTGGGTCGTCTTTCCGTCCGAGATAATCTCCCCGCAGAACACCTTCGGGTGGATCTTCTGCCGATACTCATCGGCCACGTAGCCGCAGAAGGAGCCTTGCGACAGCGCCTCTATACGGCTGGCCGGGAGCACATCCCGCTGCTGGAAGGATATGGTGACGTGTTCGGAGGTGTCGCTCTCCTGATAGGAGCGTGTTTCCTGCTCGAACTTGCCGAACGACTTGGACAGTCCCTCGGCCGTCTCGCCCTTGACAGCACCGGCAAAGACGTTCCCCACCGTGTTGAAGATGACGTCCGATTCCTTCTTGTCGTAATCTTTCACCAGCTGGGATTTGTCCTGGGCGCCTAGTACCACAGCGACCTTATTCTGCCGGGCCGTGTTGATGAGGTGGTCCAGGCCTTTCAGGTAGATGGTGGGCAGTTCGTCAATCAGCACGCCGCAGCGCATCATCCCGGGCCGGTTGATAATCTTGAAGAGCTGGCTCATCAGCATGGCCAGCGTGGTCCCGTAGACCTGCTGACGGGTGGGATTGTTCCCCACGCAGACAATCTTCGGATGCTGCGGGTCGTTGATTTGCAGGGAGAAATCGTCCCCGGAGAGCGTCCAGTACAGGGTTTCGGAGACAAAGCGGTTGAGTGGCACACGGGCCGATGCAATCTGGCCCTGCAGCTGCTCGAAGGCCCGGTCCGTTATGGCGTCCTGAAAAGTGTTGCGCTTCACGTCCAGTTCCGGATAGCGCTGCATAATCAGCAGCACGTGCTTGTAGTTCTGCCCCATCAGCTCGATGAGGTGCGGAAATGTGCAATACTTGCCGCCCTCGTAGATTCGAAGGAACCAGATGAGCATATCCACGTAGCAACGGGCAGACAGTGAGAAGAAATCATCCCCCTTGTTCGTCTCCTTGCTGGCGTTTTTCATGATTACCTCGGCAATCTCCGTGGCGTCGATGGGGTCCTGCAGGTAGCGCGGATGGATGGGGTTGAAGCGGTGCGAGTACAGCGGGTCATCAAAGTTCACCACATACATCTCCGGCTTCACGCCCTTGTAGCAGTCGATGTTGTCCAGCAGCTCGTTCATCACGCGCTGAGTGAGGTCCGGGAACTTGTAGTCATACACAAAGAGCGAATAGCCCTTCTGGATCATCTGCCGGATGTAAGGGCCATAGACCGAGTGAGTCTTGCCGGAGCCGGGCGTGCCGATGACCATCGTCCCGCGGAAAGGGTTCACCACATTGATGTAGCCCTTGTGCATCTTGCCTTTATCCTGATACCGCGTGGGGATATTGATGCTGTAGCGGTTTTCAATCAGCCTTTCGCACTGCGGGAAAGTATCGTTTCCCCGGTCCATCGTACCGGCCTTCATCGCCCTCCAGGCACGGCCCAGGGCGATGGCGCCCATCAGATACAAGGCGAAACCCACCAGTGTCATCAACACGTACAGCAGCCCGGTTCCCGCCGCACGTCCGCCGAAGAATAGGGCCGCCCCGATGCCGACGGGAAGGGCTACCTCCTGCCACTGCGCCTCCTTGGAACTGCCGCTCCGGACCATCACGGACCAGGTGCAGAAGAACAGCGCAATCAGCCGCACATCCCACCAGTTCTGCATCACTCCTGCCTTGTAGATGGCCAGCATCAGCGAGTCCGTCAGTCCGGCTGTCAGGTGCAACTCCGCCCAGAACGGGTAGGCCTCATAGTAAATCATTATCAGTACCAGCGCTCCCGAGAAATATAGGAACGCCGAAAACATGGGTTTAGTTCTTGAATCCATACGCCTCAATCTTTATCTGTGTCTTCCCCTTCTCATGATCTCCTCATCCTCGTGACGGCGGCTCCGTTCCGCCGCCATCGCAGCCACCAGCGATTCGGCCGCCTCTTCTGCTGCCGTTTTCTGCCGGGGCTCCTCCCAGACTTTCCACTCCCGGTCCTCCGGAGGCCACTTGGTCATCCGGGCTTCCTCGAACTGACCGGCGGTGATGCCCTTCAACTCGCTGGACTTGAACACGCAGCGGGTCTGATGGTCGATGAAAGTAACGCCGAAAATCTTCCCCTCCTTGGTGCGGGAAAAGACAATCCCGATGTTCTTTTTCCGAAGAATCCGCCGCGTATGCAGCTCGGAAGTGCCATTTTTCAAGGCTATGCGGGCCAGGTTGGCCACGCGCTGCTTCTCCTTGTCACGTTTCTCTTTCTTGCAATCTTCAATGTGCTTGCGGATTTCTTCCATCGCAGGTACGTTCAGGTCTTTTTCCGGGATGGGCGCCGTACATTTGCGCCCGGTCTTGGGGTCAACGCCATAGTAAACCAGCATCGGCTTGCGCCGTATCATCTGCTCTTCCACAACTACGCCGAACTGCTTCATCAGCATCTTATACTGCTCGCCGGTGGTGAAATGGTACTTCATGGCCAGCTCCACAAGCGCTTCTATCTGCTTCATATAGTCGCCCTTCTCAGGGTCGAAACGCGGATAATCCACCCGCTCATCCTTCGGCCCTTTGTCCTTCTTCTCCTTCTTTTCTCCCTTGCCGATGGTGAAGCCGTACTTCGGGGCCAGCTCCTTCATCAGCTCCTGGCAGCGTCGGTGCTCCTGATGGTCGGGAATCTTCCGGCCGTCCTTGTCCACGCGCACGGATACGATATGGTAGTGCTCGCGGCCGATGTCGTTGTGCCGGTAGATGATGAAGGGCTGGTTGCCATAACCGAGGCCCTCCATCATTTCCCGAGCAAAGCTGACAATCTGTTCCTGGCTCATCCCGTCCGTCACCGACGGATTGATGGACATGTGAAAGGACATCTTCTCGCACCGGCGGCTGCCGCGTTCATACCGCTCGAAAGTCTCAAGCGGTTTCTCCGGGTTATCGAGACCCTGGGAACAGACCACGGCAGCCTTGCCCTCTTCCACTTTCCTCTCATTGTACTGGAGGCTGGTGGAACAGTGCGGTGTGGGTGCGTTGATTTTCACTACCATGTCATAAACAGTTCAGGTCAACAGAGTAAATCCGAATCAGTCAGCTCTCCTTGGGGAGCGGTGCCAGGTCCAGGCTGCCCACCCAGACGTCCAGGTTCACATAGGTCTTGCCTTCCTTCTCCACCACATTCACCTTGAGGTTCCCGAGGATGGACACGAAGCGTCCCTTCTTCAGGTACTCGGCGATGCCGGTCTTCTTCATCCGGCATGTGTAGTACGTCGGCTTTTCTTCCTTGTCCCGGCCGTCTTTCACGGCCACGTCGAAACGGAGCATCTCGGCCCCTTCCTTCCCTTGGATCACCTCGCAATCCTTGGCGAGGTTCCCCGAAATCAAAATGGTTTGCATAATGCGTTTGGGTTAAAAATGGTTATACATAGGAGGACTCATCATCCTCACTTTCTTTCTCATCTCCTTCTTCACCGGCGCAGCCGGTCACCTCCTCCCGGATGACCGAAAAGGTCCTGACCATTTCGGTCATCATCTCCTTCATCTCGGTCATGTCGTGCTCGATGTCCCGCGCATTGATAATGACGTTCCCGTGCCTGTCGCGCACGAGCGCAAGGCGGTTGAGCGTCTTTACGCGCTGGTTGTAGTTCACGCCGATGCGCTTGAGATCCAGGCGGAGCAGCTCGATCTGCTTCGCCACGTTTGCCTCATTCAGACTAAGGTTCCTGCGCTTGCGGACGCGCGTAGAAAGCAGCGCGTCACGGATGTACCTTGAACGGTTGTTATACCCGGAAAGATGCATCTGGGTATTCAGCTTCTCGAACTCTTTCTCCGAGAAACGCACATTGACATAGTGTTTTCTAATCTCTCTCACAATACCAAACTCTACATTAAACACTGTCTCCACTGCCCAGACGGGCCGTAGGCCCGAAAGCAGGCGACTTCGGAGCCTGCTGTGCCCGCCGTAGGCGCACGAGATGGCCCCGTAGGGGTCTGCGTTCGTGACACGAAAGCCCATCTCGCAATCTGGACTAACGCCCAGATTCACCGCTCCTTTATAAGTCGCGCTGCAAACATAGGCATTTTGTGGCAAATTGACAAATACTATTTGACAAAGTAAGACAAAACATATACTTTTGTGGCGGACTTTTCTGATATCAATGCATCAATGTAAGGATGTATCTTGATAGAAAGGATAGAAGATAGCTTGTCATCTTGATAGCTTGATAGGTTGAAACAATGGCATAAAGATGCATTGATATCAAGATGACATGATGAAATGATGACAAGATGAGAAGATACAATGATATCAAGTAATCAAGTAACCAAGTAAACATTATATCAATATGACACAGTTGGACGAATTCCGGGAGCAGCTGCGACAGCGCCCCAAGCTACATCAAGATGAGAGAGACAAGCCGGTGGCCGAGGATCCCTCGGCGCCAAAGAAGGTGAGAAAGAAAAAGGATGCCCCGCAGGAGCGGGCGGCCGTCTGGATTCCCAAGGAGGTTCAGCGCAAAGTCCGCCTGCTGGGAATCTGGCTGGACTCGGAAGGGCTGGAGGATGCCCCCTCCCTCGGCGATGTCATCACCGAGGCAATTGAGCATCTTATCGACACCAAGTACCCTAAAGCGAAGAAATTTGCCGAGAAATGACTAAATTTGTTTCTTGGATGATTTCAGACGATGAAAAGTACAATTAACGAGGACAACAAATGGAAGGTGCTCCACTCCGAGTATCTGATACAGCGCCCGTGGCTGACGGTGCGCAAGGATGAGGTGCAACTTCCGGATGGTCGCATCAATCCTGAGTACTATATCTTTGAGTGCCGCGATGGTGTGAACATTATTGCCATCACAAAGACCGGCGAAATCATCCTGGAACGCCAGTACCGGCACGGCCTGGGCAAGACTTGCTACGAGCTACCCTGTGGTGTAGTGGAAGATGGTGAAACGCCGCTGCAGGCCGCCAAGCGCGAACTTCTGGAGGAAACCGGATACTCCGGAGGCATGTGGCAGGAACTGATGACCATTTCTCCCAACGTGGGCACTCACAATAATCTGGTGCATTGTTTCCTCGCCCGGGATGTCGAGAAGGTTGCCGACCAGAGACTGGACCCTACCGAAGACATCAAAATCTCCCTTCACAGCGAATCCTATGTGCGTGAACTGCTGGTCGATAACCAGATTATGCACGGGCAGATGGTCGCCTCGTTGTGGAAATTCTTCTATCAGCTGGATAAGAAATAGGATAGCCGGTCAGGCGGGCTTGCCCGACTGACGGGCGGAAAGAGGCGCGGCGGTGGAACAGTCTCTGACGGGCTTGCCCCGGCAGAGTCTGTGGAGCCGTGAGACTTTCGCGGCGGCTTCGCCGACGTGAAGGTCTCAAGCGCCGACGGAGCGGAAGTGGGGTTGGCAGCTTGCTGACAACCCGACTGGAGTGACAACCCGTAACAAATGCCACGGTTTTTGCATCTATAGAGGCGTAAAACCAATCAAGTACAACAATGAAACCGAGGAAAGGAAAGAAACTGCGGATTACGGAGGCCGACTATATGTTGGCCCAGCGCAGGGCGGCTCGGATGGAAGAGATTGCCGAGCACGGGAGGCCGGTTTCATACTCGGCGTTCCACAAATCCAAAAAGGTCTATGACCGCAAGCGTTTGAAGAGGACGGGCATCAATCTCGATGACTCGTTCTCTTTTCGTGCTTGGGAGAGCCGGTCAGGCGGGTTTACCCGACTGACGGGCGGTAATAGGCGCGGCGGTGGAACAGTCTCTGACGGGCTTGCCCCGGCAGAGTCTGTGGAGCCGTGAGACTTTCGCGGCGGCTCCGCCGACGTAAAGGTCTCAAGCGCCATTCAGCGGAGATGAAGCGGCAGGTTCACCTGACGCTTGGTCGGAGCGGAGATTTTGGTTAAATTTGCAATACGACACGGCGGGACGTTCTTTTGCTAATGGCCAGAGCAGGCCCTGTTCCGCTGTGATGCCTTTCGGGCATGGTCGGAGTCCTTTTTCACGCGGGGCTCCGGTTTCGTTTGTGCTCCGGGCGGAAGCACAATTATAAACCCTCACTATGCTGTAGCGAGGGTTTTGAGGATGGTTTCGTTATATTTGGCTTTATGCTCCTCCTGGAAGGAATAGTAAGAGGAATCGGAGATGATGATGTGGTCGAAGAGGTGTAGTTCTACTGCTGCACAGGCTTTCTCAAGAGTCTTGGTCGCCAGAACATCTGCCTTGCTGGGCATGGGATCACCCGTGGGATGGTTGTGGGAAATGATGATGCCGTGGGCGCCGAGGAGTAATGCATGACGGAGAATCTGCTTGTTGTCAATGGTAGTCTGGGTAAAGCCACCCTTGGAAATCTGCATCCGCTTGATGATGGTGTTCTTGCGGGAGAGATAAAGAATCCAGCACTCTTCATGGTCCAGTCCCTTCATGACGGGCAGCAGGTAGAAACTGGCCAGGTCGGCATTCTTGATTTGCACGTTCGTACTAACCGGTATGGAAACCATGTATTCGGAAATGGCTTCTCTCAGGACACCGATTCTGTCCAGCTGTTCATTAGAGAAACCTTCCAGATAACCGGCGCCGCTGGCAAGGATAAGGTCGGATACATTCCAGTCTTCGCGGAGTTCAAGCCCCAGCTTGTTGAGTTCTTCACATCTCATAAGGCAGCAAGTTAAGGGTTGAACCATTGACACTGACCAACGTGAGCCCCAGTTCATCAATCAGGTTCCGGAGCTCGGATTTCATGGATGCACTCATCCTGGATGCCATCTCCTGAAGCATCTGCTTCTTTGTGAGATTTCTTTGTTCTGAAAGTTTCATAATACAATCAATTAGAGGGTTTAACGAATTATGGAGCGCTGGCAATCAATGCGGTTTGAGATGCAAGGTTTTTGTCGAAAATACTACCCCGCAGGGGTGGAGATTTTCGGCAAAAGGCCGCAGGCCCCTGACCTTGCAGCTCAAAGACGGCCTCCGGCCGTCAGCATTGATTATTTATGCGGAGGAATTCGATAAACCCTCTGATTGATGGAGGCAACGAAGAAAAAGTATTCAAAACTTAGGAACGGCTCCGAGAGTTACTCAATTCTTAGGAGAAAAGTATTCAATCCTTAGGAGGAAAGTATTCAAAACTTAGGAAACCGAGGCTGAAAAGTATTCAAAACTTAGGAAACCGGCCCCGTTTCACACCTTCCAATCATCAAATATACAACGAATTAACAACGCCCGAAAAGCGCCGTACAAATTGAATCATTACAAGTATAAATAAATATATGACTAACAAATGTTTTACCTAAAATAGACCTTGCGCCTCGTCTTGGCACAATCAGGCACTACTTTCGTACCATCAAACGACGATATACGATGAACCTGATTGATTTCACCAAGGAGTTTCCGAACGATGAAGCCTGCGAGCGCAAGTTGAAAGAGTACCGAATAAGGGAGGGCGTGGTCTGCCCCAAGTGCGGATGCGTCCACCATTACTGGAAGAATGACAAGAAATGCTTCGAGTGCAAACAGTGCCACTACCGGCAGAGCCTTACGGCCAATACCGTGATGCACGGGAGCCAGCTCCCGCTGCTGTACTGGTTCACGGCCATTCATCTGCTCACGTCCACGAAGAAGAGTTTCTCCGCGGCGGAGCTTCAGCGGCAGCTCGGCCACAAGAACTATATGCCAATCTGGGCGATGCTTCATAAACTGAGGATAGCGATGGGCAAACGGGACGAACGGTACACACTCAAGAACATGGTGGAACTCGACGAAGGGTTCTTCACGACGGAAGTGCCTGACGATGAGAAGGGAAAGCCTCTCAAGAAAGGCCGTGGCAGCCAGCGGAAGACGAAGGTCCTGGTGATGGCCGAGACCGTGGAGGGCAACCCGACGAAGAAAAGCCACAAGCACACGGCCGTCAAGCACATCAAGATGATCGTCATCGACGACCTCTCGTCCGAGACCATCGACGGCAAAGTAAAAGACAATATTGAATCAAGCTCAACCATCATCAGTGATCATTCCACGTCATACGCCAACTTCAAGTCCATCGTGGCCAGCCACCGTCCCCAGGTCATCCCGAAGGATCAGGTCGGCCAGATCCTGCCCTGGGTCCACATCGCCATCAGCAACGCCAAACGCCTCTTCCTGGATGTCTACCATGACATCTGCCCCGGCTACATCCAGAACTACCTCAGCGAGTTCTGCTGGAAGTTCAACCGCCGGACGATGGGCAATGAGATGTTCGACAGGCTCGTCGTGGCAGGACTGGGCTATAAAAACTCGTTTAGGTATAACATTTAGTATTCATAAATAAATATCTCAACAACGCGTGTACGCACCCGGGGAAAGGAGATGAGAAAGAAAAAGAGAAGATGCCCGGCGGGCCGGGCATGACTGGTCAGATGTCCGAATAGCGCAACAGCCAGTCGGAATACCAGGCCAGCATGGCGGCGTGAACGTAGGCGTCCACATTGGAAATACCCCGGCGGATGCGAATGTCGGCTGTGAGACTGGCCAGTTTGTCCGTGAACGAATGCAGATCCTCGAAATCCAATTGTTTCCAGATGTCGGCAATGGCCTGTGCATGCCCTCCTGCGGCATTCATCAGCAAACGACACGCATCCCAGGCCTCCTGCGTCGCCTTGTTTCTGGTCTCTTCATCTACCTGATAGCCAATCTTAAAGCAGATGTACTGACGGTCGGAGCGAAGCAGCAGTCGGAAATCGAACCAGATGGGATAATGCTCCCGCAAATCGGCGGCTGACGGTTTCAGGATGTGCGTTACGATATTGTCCGAACGGTCATAGGACGGCCCGAGCGTAAGCATCCGCCGAAGTTCGTCAATACTTAGGACAAAACCGCCGCGATTACGCCAGGAGCAGACCAACCAGTAGAGCCGGACGGTGTATTTGTTGGCCATTGAAAGTGCCGCCTGGCAGGAATAGGCGGTGTAGCCCTCTTCCACCAGAAGCAAGCGGGCCACCATTTGCTCCTGCAGGAAGATTTCAACGTCGTGGCCGTAAGCCGGAAATCGGAACCCCTCTATGAATCCTGTGAAATGATTCTTCTGCTCGCTGTCCGGAAAACGGATGGCGGTATGCTCCAACTCCCGAAGGCAAGCACGGAGCCTGGCGCCATTTTTCTCCCCAATGTGAAAAGCCTGCGCCGGGATGGTCAACACCCGATATCCACGGTCATTCTTCGGCGGCAGGAAAACTTCCGGCACACCCTTCCTTTCATTGCCTCGCGTCAGGCGCAATCTTATTGCTCGCTGGAGCTCCGAAATGATGGCCATCAGGATGCGAAGGTGATTCAATTTTAAATCGGCTTCTATGTACGTGATTCCGTTGACATGAAGCAGCTCATCCTTGCGCTGAGGTGCGTCAGGACGTCTTTTTGTGCTTGGAGATGTCAACTTTTTTCTCACAAAGTAAGCCGGTTTTTGTCTCAAAAGTATCTGAAATATTTTGAAAGAACAAATTTTTGCCTTTCCTTTGTTGTCAAATAGCGTATGACAATGCAAGACTAAATGCGTCAAACCAAAACGAGAAATGACAAAAAGGCATTCAATAAGCAAATCATTCGGAACCATCCTCACCGGATTGTTCCTCATCCTCTCGTGTACCTCAGCCTCGGCCCAGCGAACCATCTCTGGCCAATCTACCCTCGCAATCTCTGCGCACTATACCGGCACGTCCGTGGGGGCCGAGGCTTTCTATTCGCAATATACCCTTGGCGGTTTCTGGGAGTCCGGCATCATGGTATCCCCCTACCGTTACGGGCTTTCCACAAACCATATTCTGGACGACTGGCACATTTCTGCCGCCGGGGCCTACCTTTGGAGACTCGCCGCCACTCGCAGCCGCAGTTTCAATTGGTACGCAGGCGCAGGCGTATTCGCGGGTATAGAATGGTTGGACCCGTTCGGGCACCTGCCTGATTACATCGATCTGGGAACAGCCAATATCCGTTTCCTGTATGGCGTCTATGCAATGACCAGCCTGGAAATCTTCCTCTCTTCCAGGTTCGCCCTTCTGGTCCAGGGCGCCCTTCCTGTCAACTTCTCTTCCTATGCCGGGAACATCCACTGGCAGGCGGGACTTGGGATCAAATTCATGCTCAACTAATCCATTATTCATATGAGACCTTTTATCAATTGGGCGGGCAGCCGCGAGAAAGACCTGGGAGTGATTCTCCCCCTGATTCCGAAGGATATCGAGACCTTCGTGGATCCATTCGTCGGTGACGGCGCCTGCTTCCTGGCCGCAGAGGCGAAAAGCTATGCGCTGGCCGACAAAAACGCGGAACTAATCAATGCCTACCGCGTCGTGCAAACCGGAGGCCCCCGGCTTCGCACACTGCTTCCAGAACTGAAAAAGACCTGGGAAAACTGCGATTTGGCCTTTGAAAGCATCCGGAGCGGATTGCTGGAACTCAAGTGCAGTGCCGATGACGGCCTGTTCGCGGAGTATCCTTCGCTGGTGAAAGCTGTCGGCCGCATCACGGACCGGATACCGGTGGAGGACCTCTTCCCCTCACCCTACACGGAAGGAGACCAGTTCCTCATGGAATTGCGCCACCAGACCATTGAGGCGTTGGAGTCCATGACTCTGTTTATTGACGATGCAACCGTCACTTCAACATTCTACACCGCCTTCAAGGCCGCCGTACATCAGTATCTGGTGGAAGTGTTCAACCTGCCGGAAACGAAAAATACACTCCGCGCCGCGCTGCTCATCTTCCTCATGGAGTACGCCCGGGGCGACAAATATGTGGAAGACGCGCAGCAGTTCCGGCCGGAGTATGCCGGGCGCAAGGCGAATCAGCGTAGCATTGAGAGCCGAATTTCCACGGTTACGAGTCCCGTCCTTGCCAGAAAAATGGAAGTGACCCGGACGTACTCGCAGGAACTTTTCCGCACGCTGGGCTATCCCTTCTCCAAGGAAGAAGGCAATTTCCTGTTTCTGGATGTCCCCGGCCCCGGGCCGAAGACACTCACCACGGCAGGACACAAGCGCCTGGCGAAGTTTCTTCGTAACGACACCAAGGCACGCTGGATGGCCATCTGCGCCCCGGACAACCCGATGGTGGACATGCTTAACGCGAAGCCCAAGAAGATACGCCATGCTGTTCCCCTTGGGAAGGAACTCATCATCATGAACTATTGACCCTTGGATGAAACTCTCCGGCGAGTCAAGTGAGCCGGATTAGTGAGAGAGAGACCCTCCGGAGAGCGGATTCCATTTGCAATCATTTTTCCAACCGGGAAGGACGTTGGGAAATGTCCTTCCCTTTGTAAGGGACCATTTAAAAATTTACTGAATATGAAGAAGTTAGTTTTTCTTTTCTCATCGTTATTCTTGTTCGCGGCAGCCGCTTCGGCCCAAACCTGGGCCGTGGCGGTGAACGCCGCCGATGCCATTGATCTGGGAACCATCGGAATCGAGGGTTCCGCAGCCGTCGGCCAGCACTGGAGTATCCACGCCGGTGCCAGAGTCAATCCCTGGACCTTCGCAAAGAAGGACACCTTCAACGGCCTGTTCTCTGAACCCAACCCGGACCAGTTCCAAGACCGTAAGCAATCTTATGCCGTGGGCATGCGCTGGTGGCCTTGGAACGTCTATTCCGGCTGGTGGCTTGGCGGCAAAGCTCAGTACCAAGAATACAACCGGGGCGGCGTGCTCCGGGAGACCGCCGAAGAGGGCGACGCCTTCGGAGCAGCTCTTTCCGGAGGATACTCGCTCATGCTAAAGGAGCATATCAACCTGGACTTCGGCCTGGGCCTCTGGGGAGGCTGGACGAAGTACACAACCTATGCCTGTCCGAGCTGCGGAAAAGTCGTGGACCAGGGTGAAAAGTGGTTCATCCTGCCCAATGAAGTGATCCTCTCGCTGGTTTACATCTTCTAAAACGTAAAATCATATGAGACAGTTATTTATAGCTGCGGCGGGAGCCGCGGCGGCGCTAGCCCTGGCTTCCTGCGACCCCAAAGAACTGATTGTAACCGATACCAGCGCCCTGGAGAGTATCACCATCGAGGTGAGCAATGACAACCCAAAATGGGATTATGGCGAGGAGCGCCTTTTCACCATCGTCCCCACGCCAAATACTGCCATTGTCAGCGAATACGGACTGAGTTGTTCAGACCCTGACATCGTGGAAATGAAACCCGGCGAACTGCCCAATCAGTTCAAGGTAACTGCTGCGGGCGAAGGAAAACTGACCATTACGGCGCGTGCTGTCGGCCATGGAGCCGTTCCCGGGCAAAGCGGAACGGAGTGGAAAGTGGAAAAGACCGATCAGGTCGGCTTCACCCTGCAGGACAACCGCGTGAAGCCCAAGCGCCCCGTGGTCACGATGCAGCTGGCGCCTACGACCGATATCGAGAATAAAACCTATATGGCCGAGGATGCTCCAACCGTGATTGCGGACAATCAGGACCTCTTGCTCACGGCGGGCAGCGATTCTGAACGTGCGACTTACTCCCTCTCCAGCGCTGACAAGAAGGTGCTCACAGTAGAAAAAACCGGCGCCCAGAGCTGGATGCTCAAAACGACCGCTCCCGGTAGGGCCATGCTGAACCTAATCGTTACCGATGGCTACGGCAATCCATTCGAGTACAGTTACTGGGTCTATTCCTTTGGTCACGTGACCATGACCGCCGAGTACGACCCCCTGATGGCTGAGGCCGGCATCTCTATCAGCGAACATCAGTACCCTAACTTGACCGGCCAGGTCTATATGGCAGGGACTATCTTCGGATGGCCTTGGAACGATGTAAATAATATTGCCAGCCGGGACATTCCTGTGTTCAATGGCACGTTGGATTTCAGCGAGGAGTTCGAGCACCCTTCGCTGGTCGAGACCTATGACCAGCAGAACGAGATTTATAACATGACCGTCGGTGAAGGGCTGGACAAAGCCTGGTTCAGCATCCACGAAGTGAAGCTCAATTATATCATCACACTCAGCACCCCCTTCATCATCATCGATGACCTGGTTGATGACGATGACCGGGAAGAGACGCTTTGGTGGAACTTCAAGATCATGGGCGCCCTTCAGCAGGAAGGGATTGCTCCTGTGGAAATCCCGGAGCCTATCGGTTTTACTGCCGGAGTTGACAGCTGGCAGGATGGAGGCGAATACACGATTCCATTATGAGCCAGATAAGCGACTACATGCACGACCAGGAAGTGAGGAAAGTGCAACTACTCTGTGAAAACCCTGAGCGTTACGCCATCCGTTTTGACGATGGCTCTGCCATGCTGACTGACGGTGAGGGAAACAGAATTAACAGCCCACTGAGCAATTACGATTTCATCACCAAGGTCGAGTACATCGGCAGGATGAACGACGTTCCTCACTTTGCCTTTGAGGGCTGTGATTATGCCAGCCGGCATTTCCCTGAAACGGGAATGTTCGATGCCGATGGCCACCGGAAACTGTTCCGGGATCCACGCACGGCAGGCTTGGATGGCGTGGAGTACATCAAATGGGAGTTTGAAAGGCTTGAAAAGCTGGCAAACGACCCGACGAATCCCCACCGGAATGACCCTGTGCTGATTGACCTGGATGAACAACAGAACCTGAGTATGAAACGATGAAGAAGTTTTTCAAGACCATAGCCGGCTGGTTCAAAGAGACAAGGAACCGCCCGGATGACTGGGATAATATGAGCTACTACGAAAGAAAATTATACACTGCATCCGTAGGGCTGGCAGGCATTGTAGTTCTGTTCCCCATAGTAGTAATCTTGCTGATAGTGTCACTGTGCAGCCAAGGTTGTTCCGGCCCAAGCAAGATCCAGCGCGTACAGACCGAACAGATGCAGGCCTCCATTGGGCTGGTGGAAGAAGATGCTTCGCGTGCGCTCAGCATGACAGCCTCCGTTCAGGATGTTGCCAGGCCGGACACCCTGGTTGTCCGCGACGATGACGGCCGCGAGTTCATCATCATGAAGGCTGTCAAGGATGAAAACGGCGAAATGGTGGCAACGGACGTTATCAGCGCTGCCGTGGTGGAAGCTCGCTTCCGGAATGTGGCTGAACGCCACGGGAAAGTGGACATCGAGTTCCAGATCCGCGTGCCCCAGGACATGCAGGACGAAGCCTGGCAACTCAGGTTCTATCCCCGGATGCACATTCTGGGCGATACGCTGAATCTGGAGCAGGTCATCATCACTGGCGCCAAATACCGCAAAGCTCAGCTGCGCGGATACCAGCAGTATGAGAAGTATCTGGCCAGCATCGTGACGGACAGCACCCGCTTCATCAACATGCGCCTGCTGGAACTGTTCATCCAGCGGAATATCCCTGACCTGTATGCGTTCAAGGCCGACTCCACCGAGGTGGCCGACGAAAGTTTCAACGCTATCCTGGACACGAAAGTGGCCAGCAACTTTGCCTCGCAGTACGGCGTAACCGGCCGCGATGCTATTGAGCACTATACCAACACGATATCCAAGCACCTCAATGCCCGTCGCTGGGAGCAGAGAGAGAAGATGTACCGCCGGTACGTCAAGGCTCCCATCGTTCACGAGGGCTTGAGGCTGGATACCGTTATCACGGCCGCCAATGGCGATTTTATCTACAATTACGTGCAGACCATCCACGCCCGGCCGAAGCTCCGGAAGGTAGACGTGATTCTTTCCGGGGACATCTACGAGCAGGATAAGCGACTGTATGAGATTCCCGCGACGGAGCCGCTGACCTACTACATCAGTAGCCTGTCGGCCTTTGTGGACGGCACATCCCGCTATAAGAAGCAGATCATCAGCCGCCGGGTGGAAGCTAATACCGCCTGCTATATCGACTTTGAGCAAGGGTCTGATGTCATTATCGAGGAACTCAGCAATAACCGCTTCGAGATGGGCCGCATCAAGAAGAACCTGGGCAGCCTAATTGAGAACAAGGATTTCGACCTTGACAGTATCGTGGTGACGGCCTCCTGCTCCCCGGAAGGATCGGTTGCACACAATACCAAACTCTCCCAAAGAAGGAGCGAATCCGTGAGCCGGTATTTCAGCCAGTTCATCGAGGCTTACCGGGATTCCCTGCGGGAGGAAATGCTGGAGCACATCTACTTCGATGGCGCCGAGGACCCGCGTGAAACGCAGACGGACATCAAGTTCATTTCGCGCAGCAACCCGGAGAACTGGAGGATGCTGGACGTACTGGTCGAGCAGAGCGAAGTCCTGACCGACAATGAGAAGCAAATCTATCGGGATATCCGGGAGATAGAGAACCTGGATCTTCGGGAGCAGTCCCTCTCTTGGCAGGACTTCTATCCGCACCTGCGGGAGGTCCTTTATCCGAGGCTCCGCACGGTGAAGTTTGATTTTCATCTTCACCGGAAAGGCATGGTTAAGGACACCCTCCAAACCACCGTGTTGGATGAGGAATATATGGCCGGCATCCAGGCCATCCGCGACAGGGACTATGAAACGGCTATCCAACTACTCCGTCCATACAAGGATTACAACTCTGCCGTAGCATTCTGTGCCATGGACTACAATGCCTCGGCGCTCCAGATATTGGAGGCACTGCCGGAAACAGACCAGGTGCATTACCTGCTGGCCGTCATCTATAGCCGTCAGGGCCGGGACAAAGAAGCCGTGGAGCACTATCTCAAGGCCTGCCGGATGACACCGGCCTACATCCACAGGGGCAACCTGGACCCTGAAATATCAGAACTGATTAAAAGGTACAACCTTACAAAAAATTATCTACAAACTCATTAAACCTCAAAAAGTTATGCGAAAACTTGCATTTCTCGCGGCCGTAGCCGCAACCTTCTGCACCGTCGCGTGCAACAAAGAAATCTCCACCTCCAAGGTGGAAGCGCCCGTAACTTCCGACGATGGAAGGGTGGAAGTCACCCTCACCATCACCGGAGGAGCCAAAACCAAATCGGCCGACCAGGACATCGATGACAACCTGAGCGTCGTCCATAACATCCAGTTCTTCGCCTTCAACAGTGACGAGACCATCGACACTTACGTGAAGGTGACCAGCGGAATGAGCGGAAGCATGCGCGTCAAGGCCGGTCAGAAGAAATTCTGGGCCGTCGTCAATGCCGATGACATCACCAATGTCCAGACGCTGGATGAACTCAAGGCCATCAAGACCCAGCTTGCCGACAATGCCGACGGGTTTATCATGGTGGGCAGCTACAACTCCAACGTGGGCACTACTCCGATTCCCATCGAGGTCAAGCGCCTTGCCTCCCGCGTGGTCCTGAAAAAGGTCACCGCCGCGTTCACCAGCCCCGCCGAGGCTGCGTTGGACTGTGTCCTCAAGCGCGTCTATCTAATCAACGTAGCGGGCGATTTCAATCTGGGAGCCACAGATGATCCCACCGTATGGTACTCCAAGATGGCATACGAGAGCCCGACCGGGCTGGATGACCTGCTGAACACAACCCTCAGCCCCAGCCACGACCTCAAAAGCAGCGCCTACGAGGTCCCCAGCTATCATTACTGCTACCAAAACCACAAGCAGCCGGACACTCAGGCGACCACTTGGAGTCCACGCTTCACCAGAATCGTGGCCGAAGTGGAACTTGGCGGCACCACCTATTACTACCCGGTGAACATCCAGTATATCGACTGCAGCAAGTCCTACGAGATTGAGAACCTGACCATCACTCGCAAGGGCTCCACCAATCCCGACCAGCCCATAACCATTCAGTCCGGCACTTTCGAAATTACTGTGAAAGACTGGACCGTTGTCCCTGTTACCAGCGGAATCACCATCTAAACGACGCGAGGTCGTGATTTGATACTTTTCATAATGTTGGTGGGGCCGGAGGTCCTTCGGCTACGCTCAGGATGACAATCCGGCCCCTTTTAAAACGAGATTTTTATGCGAAAAATACTGACACTGTTGCTGCCCCTGGCCCTGATGCTGCCTGTCTCCTGCAGCAAGGATATAGAGCCGCAGCAAACCCAGACAGGAGACGAAGAGCATACTGTAACCGTCTTGATTACAGGAGGACGTGCGGCAACCACAAAAGCTTATAATACGTCCGATCTCACTCTTACCGATGGCGTACAGCGCCTGGATCTGTACATCTTCCACCAGACCGCCACCGAGGATGACCGGCACGTAGCCATCACCGAGATTACCAGCGATACCACCCGATTCGTCATCAAGGAAAAGAAGGGAGAGCGTGTGGGCATCATCGCGATGGCGAACCTCGACGTCGATACCGCGGAACTCCTCTCCGGGCACACCCTGGCCGATTTTGCCGATTACTGGAACATGCCCTGTCCTATCGTTTGGACGGCGAACAACTTCGACTTTGACCGTATGCCGATGGTGGGCGCTGCTGACACTTATTTCAACGGTGACAGGACAGTTGAGATAGAATTGCGCAGGCTCATGTGGCGCATTGACATCGGAAATATTGTCTATGACCCGGAGGATGAACGGATGAGAGGCAAAGACGTGTTCGTGAAAAACATAGCCATCACCAACATCGGCAACCATTTTAACCCCACTATGTCCAGTTCTATCGGACATTTCTACACTTGGTACTTGTTCTTCGGGAATGGCGAGTATGAGGGTAGTTCCACCGGAGCCTTTGGTAGGATTACGGACGGTTTCCGCTTCTACACCAACGCTCCCTCAGGCTGGTCCCAAACCGGAACGTGGAACCCCGGTGGCCCTGGCATCCTGAATCAAAGCTATCCACGTACCATCAACAACAACTGGAAGGTGGCCAAGGGAGTCCTGAACATCGACGCCACCGGAAAGTATCTCGCTGCCACCTGCCAGACCTACGATGTTGCCAATGGGCAGGGCCGTTTGGCCACCGCCGGAAATACCGCCGTCCAAAGCATGACTGTTGGTAAGAGCCTTTACGGATTCATGGGACGCGGCTGTTTCAGCAACTATAGCCCTGTGAGCACCTACAACGACCAGGTTCAGTACCCGAAGTTGGTTATTGAATTAGTGATAGATGGCGTGTCCAAGTTCTACCCGATCTGCATCACCTATCCCCAGCCGAACACCGTGTACCAGGTTGGAACAATTACCATTGTCGGAGAGGGTTCGGATTACTCGAACTTCATTGAGCAGAAGTATTATGCCACTTTCAACATCTCCGTGCGGGATTGGGACCAACTGGAGGTAAACAATATTGACGTGGGCGTAGACCCGGTGACAGGACAGCCCATCGGTGGACAACAGAACTAAAATCGATTGAAAATGAAAAAGATACTATATATCGCAGCGTTGGCGGCCACTATGCTGACCGCCTGCAACAAGGAATGGGGCCCCGATGCTCCTGGTAAGGGTCAGTGTGAAATCAGCCTCCGCTTCCAGCAGGCTCCGCTCACTGCATTCCAAACCAAGGCCGATGCCATAGGCCCGGCCACAGAGGATGATGTCATCGACCGTCTGGATGTCTTCGTCTATAAGGGAACGGACACACTTCTCTTTGACCATAAGGTTTATACAAACGCTTCCGGCGTGGACCTCTCGTCCATCGAGACAAAGTATTATGACGTGCATGGCACATACTTCTACTTCTTCGCCCTGGCCAATCTGGACAGCGCGACGGCGGCGTATTTTGCGCAGCTCAGCAAGAATCAGGTCCAGACTTACTACGGCGGACTGATTCCGCTGGAAGCCGGGAACTTCCGGGCTCACCGTCCCATTATGGGAGGTGTGGCATCAGTGCAGCTGGGAAACTATTCTTACTATAGCACCCAGCCCGGCGACAAGACCGCCACGATTACCCTTTACCGATATCTGGCTCGCTTTGAGATTGAGAAGATTACGGCCGATTTTGACAGTGCGGACTTGATGAATTCCGACGTAATCGTCAAAGGCATCATCTGGACCAACGTCGCCAATGCCTTACGTCCACTGCAATACTTCCCGTCGCCAAACACCGTTGAGAGCGGTGGCCCTGTGTTTGGCAGCCGTTCGACCTATTTCCCAGAACAGGAGTTTGGGAACCTGGAATATGAAAGCGGCTATCGGTACTATCAGGCGAATGAGAACCATCACGGATGGGTATCGCTGCAGGAGAACTACAACCTGGCACAATATGGTGCTACGGGTGCGTTGGCGGCCGATTTCCCCTATATCTACAACAACAATTACAGATTATCAGAGGGCGTGCTGAATGTGGATGCCCCGGGATATATGTGCGATGCAACCACCCACTATTTCACAGGAGAGACCGGTCGCGTGTGCTCGTCTACAAACCCTTCTCAAAGCCATATCCTCAATGTGAACCGCGAGTTTTACATTTACCCCATTGGCCGGAATAGCTACGGCACGTATATGTGCACGAACTTCGAAGGTCAGGATGACACCATCAAGATGGTCATCGTAGTAGAAATAAACGGCACCACGTACTACTATCCTTACCGGACCATGTATGTCCAGCCCAATTCCCGCTATCTGGTCCATAACATTACCCTCAAGGGCCTTGGCAGCACCTACAGCAACTTCTACTTGAAGAAATACAGCGCAACGATGGCTCCGATGAGTGTCGGTGAGTGGCAGGAACTGGAGGTGGACAACATCAACCTGGGTTACAAAGACTATGGCGGAACTGAAATCTATTAGACCTATGCGAAAGAGAATCAGATACCTGCTCCTGCCGCTGCTGATCGCACTGGCAGGATGCGAGCCGGAGGACATCCCGACCTCCTTCGGTGTGGAAAGCGGCGGGCAGGAAGTGGTGAACATCACCTTCAGCGTGATGGACTTTGACACCCCTGACACCAAAAGCATAGCGGCCGACAACGTGGATGATGAAGTGGACCGTATTGACATCTTTGCCTTTGACAACAACGGAGCTATCTACGGCCATACCGTCATTGGCGAATACGGCGGCTCAGCGTTGGACCTTTCTAACGTGTCCTTCCAAGACTCCGGCGAGGGCGGCAAGAAGCGCTACTACCTCATCATGGCCAACTTGGATCCTGACAGTGCCAACTACATCGCGACACTGGACAAAGTGGGCATCAGCAGCTACCCCAAGGCTTTCATCCCTTGGAGCGCCGGGAACTGCCGTCCTAACCGGCCGCTGATGGGTGCCACGGCCTATGTCCAATTCAATTCGACAACAACGGTGTCCGTGGAGTTCATGCGCTATATGTCCAAGTTCAAGATTGAGACCATTTCCGCACAGTTCTGGGGCGATCCGGACCTGTATCGGAATGTGTATGTAAAACACCTGGCCTTCATCAACGGCTGGGATATCGTACGCATTTGCCAGACGCAGCCGCAGAGTTTTAACGGTACGCCCTGGGACATCTTCGGCCCCAACGGAACGTCCAGCTACAACTTCGGCGGTGCTTCTTATCACTATTTCATGGCGAACTGCTTCCTCGGGCAGGATGAATGGAGCCAGCACGGAATGACCTACGCCGACATGCACGGAACCTACAACATGGGTACCTACGGTGGCCGGGGCAAACTGAACCAGGCCTACCACTACATCTACAATGACAACCACATGCAGCCGAAGCACACCATCTGCCTGGACGCGCCGGAGCCGCTTGTGGCCGTCTCCCAGCAAACCTGGGACACCAACGCCTACCTGCCGCAGAACGCAGGAAAGCTTTGCAGTGACATCGATGGATACCTTGGCCCCTTGCAGGTGAACAAAGTGTTCTATTCCCTGCCAACCAAGTTCAACGCCTGGTTTGATGAACCCACTTACGGAGATGAATCCCAGAACAGTGAGCTTCGGCTCTGTTTGGCAGTAAAGATTAACGGCACGTTGTATTTCTACTCCAAAATGATTACCGGGCTGAACCCCAACATGTATTACATCATCCATAATATCACCCTGGCCGGTGAGCCGTCGGAATATCCGAACACGTGGATTAAGGGCGGTCAGGTGACTAAGGCAGGAACTCCGGAAGAACAATGGCGCGTACACGGCAACGTGGCCGAAATAGACAATCTGGTGCTATGAGACGGAGTTTAATAATCGGATTGCTGGGGCTGGTGGCCCTGGCATCCTGCTCGGTCAAGGAAGACCGAAGCGACTGTCCGTGCTGGCTCACGGTTAGGGCATCCTACCCGCAGGAGCTTGTCAGCGCCTGGTTCGGCACCCACACTCTCTTTGAGGGGCACGATGGCGAGTTGATTGACTACAGGGTCCCCAGAGGAATCGTGGAAGTGGTGGCCAGCACCGGAGACTTCACCGTTCCGGAAGGCCAGCAGATGGCCGAACTCTTTGCCAGCGTTACAAAGGTGAATACCATATGCGAAGAGACGGAAGTCATTCCCGTCCTGCACAAACAGTTCGCCCGCGTGGACATTGACTTTAAGGACGAAGATGACGGTCGGACCGCTTATGACCTGCTGGTGACAGGCAATGTGTCCGGCTCGGACAAACGCACACTGGAGCCACTGGAGGGCACTTTCCGCTGCGCTCCGGAGCCCATAACGGATGGCCGTGGCTACGAATTCCGCGTACCCCGGCAGAAGGATGAATCCCTGAGGCTTGAACTCTCATATCACGGAAACCCAGTCGAGACCATCGACCTGGGCTATCTGATTGGCAAGACCGGCTTCGACTGGAAGGCCGAGAACCTGGGCGACGTGTCCATCCTCTGCGACCTCCCGGCCCACACCTTCACCATCACCGTGATGGAATGGGAAGGGCCTGAGACATTCAACATTACGATATAGACAACCAACCTAAACCTCTAAAGTTTTTTTCATAAGTATTAAACAGTTAAACTACCGGAGCGGACGCCTGTGAGGGTCTCCGCTTCTTTTATTGCAATTGTTGTCCTTGAGTAAAGGCACGATATTCCAACGGCGTCATCCCGGTATGGTGACGAAACAGCGTGTAAAAATAATCTTCATTCTCATATCCTGCTTCAAAGGCTATCTGGCGTGCGGGAAGATCGCTGTTGGTCAGTGCTTCCTTAACCTTGTTCAAACGGACCATTTGAATGTATTTTGCCGGTGAAAACCCCGTGTAGTCCCTGAAAACCCTTCGGAAATTATTATAGCCCATGCAGATCTGGGAGGCTACATCCTCAGGATAAATAGTCCTATATTGCTCTGCAATAATGATTTTTGCCCGGTTTATCTGCTGTGCTGATTCAGAAAATATGGCGTTTCTTCCATAGAACCATGCCAGGCTCAGAAGATGGGATACGATACCCCCGAGCCTTTGCTGGAATCCGGACTGCTGACGGTCTGCAATGGCAATGGCCTCTATATACAAGTCAACAATTTCGTTTTGTAGGCCTATATCCCAAACAGGTTGTAAGCGGGAGAAGAAGCCGTTGGTTATCCAATCTTCCATCTGTGTTCCGGTGAATCCTATCCAATATTCTTTCCATCCTGTCTCCAAATAAGGAGCATAACTATGCCATTCTCCTGGATATAAGAGGAACATGGAACCTTTCTGTAAGTGGTGATTTTGTGGACAGCTTGCACTTTTGAAAGAACCCTTGCCCCTAATTATATAAAGGAGTTGGTATTCATCAAGAATTCTCCCGTGATCTCGTGTAAATAGGTATCGGGAAGGATGATTCTGCGGAGGATATGGCTCTCCAGCAAGCACCTCTTGGACGCCCACCGAATTCACGGCAAGCCCCCATAAAGAATCTGCAGGACTTACGGCTAAATATTTAAGGTGTATTGAATCTTTCATGGACGCAAGTTACTCCATTATTATCAAAAATCAAAGTTAGGCATCCAAAAACTGCATTATATTGTATTAAGCCGCAATATAACTTTGCATCATTAAACAAAGTTTCGCTATGGCAAACCAATTCCTCGCTTTCGACTGTGGCGCCACTTCCGCCCGTGCGGTCCTCGCCACCTTCAGCAACGGATCCTTCCAAATGGAAGAAGTCTATCGCTTCCCCAGCGGCATCATTGAATTATACGGAAAGTACTATTGGGATATCCTCGCCATTTACGACCACTTCCTCAAATGCCTTTCGGACTTGGGGCGGAGAGGCATCAGGATTGATTCCATAGGCATAGATACCTGGGGCGTAGATTTCGGCTTCGTGGCCGATGACGGTTCCCTGCTGGGCAACCCCCGCGCCTACCGCGACCCTTATACGGACGGCATTCCGACGAAGGTCTTCCAGACCATATCCCACGAAGAGTTGTACGCTTGCACGGGCATCCAGATCCTGAATTTCAATTCCATTTTTCAGCTTTATGCGCAGATCAGGGAGGACTTTTCCCCTTTACGCTATGCCAAGGCCATCCTATTCATCCCGGATCTGCTTTCTTATATGCTCACCGGCAACAAGGCTTGCGAATACACCATCGCTTCAACTTCCGGAATGATGGACCAGACTTCCCGCCAATTCAACAAGGAGTTGCTGAAAAAACTTGGCATCCGGACCGACATGCTCCTTCCCATTGTCCAACCGGGAGAGAAGGTTGGTGTCCTCCGCAAGGAAATTGCAGAAGCCTGCGGCCTGCCACAAATTCCGGTCATCGCTGTAGCCGGGCACGATACCGCATCGGCCATTGCCGCCGTTCCTGCCAGAGACAGGAACTTCGCCTATCTTTCCAGCGGAACGTGGAGCCTGATGGGAATCGAAGTTCCTGAACCGATTATCAATGCCGATAGCGCCAGACTGAACTTTACAAACGAAGGCGGAATAGAAGGGACTACTCGTTTTCTGAAAAACATCACCGGCATGTGGCTTCTTGAGCAGTGCCGGAAGGTCTGGAAGGGCGAAGGCAAAGATTATTCGTATCCCCATCTTCAAGAGATGGCCTTGGCCGAAAAGGACTTTTCAGGGCGCATTAACCCGGACGATCCTCGCTTCGTCAATCCTAACAATATGGTGGAAGAGATTGCCAGTCAGGTCGGCAATGACGCGAGCGATGCCCAGATTGTCTCCTGTATCTACCATTCTCTCGCTGATAGGTATAAACAGGTCCTTACGATGCTTAAAAGTTTCGCACCTTTCCAGATAGAGAAACTGCATGTCATAGGAGGCGGTTCCGCCAATGACCTTTTGAACCAATGGACGGCCGATGCTATCGGCATCCCTGTGGTAGCCGGTCCAACCGAAGCTACTGCCATCGGCAATATAATGATTCAGGCTAACGCTGCCGGCCTGGTGGTAGACCGTTGGGAAATGCGACGCATCATTGCCGATGCCTTCCAAGTAAAAACCTTCACGCCAAATAATTAAAATCGATACCATGAAAGAAGCCCAAATCCTGAAGTCCTACGAAATGGCCCGCGAGCGTTATGCCGCCCTGGGCGTGGACACCGACAAAGCCATTGAAACCCTGGAAAAGACCCCCATCTCCCTGCATTGCTGGCAGACCGACGACGTGGTGGGTTTCGAGCGCAACGACGCCCTTTCCGGCGGCATCCAGACCACCGGCAACTATCCCGGCCGCGCGCGTAATATAGAAGAGGTTCGCAAAGATGTCCTCTTTGCCAAGAGCCTTATCGCCGGCAACCACCGCCTGAACCTCCATGAGATTTACGGGGACTTCGGCGGACAGTTCGTTGACCGCGACCAGGTGGATGTCAAGCATTTCCAGAGCTGGATCGATTGGGCCAAGGAGAACAATCTGAAGCTTGACTTCAATTCCACTTCCTTCTCCCATCCCAAGAGCGGAGACCTGTCCCTGAGCAATCCGGATCCCGCCATCCGTGAGTTCTGGATTGAGCACACCAAGCGCTGCCGCCGCATTGCCGACGCCATGGGCAAGGCCCAGGGCGACCCCTGCATCATGAACATCTGGGTGCACGACGGTTCCAAGGACCAGACCGTGGAGCGCAAGCGCTACCGCGAAATCTTCGCCGAGTCCCTGGATGAGATCCTGAAGGAAGACCTGCCCGGCATGAAGACCTGCCTGGAGGCCAAACTCTTCGGTATCGGCCTGGAAAGCTATACCGTAGGTTCCCACGACTTCGTGTCCGGCTACTGCGCCACCCGCAAGCTGATGTACACCCTGGATACCGGTCACTATGAGATGACGGAGAATGTGGCCGATATGGTGGCTTCCCTCCTGCTCTTCGTGCCTGAACTGATGCTGCACGTTTCCCGCCCCATCCGCTGGGACTCCGACCACGTGACCATCATGAACGACCAGACCCTGGACCTGTTCAAGGAGATTGTGCGTGCCGATGCGCTCAACCGCGCCCACATCGGCCTGGATTACTTCGACGCCGCCATCAACCGCATCGGCGCCTACGTGATTGGCACCCGTGCCACGCAGAAGTGCCTGCTGAGCGCCCTGCTGGAGCCGCTGGCCAAACTGCGCGAATACGAAGATGCCGGCAAGGGCTTCCAGCGCCTGGCCCTGCTGGAAGAAGCCAAGACCCTGCCCTTCGGCGCCGTGTTCGATTATTTCAACTACAAGAACGGCGTTCCCGTGGGCGAAGCCTTCATCCCGGAAATCGAGAAGTACGAGAAAGAAGTCACCTCCAAGAGATAGTTTATGAATCTCATCATCGGTTTGTTAATCATAGCAGTTGGGGCATTCTGCCAGTCCAGCTGCTATGTCCCTATCAACAAGATTAAGTCTTGGAGTTGGGAAAGCTACTGGTTGGTACAGGGCGTTTTCGCCTGGCTGTTTTTTCCGCTCGTGGGCGCTCTCCTGTCCGTCTCAGGAACGGGCGCTGGCTTCGGTGATTTGATGGGCCTGATGAATGCGAATCCCAAAGCAACTTGGCTCACTATCCTGTTCGGCGCGTTGTGGGGTGTGGGAGGCCTGACTTTCGGTCTGAGCATGCGTTACCTTGGCGTTGCCCTGGGACAGAGCATCGCACTCGGTACCTGCTCGGCACTCGGCGCCATCCTGGGCCCGGTTTTCACGGGACATGCGGGTGACCTCACGAGCGCCGTCATCATCGGCGTGGTCGTCACGCTCATCGGCATCGCTATTATCGGCATCGCCGGAGCCATGAAGGCTTCCACATTGCCGGAAGAAGAGAAAAAGAAGGCAATCAAGGACTTCAACTTCGGCAAAGGCATCTTTGTGGCACTGCTCGCCGGTTTCATGAGCGCCTGCTTCAATATCGGCCTGAACTTCGGCCAGGACCTTTATCTGGAGGGTACACAGGAAATCTTCAAGAGCCTCCCGGCCACGATGCTTGTGACTTTCGGTGGTTTCCTGACGAACGCAGCCTACTGCTTATTCCAGAATCGTAAAAACAAGACATGGGGCGACTATAGTCAGAAATCCCTATGGGGCAATAACATCGTATTTTGCTGCCTCGCCGGCCTGCTGTGGTATAGCCAGTTCTTCGGCCTTAGCCTGGGAAAAGGCTTCCTGACGGAGTACCCAGTCCTCATCACCTTCAGCTGGTGCATCCTCATGAGCCTGAATGTTGTGTTCAGTAATGTCTGGGGGATCATTCTCAAGGAATGGAGAGGCGTTTCCCGCAAAACCATCGCCGTCCTTGTGACCGGCATCGTTGTCCTGATTATCAGTACTTTTTTACCGCAAATCATATGAGCATTTTAGATAATAGAGCGGCCTTGAAGGCCGAAATATACAGGGTGGCCGAAGTGGCCGGATACCTATGGATGAAGGGCTGGGCCGAACGCAACGGCGGCAACATCACCGTCAATATCACGGAGTGGGCAGATGAGCCGATGCGTTCACTCCCTGCCATCAGTGGGACCATAGCTATCGGCATAACCCTTCCTCACTTGAAGGATTGTTGGTTTTATTGCAAGGGTACGCAGAGACGAATGCGGGACTTGGCTCGTGACCCTATGGGAAACGGCTCCATCATCCGCATTACACCGGACTGCGCCCATTATGAGATTATAGCAGATTCCCCTGTGGCCCCTACATCGGAACTCCCTTCCCACCTGGCCGTGCATGACTATCTTTTAGCAAAGAATTCGCCATACCGGGCCTCTCTCCATACTCATCCCATTGAACTGGTGGCTCTCACACATAGCAAGAAATGGATGGAGAAGGACGCAGCAACTCATATGCTCTGGTCTATGATTCCGGAAACCAAGGCCTTCTGCCCAAGAGGGCTGGGTATGGTTCCATATATGCTCCCATCCAGCGTGGAGCTGGCCGATGTAACCATAAAGGCCATTGGCGATGACTATGACGTTGTGATGTGGGAAAAGCACGGCGTGTTTGCTGTTGATACGGATATCATGAGTGCATTCGACCAGGTGGATGTCCTTAACAAAGCCGCACAGATTTACATATCTTCCCGCAACATGGGTTTTGAACCGGACGGAATGACAGATGTTCAGATGAAAGAACTTACTGACGTTTTTGGACTGCCAAAATGAACAAAACGAAGAGAGGAGTAAACAAAATGGAGACTCTGTGAATGCTGGATGGGCTACCTTTGCATCGGTTCTTTAAAACATTTTAACAAATGAAGAAATTTGGAATCATTGCATTATTTGCACTCATTTCTGTAGCTGCCTCGGCCCAGATTAACGTCGGTGCAGGCTATCTCCAGTCCACCGCCACCTACCAGGCCAAATCCGGGGCCGATGTGAACAGCACCAAGTCCAACGGCTTCTATGTCGGCCTGGGCTATGAGATCCCCCTTATGCAGGGCCTAAGCGTCACTCCCGGCATCTATTATTCCTATCTCTACAGCGACGATGCGGGTTCTACCGCTATCGGCACCGTGGCCACCGGTTCTCTCAAGACCAACCTCAAGGAGCAGTATCTCAACATCCCCGTCACGGTCAATTTCGGTTACAACCTCACCCGTGACCTTCGCCTTTTCGCCTTTGGCGGTCCCACTGCCTCCATCGGCCTTAGCTCCGTGAGCCATTACGACGCCAGCGTTACCGTTATCGGCATCAACATCAGCGATTCCGGCGACACGGACAACTACTCCGGAACGAGTGACAACCCCGCCACTTATGGCCGTTTCGACGTTCTTCTTGGTGCCGGAGCCGGTGCCGACATCATGGGCAAGTTCCGCATCACCGTGGGCTACGACTGGGGTCTTCTGAACCGCAACGTGGATTCCAACTCCACGGCCATCCGTCACCGCAACCAACTCAAAGCAGGTATTGCCTATCTTTTTTAGTTCGACAGTACTTTAAATTATTAGGTTAGCGGGCTTGCGGTGTCTTTGGCGCTGCAGGCCTTTTCGGGTTGAAATGATTATATTTGCATAATGAACAAAACCGTGAAGAGAATACTGATTGTCGCAGTCATCGTGCTTGGCTGCTGCGCCTGCTCGCAAAAATTCTGGGACAGCTTGCAGACCGTCTCGGAAGGATATCAGAAAAAGTACGAGTATCAAGGTGTTTTGGAAAAGAAATACGCGATGAACGGCAAGTATCAAGTGGAAGAGTATTCCCTTGAGGACAGCGACGAAAAGATAAAAAGCCATGATGTCTACTATCCGTCTGAATTGAAAACGTCTTCCCGCAAGTGGCCGCTTGTCGTAATCGCCAACGGAACCGGCACCCCTGCCAGGAAGTATAAGGCCATATTCCGTCATCTGGCTTCCTGGGGGTTCATCGTCGTGGGAAACCAGGAGGAATGGGCCTGGGAAGGGAAGTCGTCCAGTAAATCCCAGGAAGTAGTACTTGGTGAGAACAATAACCCTCAAAGCCCTCTTTATCATAAAGTGGATGCGGAGCTTATCGGTCTCGCCGGGCATTCTCAAGGCGGCATGGCGGTTTATACGGCCGCTTCCCGCTTCGAGAACAGCAGGCGCTACAAGGCGCTCTGCACACAAAGCGGGACCGCTGTCATGCTTGCAGACAGTCTTGGTTGGGGATTTCTGAAAGACGTAAAAGCCCCCATGCTGATGATGGGCGGTACCGGGGCCTTCGATGCCAACGGACTTTGCAAATTGGACGATATGGTCAAGACATACGATGCCATCGGCTCCACACAAAAAGTAATGGGGCGGATCAAAAAGACCGACCATGGTGATATGCTCTCACGCAGCGACGCCTATATGACCGCCTGGATGCTCTACTGGCTGTGCGATGACAAGGAGGCTGGGAAATGCTTCACCGGCTCCAATTCCGAAATAGTCACCAATACGGGATGGCAAGACGTCAGAAAAGAGGGACTGTGAATTCCATGAGGGGACTGCTGGTCTTTTTGCTTGTCTTCCTTCCGGTGCTCTCCTTTGCCCAGCGGTCGGCAGATCCCGTGCGTGAAAACTTGTTTCCGGGATTTGGCGTTGGTTCCCTGCATCAAGGCGACACCCTCGGCGCCAGGAAGTTCAAGACGGCAGACATCGTGGGGGTATCCCTTATCGGAGTCGGCACCCTTGGCATTGCTGCAACCGCCATCGAGAGAGACCTGCTCCGGGCAATGGTCGGCGAGACCACCAAGGCCGATTATTACATCTGCGGCGGAATCGCCGTGGCGGGGATTGCAACGCTGGTGACTTCCCGCATCCTGGCCGTGAAGAAGGCTAAGAATTATGACGTGACGCCGGTCGCTTACTCTCAGGGCGGCGGAGGGTTGTCCCTTAAAATCAATTTCTGATGAAACGCCTGCTTCTGCTCATACTTGCTGCCGCTTCGCTTATGACTGGCTGCGTCGCCTTCCTGGAATCCCAGGAAAAGTTGAAGGAAACGCAGTCGCTGATTAACGTGGATTTCAAGGGAACCGTCCAAAGGGACATCGCGTATGCCGACGGGCTCACTTTCGATTTGTATCTGCCCGTGGATTGCAGCAAACCGGCCGCAAATACGCTTTTCTTCTTCATCCACGGCGGAGGCTGGACCAGCGGTTCAAAGGCCGACGGAGAGGCTTGGAGCCGGTTTTTTGCGGCAAGCGGTTATACGGCAGCGACGCTGGATTATTCCCTGCAGACCGGCAAAGCGACGCCTTCCATCGACCAAATGATTGATGAGATTCACCAGTGCATCCGGAAGGTCATCGCGGTCTCTGCCGAAAACGGCGTTTCTCTTACTCAGATGGTGGTGAACGGCTATTCTGCCGGAGCCTGCCTTGCGCTGCTGTACAGCTACCGGGAAGAGCCAGAACTTCCGGTTCGTTTTGTCATCACGGAGTCGGCCCCGGTGAGTTTCGACCCTTCCACATGGGAGGAAGGCGTACACTGGTACGTGAACTTCACCACAGGTGTGGACGGCTCCGACAAGGGCGCTGCAGCCTGGCTCTCCAAGATGTCCGGCCAGGATGTGACGCCCAGGATGATTGCCGACGGAAGCGCCAGGCCAGTATGGGAAAAGATTTCTCCCGTTGACCAACTGAAGGCCGGTGCTCCGCCCACGCTGCTGGGCTACGGCCTTACGGACGGGGTGGTTCCCAGGGGGCATAAAGATTTAATAATGAGTAAACTGAAAGAAACAGGGACGCATTATGATTACGTCCCCTTCCCTAATTCCGGCCATGCATTGGCCTATGATATCGATTGTCAGAAAGCGTTCCTGGACTTAGTCGCTCTCTACCGCAATCTTTTCCTATAACGGCATATACTTGTCCAGATACTCCTCCACGGCTTCCATCCATTGTCTTTGGATGGCGCTGTCGTTCTGCAGTCCATGGCCGGAGTGAGGCATTTCAAAGTATTTGAAATCCACGCCGTTAGCCTCTAAAGCCGCTTTCAGGCGAAGGGATGCCGGAAAGGCCTGTACCCGGTCGTGCGTGCCATATGCAACCACGGTCGGCGGAGCATCCGGCGTAATCCATTCCATGGCCGAGATGGGTTTCATCGTCTCCAGATAAGAGCCGTCCTTGATACTGTCGACAGAGAGCATTTCTCCGCGCATAGCGCTGAAAATGCCCACGGCGGCGAGATAACTCTCTTCGCTCTCACCCGTCATCCCATAGCAGCCCCAGTCCTCTTTGTAAAAGCAGGACGGACCCACGGCGCCGAAAGTAAACACTACGGGGACAGGAGCTTCTTTGGCATCGCGATAGGCGTAAATCATGGCCAGGGCATGCCCCGCAGATCCGCCGGCAATGGTCATCTTGTCGATGGGGTAACCCGCCGCCTCGGCCGCCTTGATTACTTCCGGGATAGCCGCCTTGATTTCGTTGGACTGGGAATAGACGCTTGCACCGTTGGATGCTCCGTTCAGCTCCTTTGCCAGGGTGTAATTGATTCCGGCGGCCACGTAGCCCTT
>CAMHST010000002.1 GCA_946187865.1 uncultured Bacteroidales bacterium
GGTACTCCTTGAACAGGTTCACCCAGGCGTTGAGGTCGCTGGTGCAGTTGTTGCAATGGACCATGGCCACAGGTGCGCCGTCCGGCGTAGTGACAATGTCAATGACCTCGTAAGGCTTGGACAGGTCCTTTTCCATGACGATCATGGAGAAGGAAGAGGTTCCGGCCGACACATTGCCGGTGCGGGGCTTCACCGCATTGGTGGCCACCATGCCGGTACCGGCGTCGCCTTCCGGCGGGCAGAAGGGAACGCCCGGCTTCAGATGGCCGGAAATGTCCAGGTAACGGGCGCCGTCCTCGGTGAGCACGCCGGCGTTTTCACCGGCCAGCAGCACCTTGGGCAGGATGTCCCGCAGCTTCCAGGGATATCCCTTGGGAGCTACCAGTTTCTCAAAAGCCTCCACCCGTGCCATGTCGAAGTCCTTGGTGGCGGCATCGATGGGCATCATGCCGGAGGCGTCGCCCACACCCAGCACCTTGCGGCCGGTGAGCTTCCAGTGGATGTAACCGGCCAGAGTGGTGAAGAACACCACGTCCTTCACATGCGGCTCGCCGTCCAGGATGCACTGGTAAAGGTGCGACAGGCTCCAGCGAAGGGGCATGTTGAAGTTGAACAGGGCGCTGAGCTCCTTGGCTGCGGCACCGGTGTTGGTGTTGCGCCAGGTACGGAACGGAACCAGGAGCTGGTCGGCGCTGTTGAAGGCCATGTAGCCATGCATCATGGCGCTGATGCCGATGGCGGCAAGGGAGGTGATGTCCGTGTTGTAATGGATACGGACATCTTCCCGCAGAGAGGAATAGCACGCCTGCAGGCCGGTCCAGATGGCGTCCAGGCTGTAGGTCCAGTAACCGCCCTCGAACTGGTTCTCCCATTCGTGGGAGCCCTGGGCGATGGGATTGTGCTCCTGGTCGATCAGGACGGCCTTGATGCGCGTACTGCCGAATTCGATGCCCAGGATGGCTTTCCCGGCATCTATGGTTTCGCGAGCAGTCATACTACTTCAGGGCTTTGTTCAGCATGTAATAAACCTCGTTCATACGCAATTCGCGCTTGAACTTGTGGATGGTGGTATCCTTGCCGATGTGCAGGAATTCCACGCCGGTGAACTCGGCGAAGTCGCCCCAGTATTCGGCCGTGATGTCATAGCTGAAAGCGGAGTGATGGGTACCGCCGGCCAGGATCCAGGCGCAGGCACCGATCTCGAAGCTGGGACGCGGAATCCACAGGGCCGATGCAACCGGCAGCTTGGGCATAGGCTGCGGCTCGATGCAGTCTACATCCTGCACGATGACGCGGAAGCGGTTGCCCAGGTCCACGAGGGTGGCCTTGGCGCCAGGGCCGGTCTTGGAGGTGAACACCAGACGGGCGGTGGGCTGCTTGCGGATGCCGATACCCAGGAAGTGAACCTCCAGCTTGGGTTTGTCGCTGGCGATCATCGGGCTCACCTCCAGCATATGGCTCTGCAGGCAGGAGCTCTTTTCGCCGGCGAAGTTGAGGGTGTAGTCCTCCAGGAAGGAGTTTCCGCCCGGGAGGCCCTGGGACATCACCCACAGGGTGCGCTGCAGGCAGGCCGTCTTCCAGTCGCCTTCTGCGCCGAAGCCGTAACCCTCGACCATCAGGCGCTGGCAAGCCAGGCCGGGGATCTGGTCGAAGCCCACGAAGTTAGGGGCGTTCACGTCGGCATCGCCCAGGTCGTCGAAGTTGGTGGTGAAGGCAGTGGCGCCCTTGTCCTTCAGGATGCGGCGGAGGGCGATCTCCGCGCGGGCGGCGTTGCGCACCTTCTCCCAGTACACCTGCTCACCGGTCTCGTCGATCTTGACGGTGTAGAGCTTCTTGTACTCTTCCACCAGGGCATCGGTCTCTTCCGGGGTCACTTTCTTCCAGTAATCCATCAGGGAAGACACCGGGCAGTAATCTACGTGATAGCCCAGGCGCTGCTCGAACTCCACGCGGTCACCGTCCGTCACGGCCACGTTGTTCATATTCATACCGAACATCAGGCAGCGGACGTTACGGGCATCGGCCAGTGCAGCGCTCACGCGGGCGAAGATGGCGATGCGGCGCTGGGCCTCGGGATCCTTCCAGTAGCCCACCACCACCTTGCGGGGAACACGCATGCGGGCGCAGATGTGGCCGAACTCGATGTCGCCGTGGGCGCTCTGGTTCAGGTTCATAAAGTCCATATCGATGCTTTCCCAGGGAATCTCGGCATTGTACTGGGTGTGGAAGTGCAGCATCGGTTTCTGCAGGGTCTGGAGGCCCTTGATCCACATCTTGGCCGGAGAGAAGGTGTGCATCCAGGTAATCACACCCACGCACTTGGGCTCGTCGTTGGCGGCGCGCATCAGGTCTTCCACTTCCTTGCTGCTGTTGGCCGTGCCTTTATAGACAATCTTCACGGGAATGACGCCGGAGGCGTTGAGGCCTGCCACCATTTCCTTGGAATGAGCGTCTACCTGTACTACTGCGTCGCCACCATAAAGGAGCTGTGCTCCGGTGATCCACCATAATTCGTTGTTTTCAAATGCCATAGTTGTATTGTGTTTTGTGTTGTTATTTCTTTTTTTGGCCATAATACGCATTGGGGCCGTGCTTGCGGCTGTAATGCTTTTCAATCAGGTGCTTGTTCATGGAAGGGACGTGGGTAACCAGGTCCAGGGTGGGCAGCACCAGCGTGTTGGCGATGAAAGCCATCTTGGCCACTTCTTCCAGCACCACGGCGTTGTGCACGGCGTTGTCGGCATCCGTTCCCCAGGTGAAGGGGCCGTGGTTTTTCACCAGCACGGCCGGCGTATCCATCGGCGCCATATCCTTGAAACGCTCTACGATCACGTTGCCCGTCTCTTTCTCGTACTCGCCGAAGACCTCTTCCTTTTTCATATCGCGGGTGCAGGGGATGTCCTCGTGGAAATAGTCGGCGTGGGTGGTGCCGATATTGGGGATGTCCCGGCCGGCCTGGGCCCAGGCGGTGGCGTAGGTGCTGTGGGTGTGCACCACGCCGCCGATCTCCGGGAAGGCTTTGTACAGCGCCACGTGGGTGGGGGTGTCGCTGGAGGGGTTCAGATCCCCTTCTACCACCTTCCCGTCCAGGTCTACCACAACCATATCCGAGGGTTTCATATCGTCATAGGACACGCCGCTGGGCTTGATCACTACCAGCCCGCTTTCACGGTCTATGGCACTCACGTTGCCCCAGGTGAAAATCACCAGGCCGTGCTTCACAAGGTCCAGGTTGGCCTTGCAAACTTTTGCTTTGAGTTCTTCCAACATATTACCACAGGATTACATAAAGGACAGTGACGATGAGGCAGATGGCCAGGGCGCCCCAGTTGTACCCCTTGCTGGTATGGAAGAGGGTGAGGTCGATCGGAAGCGCCTTGGTGTCTTTCTTCTTGTCAAAGACATTGCTGTACAGCCAGACGGCCTGCACACCCACCAGGACCCCGAAGAAGAAGAAGGCCTGGAAGCCGATATCGTTCAGATAGGCGATGACGTGGTTGTCCGGCGTAGCGGATGCCGGGAGGCAGGCACCCCAGATGACCACAACGGCGGCCATCAGGATGAAGAACAGGCCGGTGCAGCCCAGGATCCGGGCCCACTTGACCATGCTTTTCTTGTCCTCGGGCTTGAGATCCTCTGCATCCACCACCTTCTTGTCTATCAGGGACATGATGATATGGAAGGTGACCAGGATGATGAAGATGTAACCGGCACGCAACTGAAACGGCACGCCGCCCAGGAAAATCTTGAACAGGATACCCAGCGGGATCACGATGATGGCGCTCCAAACGGCGGCGCGGGCGCTGGAACGCTTCCACAGCAGGCCCAGGCCGAACACCACGATGATACCGGGATAGATGAAGCCGGAGTATTCCTGGATGTACTGGAAGGCCTGGTCCAGGCTGCCCAGCAGCGGTTTCACGGCGATAAGGGCAATCACGAGCGCGCACAGCGAAGTGATCCGGCCCACGTTCACCAGCTTCTTGTCAGAGGCGTCCTTGTTGATGTACTTCTTATAGATGTCCATGGTGAACAGCGTGGAAGTGGAGTTGAGCATGGAAGCCAGCGAGGAGATGATGGCGGCGGCCAGGGCGGCGAAGGTAAGGCCCTTCACGCCCACCGGGGTGAAGTTGCGCACCAGCCAGGGGTAAGCGTCGTCGGAGACATTGATGGCACCCTGGAGATGGTTGAACGCTTCCGGATGCAGGGAAATGTAGTAGGCGCAGATACCGGGAAGGCAAACGATGAAGGGGATCAATATTTTAAGGAAACCGGCAAACACCAGACCCTTCTGGGCTTCCTCGATGCTCTTGGCGGCCAGACCCTTCTGGATGATGTACTGGTTGAAGCCCCAGTAACCCAGGTTGGTGAGCCACACACCGCCCACGACGGCGGCGATGCCGGGCACATTGGCGAATCCGGCCGGATTGTGGCTCTCCTGGATGACCAGGTGCAAGTGCGTGTCGTGCAGGTGGGTTCCCGTAGTCAGGTCACGGTAGATGTTGCTCAGACCGGCCAGGGCGCCTTCTCCGCCACCCACGGCCTTCAGGGCGAACCAGGCGGTGATGAGGCCGCCGCCCACCAGGAAGGTAACCTGCAGGACGTCGGTCCAGGCTACGGAGGCCAGGCCGCCGTAGATGGAGTAGATACCGGCAATCAGGAACAGGCACACCACGATGACCATCCGCATGGAGATGGTGATGCTGCCTATCTCCAGCATGGCACCCTGCAGACCCAGGATCTGCTCGATGGCCAGGGCGCCCAGCCAGGCGACGGAAGTCAGGTTCACGAACACATACAGGAACAGCCACAGGATAGAGAACGCAAGTCCCACACCGTCGTTGTAGCGCTCCCTGAGGAACTGCGGGATGGTGAAGATTTTCCGCTTGAGCATGATGGGCAGCAGGAACTTACCGATCACAACCAGGGTAACGGCGGCCATCAGCTCATAGGCGGCGGTGGCGATACCGTCGGCATAGGAGGTGCCGGACATGCCGATAAACTGTTCCGCCGAGATGTTGGCGGCAATCAGAGAGGCGCCCACCGCCCACCAGGTGAGGGTGTTGCCCGCCAGGAAGTAATCGTTGGCGCTCTTCTCCTGGCCTTTCTTGTTGCGACCCAGAAAGAGTCCCAGGAAAATGAGCACGGCCAGGTAGATCAGGACGATCACCAGGTCGATGGTCCGGAAACCGGACGCCGAGATTTGGTCTAGGATACTCATATACTAAATTTTGAAGATTGATTGTCCGTCGTATTTGTCGGGATTGAAGCGGTACAGGGCGGCGGCCCTGCGGGACATGGTCCTGTCCAGCCCGCCGGTTTTCTCTATATAATCCATGGAGGCGATGCGCTTGCGGAAGTTGCGTTTGTCCATGGCCTGGCCGAAGATGGCCTCGTACAAGGCCTGGAGCTGGGTCAGGGTGAACTCTTCCGGGAGAAGATTGATCCCTACCGGCTTCACCGACGCCTGGTAGCGCATGAAACGCAGGGCGTCCCGCACCATGGCGCCGTGGTCGAAGATGAGCGGGGGGACATCCGGGAGCTTTACCCAGAAGGCATTGTGCGCACGCACCAGTTCGCGGTTGTACTTTTTGATATCTACCAGCGCATAGTAGGCGGCCGATACCACCCGTTCCCCGGGGTCCCGCTCCGGGGCGCCGTAGGTGTGCACCTGGCTCATGTACAGGTCACTGAGCCCGGTGAGTTCCGCCACCACCCGGCGGGCGGCCGCATCTACGCTCTCCCCTTCCTCCACGAAGCCGCCCATCAGGGACCACTGCCCCCTGGCGGGCTCGAAGTTGCGCTTCAGAAGAAGCAGGCTCAACTCCCCATCCTCGAAGCCGAAGATGATGCAGTCCACGGCGACGTGGAACTTGGGATGAATGTTATAATAGGCTTTTGGGGCCATTAGTCCGGGTGTTATGTTACAGCAGTAACAAGTGGTGTTGCAAATATATGTATTTTAAAGTGTAAAAACAACACTTTAAAACTTTTTTGCATAATTTAAATTCCAACCAAAAAATATGACAATGGGGTCAATCGGCCTCCCGCCTTTAGGAATATCCGATTCCGCTTATTATCTTTGAAAAAAATAATCACATGAAAAAAGCACTTCTCGCAGCCTTCCTACTAGCCGCCTCCCTTTCCCTGTACGCCCGCACAGAGCGTGTCAGCGGCCCCGACGGCCGTCTCACGTTTGCCCTGGACGACACAGGCGGAAAACCCACCTACACAGTAAGCCTGGACGGCGTTCCTTTCCTGGAGCCCTCTCCCCTGGGCCTGAAAACCAACGTGGGCGACTACACGGAAGGGCTCTCCCTTTCCGGCTTCACCGTAGAGCCGGTCCAAGACGACTACAGCGTCCCCAACATCAAAACTTCCACGGTGCACTACCGTGCCAACAAGGCCGTTTACAGTTTCGACAAAAACGGGAAGCCCGCCCTGGACGTGATTGTGCAGGTGAGCGCGAACGACATCGCCTTCCGTTACCGGGTCTATGCCCCCCGCCGGGACACCCGGGTGTGCCGCGTGTGGGAAGAGGCCACGGGCTATGTCTTCCCGAAAGGCACCAAGGGCTTCCTGAGCAAGCAGATGCCGCCGATGGCCGGCTTCGCCCGCACCACTCCCAGCTATGAGACCACCTACGACGGGGACCAGCCCCTGGGACAGAACGGAGACGGGTTCGGCTATGTCTTCCCCGCCCTCTTCCGCACGGGAGACAAGGGCTGGGTGCTGGTCAGCGAGACCGGCGTGAACGGCAGATACTGCGGCTCCCGCCTGGAAGGCCGCCCGGACGGCTCCTACCGGATTGCCTATCCCCTGGAAGAGGAAGCCAACGGCAACGGAACCGCCGCGCCGGGCATCAACACGCCCGGATACACCCCCTGGCGCACCATCACCGTCGGGGAAACCCTGAAGCCCATCACCGAGACCACCGTGGCCTGGGATGTGGTGGAGCCCCTGTACGAGCCCTCCATCGACTATGAAGGCTCCCGCGGCAGCTGGAGCTGGATTCTCAAGATGGACGCCAACACCACCTATCCCGTCCAGCTGCAGTACATAGACCTCAGCGCCGCCATGGGCTGGGAAACCATCCTGGTAGACGCCCTCTGGGACACCCAGATCGGCCGGGAAAACATGGAGAAAATCGCCGCCTACGCCAAGGAAAAGGGCGTACGGCTGTTTGTCTGGTACAACTCCAACGGCTATTGGAACGACGCCCCTCAGGGCCCGCACGGCCGCATGGACAACATCATCGAGCGCCGCAAGGAGATGGCCTGGCTGCGCTCCATCGGCGCCAAGGGCATCAAGGTAGATTTCTTCGGCTCCGACAAGCAGCAGACCCTCCAGCTCTATGAAGACATCCTGGCCGATGCCAACGACTTCGGCCTGCAGTGCGTCTTCCACGGCTGCACCCTGCCCCGCGGCTGGGAACGGATGTACCCCAACTTCGCATCGGCCGAGGCCGTCCTGGCCAGCGAGAACCTCTACTTCTCCCAGGGCCGCTGCGACACCGAGGCCCAGCAGGCGGCTATGCACCCCTTCATCCGCAACACCGTGGCGTCTATGGACTTTGGCGGCAGCACCCTGAACAAGGTGTACAACCCGGAGAACGACCCGTCCAAGCGGGGCTCCGTGCGCCGCACCTCGGACGTGTTCGCCCTGGCCACCGCCATCCTGTTCCAAAGCCCGGTACAGCACTTTGCCATTACCCCGGAGAACCTCACGGACGCCCCCGGGTGGGCGCTGGATTTCATGAAGCAGGTCCCCACCCGCTGGGACGAGGTCCGCTTCCTGGACGGCTATCCCGGGAAATACGCCATCCTGGCCCGCCGCTGCGGCTCCCGCTGGTACATCTGCGGCATCAACGCCGACAAAAAAACCTTGAAAGTGAAGCTGGATCTCCCCATGCTCTCCAAGGGTGAGCTTACCGTCTATGCCGACGACTCCTCCCTGAAGGGAAGCTGCCGCACGGAGACCTTCAAGGGCGGCGCCTTCACCGTGGAAATCCCCTGCAACGGCGGCGTGGTGCTGGTGCAATAATATGAAATGAACGACAATCTAACGATACTCCGACACATGAAGAAAAAAAGCTTTTATCTTCTTCTGGGCGCCCTGCTCGCAGCGGGGGCCTGCTCCACCGGCGGGGGTTCCTCGTCGGAGGAACTGAAACTGAACGACAAGGATTACTTCGAGCGGCAAGGGGTGAACGTGCTGGTGTACAGCAACCCCTTCAGCGGTGGCTTCAACGACGAGAAAGACTCCGGCATCGAGGTCGTGCACCACGGCGTGCGCACCATCCAGGGCGGCGCCGTGCGCCTAAGCACCACCCCCGAGCAGTGGGACCTGGTGCCCCAGATGACCTCCCGCGACGTGGACAAAGAGAGCGGAACCATTACGGTGGGGCTCCGCTACCCGGACTACGACTTTGACTCCCGCATTACCGTGCAGGCCAAGGGCAAAGCCGTGGAAATCTCCGTGTACCTGGACAAACCCGTTCCGGACGCCCTGGCGGGAGAGGCCGGGTTCAACCTGGAATTCCTGCCCTCGCAGTACTGGAACAAGGCTTATCTGATGGACGGGCGCCCGAACCGGATCCCGCGCTATGCCGTGAGCGACACCAAAACCCGGCCCAACGCGGAGAAGGTGCGCCAGTACAGGGGTTACAAGACCTATGACGACCGCGGAACGGACGCCTTCGTGGAGCCCCTTCCACTGGAAAGCGGCCACGAGCTGCTGATGGCCCCCGACACCCCAGAGCGCATGGTGAAGGTCACCTCCGACGCCCTCCTGCAGCTGTACGACGGCCGCATGCTGGCCCAGAACGGCTGGATGGTGCTGCGGAGTGTGCTCCCCGCCGGAAAGACGGGCAAGGTGCTCACCTGGACGGTGGAGCCCAACGCCGTGGCCGGCTGGATCCGCCAGCCCAACGTGGGCTTCTCCCAAATGGGTTACATCCCGGACCAGCCCAAGGTGGCCGTAATCGAGCTGGACAGGAAAGACAAGCCCAAGGCCACCGCTTCGGTGTGGAAGGTAGAGGCCGACGGCAGCGTGAAGCAGGCCTTCTCCGGCCCCGTGAAAGTCTGGGGCGAGTTCTACAAGTACAACTACGCCCGCTTCGACTTCTCCTCCGTCAAGGAAAGCGGCGTGTATTTCCTCCGCTATGGAGACGTGGAAACCGACAACTTCATCATCGACCCCACCGTCTATGACCGCATCACCGTGGCCACCAGCGACGTATGGATTCCGGTGCACATGAACCACATGGCCGTGAACGAGGGATACCGCCTCTGGCACGGGGAGCCCTTCAAGGAAGGGTACCTGCAGGCTCCGCCCAGCACCAACCACTTCGACCTGCACTGGCAAGGGCCCACCACCGACACCAAGTACAAGGCCCTGGAGCTCATCCCCGGCCTGAACGTGGGCGGCTTCTTCGACGCCGGAGACTTCGACATCGAGACCGGTTCCAACATCTCCGTGGTGCAGAACCTGATAGACCTGTGGGAGCGCTTCCACCCCACCCGCGACGAAACCTTCGTGAGCGAGGAGCAGCGCTACGTAGACCTGCACCGCCCGGACGGCGTTCCGGATGTGCTGCAGTACATCGAGCACGGCGTGCTTAACCTGGTAGCCCAGGCCGAACAGATCGGCCACATGTCCCAGACCCTGTCCAACTCCGTACTGGACAACTACCACCACCTGGGCGACGCCGCCGGCATCACGGACGGCCTCCACTACGACCCGCGCCTGAAACCCTACCAGAAGAGCGCCGACGGCAAGTCCAGCGGCACCCCGGACGACATGTGGGCCTTCACCAGCCGCAACCCCGGCCTGGACCTGCAGGCTTCCACGGTGCTGGCCGCCGCCAGCCGTGTCCTCTCCGACTTTGACCCGGCCCTTTCCCGCCGCGCACTGAGCCAGTCCAAGCGGCTGCAGACCGAGGCCATGGCCATCATGGCCCGCGACACCACTACCACCCGCCGCTTCGGCGGACGGGGCGCCAACGGCAACATCTCCTCCGCCCTGCAGCTGTATGTCTCCACCAAGGAGCCGCAGTACCTGGAGCAGTTCAACGCCGGCATCTGGCCCGCCCTGGAGCGTTCCGCCCTGTACACCATCGACGTAGCCCTGTCGGCCGTCCCGTTCATGGACGAGGCCTACAAGGAGAAACTCCGCCCCTACGTGGAGCAGTACCGCGACTACATCGTATCACTGGAGAGCGAGAACCCCTACGGCGTCCCCATCGGCCTGGGCAACTGGGCCGGAGGCGGACAGGTGGTGAGCTTCGGTACCACGGTGTGCAACGCCGCCCGTCACTTCCCGGACATCATTGACAAGGATTACATCTACCGGGCCCCCGCCTGGCTGTTCGGCTGCCACCCGTACCACAACTACTCGCTCGTAGCCGCCGTGGGCGCCACCCGTCCCAAGCAGGTGTTCTACGGAAATAACCGGGCCGACTTCTCCTTCATCCCCGGCAACGTGGCCCCCGGCCTGCTGTTCCGTCAGCCGGACCACTTCGAGAACTACGACGACTGGCCCTTCCTGTGGGGACAGAACGAGGGTACCATCGCCGGCAACACCTCGTACCTGATCTTCGGCGAAACCTTCCGGAACCTGCTCTAGGTCCCGGCACATTTAACGCGTCAGGGTGCACTTCCGAGTGCACCCTGACTTGTTTTTCTACTGGCCCTGCAGGCTTTTCATGAAGGCCGACGGGGAGATGTTGAACTGTTTCTGGAAACAGGTGGCAAAGTATGAGGGCGATGAGAAGCCCGTCTGGTAGGCCACCTCGCTGATCCGGTATTTCCGGGTGGAGAGCAGCTCCGCCGCCTTTTTCAGCCGGCACACGCGGATGTACTCGTTGATGTTCAGGCCCGTATTGGCCGTCACTTTCCGGTACAGGGTGGACTTGCTGGTCCCCATTTCCGTCGTGAGTGTCTCTATGTTCAGGTCTGTATCCGAGAGGTAAGACATGATGGTTTCGTGGAGCTTGTCCATGAACTCGCGGTCTGCCTCGCCGGTGACCACCGAGCTGAAGTGCGACAGGGGCGAGCTCACGAACTGGCGGTTGGCGATTTCCCGGTTCTTGAACAGGTTGGCGATGTTGGCCTGCAGCAGTTCCATGGAGAAAGGCTTCTCGATGTAACCGTCGGCCCCGGCCTCCAGGGTTTCGATCCGGGTTTCCATGCCCACGGCAGCCGTAAGCAGGATCACGGGGATGTGGCTGTAGGCCGACGTGGTCTTGATCCGGTTGCACAGCTCGCAGCCGTCCATGCCCGGCATCATGATATCGCTCACCACCAGGTCTATCCGGTGGGCTTCCAGTTTTTCCAGCGCATCTTCTCCGTTGACGGCCACCATTACATTGTACATTTCCGACAGCTCTTTGGCAATGTAGCCGCGCATGTCCGGGTCGTCTTCCACCACCAGGATCACATGGCGCCGGTTGTCGAAGTTCTCGGAGGCATCGTCGGCGGGCTCGGTAAACTCTTCTTCCGGAAGCTGGACCACGGAAATGGGCTTCTCCTGGTGCACAGGCAGCTCCAGCACAAAAGAGTTCACATCCGTCACGCTCCGGTCCAGGAACAGGTTCCCCTTATGGATGCGGGCCAGCTCCAGAGCGAACGGAAGACCCAGTCCGGTCCCCTTCCCGCCGCCTTTGACCTGGCCGGCCGGGGTGCCCTGGAAGAACTTCTCGAAGATTTTGACAGCCTCTTCCTCCGGGATGATGGCGCCGTCGCTGTTGACCCGGATGCGGACCTTGTCCTTCCCGGGCATTTCCTCCAGTGTCACCAGCACATGGCCTCCGCCGTATTTGATGGCATTGGAAAGGAGATTGCTCAGGATTTTGCCCACCATGTCGGGGTCGTAGTCCACCATCACGGGGCTTTCCGGAACTTCTTGTACCAGGGAGATATGCTGGTCTTCCGACACGCTGCGGAACCACTTGCAGGAATTCTTCACCAGCTGGGCGATGTCCTGGTGCTGGAAAGTGGGTTTTACCTCGTTCTTCTCCATCTTGCGGATATCCAGGAGCTGGTTGGTCAGGTTCAGCAGGCGGTCTGCGTTGCTTTGGATGGTCAGCAGCTCTTCCCGGCTCTTTTCGGGGATGTCTCCCCGGGCGATGATTTTGTCCAGCGGGAGCTTGATCAGGGTCAGCGGGGTACGGATCTCGTGGGTGATGTTGGTGAAGAAGTTAATCTTGGCGTCATAAATCTCTTTCTGCATCTCCCCTTCCCGCTTTTCGGCCTGGTGACGGACTTTTACATCCTTGTAACGCAGATACTGGAGCAACAGCAGGCCCAGCAAGCCCAGGCCCAAGATGACATACAAGGCGATGGCCCAGATCGATTGCCAGACAGGAGGTACGATATCGATCACCAGCTCCCGCGTGGGAGAATTGCCGGCACCCATCAGGCGCACCTGGAAAGTATATGTTCCCGGCCGCAGGGCGGCATAGGAGATGGCTCCCGTCGTTATATAATTGACCACCTGGTTGTTCCGTCCGCGAAGCTTGGTCTCGTAGAGCTTGGTGCGGGAAGAGCCGAAGTCCGTGGCGGAAAAGTTCACGGTCAGGGAAGACAATCCGGCATAAGGGATGCGGATCTTGCCGCTGCGGAACACCGACTTGCCCGTTTCGCGCACCGTGACGGTACCGTCCCCGCGGGTAGCCTGGATATCGGTGATATGCACCCGCTCGTTCAGCTGATGGGGATTGCCCGAGGGGGAGAAAGAGAAAAGCCCGTCGTTGGTTCCGAAGAAGATGCGTCCGCTGGGGGACAGCAGGGCGGAACCGTAGGCGAACTGGTTGGCCACACCGCCGTTTTCCATCATGAACACCTCCCGGATGCCCAGCAGCTCCGAGTCCAGTTTCACAATGCCATGGCCGGTAGAGAACCACAGCACCCGGGCGGGATCCTCCAGCATGGCGCTCACCACATTGGAGGTGAAGCCGTTCTTGCGGCTCAGATTCCGGAAATGGAAGGCCCCGGAGCGGATCTCATCCAGGCCGACAAAGAAAACGCCCCCTCCCTCGGAGCATACCCAGATGCGTCCGGTACTGTCTTCGGAAATGAAGGTGATATAGTCGGAAGTGAGGCCTGTTTCGCTGTCTGCCGTGGTGATCCGTTTCGCCTGTCCGTCCTTGATCAGCCAGATACCGTTCCCGTAAGTACCCACCCAGATCCGGTTGTCGCTGTCCTCGAAGATGGTCTGGATAAAGCCGTCACGGCAAATCTCGTCCCGCACGAAGGTATCCGAGTCCGGACGGTAGCGGAACAGGCCGTCGGTGGTGCCCGCCAGCAGATTTCCCAGGGAAGAGCGGAACAGGAGCACGGCCTGGGTGCCCGGCAGATAGTGCTTCTGCCGTTTTCCGCTTCGCTCATCCAGCCGGAACACACCGTTGCCGAAGGTGGCCACCCAGAGGCTATTCCCTTCCGGGAGTACGCTGTGAACATTTACCCGGTCCCCGGCAGGGGAAAGGAAAGAGAGGTCTTCCACGCTGCCGTCCGACAAGTCCATGCGGTTAAGCCCGCCGTCCTCGGTCCCCACATACAGATGCTGGTCATCGGCCATGGAGAGGGCCTTCACCATGCTCCCGGTCAGGGTTCCGCCGCTCTCCGTACTGGTATAGCGCTCTACCAGGCCGCCGCTCTGGTGGATGCACAGCCCGTTATAGAAAAGGCCCACCCACACATTTTCCTGCTTGTCCTGGAACATCACCCACACATCTTCGCCGGGCAGGCTAAATGCGTCATTGTCCCGGGGCATGAGGTAACTGCGCTCCTGACCGTCGAACACCACGATACCGGTTTCCGTTCCCACCCAGATTTTGCCGTCCGGGCGCAGCAGAATGCTGCGGACCTGGGCACGGCCGGTCTGCAGGAAAGACTCCTCCACCTTCCCGGTAAGGATATCCACGCGGCACACGCTTCCGTGCACCCCGGTAAAAAGCATGTGGCCGCGGTAGTCCGGCTTCATGTCCCAGATGGAACTCACCGGAGCCACCGGCGACTTCCAAATCCGCTCGAACCGGTCTTCCTGGGGCTGGTAACGGTACAGGTCCCCCTCGTGGGAGAGAAACCACATCTGGCCGTTCTCGTCGGCTTCCACCGTCATGCTCTTGAAGGGAAGTTTCCCCTCATAGGAGGTGAGCTGCTGGCTGCGGGGGTCCCAGCAGAAGATATCCTCTGTGGCGAACCACACCCTTCCGGCGCGGTCCAGGGCCATCCGGGCCCCGCGCATGGAACCGTCCGTGATCTGGCGGACGGTGCGGGTTTCCCCGGTCTCCAGGTTATGGTAGCCGAAGCCTTTGTTGGTGACAAACCACAAGCGGTTGGCGTTGTCTTCCAGCAGGGAGAGGGATAGCCCGCCCAGGATCTCGCAGGACTGATCTTCCAGAATCTTGAAACGATGGCCGTCGTACATGCAGATTCCCTCTCGCGTACTGAGCCAAAGGAAGCCATAACTATCTTGAATACAGGCACGTATGGAGTTGTCCGGCAAGCCGGAATCTGAATTGAGCCTGAGGAAATGCGTCTCTTCGCCTGCCGCAGAACAAAGGCAGCCCACCAGCAGGACAAACAGGATAGAAGTCAGTTTTTTCATCTCGCTAAATTTGCAACCGCAAGTTAGCAAAAAGAAGTTTTAAAATTCGGTCAATCGCTATAAATTTTGAATCATTTTAAAAATAAAGGCGATTTCGGGTCAAAACTTTTCACAATTCGACCGAGAAATTAAAGGTTTTCCCTTTATATAGGTGTAAATTCGCCGACGGACAAAAAGAGTCCAACCACAAACACGTAATACCAATTACCTAATTACTAACCAATATTTTAAGCGTATGACAAAACGTTATCTAACAAAGGTGATGGCTGCCGCAATGGTATTTGTGGCAACCCTCCTGGGCGCAGGAACTTCCTTCGCCCAGAATCGCGCCATCAGCGGTAAGGTTGTCGACGAGTCAGGCGCACCGGTCATCGGTGCCGCCGTGACGGTCGTGGGCAATACCCGCATCGGTACCGCTACCGACATCAATGGTGCATTCAGCCTGAATGTCCCGCAGGGAGCCACCTGCGCGGTGGAAAGCATCGGGTATGTAACCCAGACTTTCGCCGTGGGCAACCAGACTACCTTCAACATTGTCCTGGCAGAGGACAACGAAATGCTGGAAGAAACCGTGGTGATCGGTTACGGTGTGCAGCGCAAGAGCGACCTCACCGGCGCCGTGGCTTCCGTCCGCTCGGAAGACCTGGAGAACCGTTCCACCACCGATGCCGCCGCCGCCCTGCAGGGTAAGGCAGCCGGTATCCAGATCATCAACTCTTCCGGCGCTCCGGGTGCCGGTGCCGACATCCGTGTCCGTGGTTATTCCTCGAACTCCGGCAACATCGGACCGCTCCTGATCGTCGATGGTCTGAAAGTGGACAACATCCAGTATCTGGATCCTTCCATGATCGAGTCCATGGAGGTCCTGAAGGACGCCGCCTCCGCCGCCATCTACGGCGCACAGGCCGGTAACGGTGTCGTGCTCATCACCACCAAGTCCGGCCAGGAAGGCACGGCCCATATTACTTATAATGGCCGATTTACCCTCCAGTCCCTGGGCAAGAAGGCTGAGATCTTCCGCGCCAAGGAGTACATCGACTACCAGACCTACATCGGCAACCTGGACGAGGGCACGCTGAGCACCAACAAGTACGACGGCACCGACACCGACTGGTACGACGCCGCATTCCAGCCCAGCTGGAGCCAGCAGCACGGCCTCACTTTCCAGGGCGGTAACAAGAACGGTCACTTCTTCACCTCCCTCAACTATGTGGACAACGACGGTATCGTAGTGGGCAAGAAGGATGTCTATCATCGTCTGACCGCCCAGATCAACGCCGACTACAACCTGTTCAAGTGGTTCAACATCTCCACCAACAACTCCATCGAAAAATGGGACCGCAAGTCCGTGTCCAACGGCTACGGTTCCACGTTGAACTCTGTGGTCTCCATCGACCCGCTCACCCCGCCGTACATTTCCAGAATCGAGGATACGCCCGGCGGTATGCAGGAGCACTATGCTGCCACGCCCGACCTCATCCCCAGAGATCCCACCCACAACAACGACTTCTACGGTACGTCCAAGTACCTGGAGGAAGCCACCGGTAACCCGCTGTTCCAGCGCGACAAGACTGACGCGACCAGCGAAGGCTTCAACATCCGCGGCTCCCTGGCCGCCAACCTGATGCCGCTCAAGGGACTGACCATCACTTCCCGCCTGGGCTACCGCATCAACCAGAGCAACAGCCACAACTACACCAAGCCTTATTGGCTCACTTCCATGGCCCAGAGTGCCAATCACAGCATCTCCGCGAATGTGAACACCGGTTTCTACTATCAGTGGGAAAACTTCGCCAACTACAATGTGAACCTGGGTAAGCACGCCATCGGCGCCATGATCGGTATGTCCTACACCGAGAGCCACTCCGACAACGCCAGCATCTCCTCCGATGGTCCGGACATCCTCAAGGGGTATGAGCCCAACTTCCTCTATATCGATTACCTCACCTCCGGCGCCACCAAGTCCGTTGGCAACGCTCCCAACATGAACGCCCAGCTGTCTTACTTCGGCCGTCTGATGTATTCCTTCGACAACCGTTACAGCCTGCAGGGTAACTTCCGTGCCGACGCGTACGACTCCTCCAAGCTGTCCAAGCAGGCCCGCTGGGGCTTCTTCCCTTCCGTTTCCGCCGGTTGGACCATCTCCAACGAGCCTTTCTTCAAGGACAATGTGAGCCGTGACGTGGTCTCCTTCCTCAAGCTCCGCGGTTCCTGGGGTGTCAACGGTAACGTGAACGTTCTTAGCGGCTACCGCTATTCCACTTCCATCAGCATGAACGGTGAGTGGTACCAGAGCACTCCTTCCGCCGGCGGCGGCGCTCCCACCTATGGTTCCATGCCTTCCGGCCTGGCCAACCCCGGCCTGAAGTGGGAAACCTCCGAGCAGCTGGACTTCGGTCTGGACGCCCGCTTCCTGCGCGACCGCCTCACCATCGGCGTCGACTGGTACCGCAAGCTTACCAACGACCTCCTGATCTCCATCGCCCCGATGGCCGAGATCGGCGTGGGCTCCACCACCGTCAACGCCGGTAAGGTGCTCAACTCCGGTCTGGAGTTCGAAGTCAGCTGGAAAGACCACATCGGTGACTTCTACTATGGCATCAACGCCAACCTGTCCACCCTTAAGAACCAGGTCCTGGAGGTTCACTCCCTGGTCGACCGTCTGAACACCGACGTCGTGAGCGGTCTGAACGAGGTGCTCACCACCTCCTTCGAGAAGGGCTATCCCATCTGGTACTTCCGCGGCTACAAGTATGCGGGCGTAGATTCCGCTACCGGTGCCCCTCAGTTCTATGACAAGGACGGCAACATCACCAACACCCCCGGAGAAAACGACAAGCAGTACCTGGGCGAAGGTATCCCTAGCCTCACCTACGGTATCACCCTCAACGCTGCCTGGAAGGGCTTCGACCTGGTGGTCTTCGGAACCGGCGTATCCGGCAACGAAATCTACAACCTGATGGTCTCCGCCGACCGTACCAAGACCAACGGTCTCAACTATTTCTGGAGAAACTCCTGGGGCAACCCGGCCGTGAACAAAGCCACCGCCAAGTTCCCGGATGCCAAGCAGGTAGCCAACCGCTGGGACTACTTCAGCTCCAGCGCCGCCATCTTCGACGGTTCCTTCTTCAAGATCAAGCAGATTCAGCTGGGTTACACCATCCCCCGCACCATTACCCAGAAAGTCAAGATCAGCGACCTCAGACTCTTTGTCTCCCTGGACGACTACTTCACTTTCACCAAGTATCCCGGTGCCGATCCTGAAACCGCTTCCCTCAACAGTACTTCTTCCCGTGGCGTGGACTCCGGTTCCTATCCTACCACCAAGAAGATGGTATTCGGTGTGAACCTGACCTTCTAATTTAATAAGAATACGGAATATGAAAAAGATAGTTTATTCTGTTCTCGCTATCGCCGCCCTCTTCATGGGTGTCTCCTGTGAGAAGAATCTGGATATCCCGCAGAAGGGTGTGACCGACATCGCGGATTTCTATAAGACCGACGAGGACGCCCTCGCAGCCCTGCAGGCCGCCTACGCCCGCTTCGCCACCCGTATCACCGGGCAGGACGGAAGCTCCATCTATACGGACCTGAAGGCGGCCCTGAACAACTGTGGTGACGATATGTATGCCGCCGGCTCCAACTTCGGCGACAACGACTTCATGGCCCAGTTGGACGAGTTCCGTCTGGACTCCGGTAACCAGGTGGTGGACCACTTCTACAAGAACCTGTTCCAGGTGAACTACGCCTGCAACCTGGTGATTGACAACTTCAAGGACGGCCTTCCCGAAGGCGGCCCGACTGCGACCACGAAACGTGTCGTGGCCGAGGCCCGCGTGATGCGTGCCTACGTCTACTTCCTTCTCACCGCGCTGTGGAATACCCCGCCGATGATCGACCATGTGATCGGCACGGAGGTCCAGCCCTTCAACGCCGACAAGGATCCCGAGAACCCCATGAGCCATGAGGATCTCTTCCGCTGGGTGGCCAGCGAGTGCGAAAGCGCCGCTGCCGACCTGAACGAGCGCAAGAGCCCCACTGACAAGGACGGCGCCGTGGTTGTGACCAAGGGCTTCGCCTGGGCCCTCCAGGGCAAGGCACTCCTCTTCGTGAAGGACTACGCCGGCGCCAAGGCCGCCCTCAAGAAGGTGATCGATTCCGGCAAGTATGCCCTGGTTCCCGGTGACCGTTACTGGGAGCTCTTCCACCAGGAAGGCGACTGCAACGAGGAGAAGGTCTTCGAAACCAATATCGAACAGAACTCCGGTCTTAGCGCCTGGGGCGGTATCATCCAGCGTTCCACCTGGATGGAGGCCAACATCTGGAACTGGCGTTCCGACCACTTCGTAGCCGGCGCTTCCCCGCAGGCCAAATACACCGGTGGTGTCGATGGTTGGGGCGGCCTGGGTGTTCCCCAGTGGTTCGGCGACGAGTTCTTCGCCAACGACGGCCACTCCCCGCGCTTCGACGCTACGCTCAAGCACGTTGACGATGCCATCTACGGCATGGAATACGGCGACAATGTAAAGGATGGCGAAAAGCTGGTCAACGACATGACCCTGGAAGAGAAGAAAGCCTCCAAGGCCATCGGTATCGCTGACGTGAAAGACGGCCTGTACGGACAGTCCTTCTGGCTGCCGTTCAAGCAGCTGCTCCGCAAGACCGACGCAGACCGCTACGGCTCCAACGTCCGCATGAACAACGGCGTGATCATGCGCTACGCAGAGGTTCTGCTGCTCTATGCCGAGGCCTGCCTCCAGAGCGGTGACAACGGCCAGGGTGCCTGGGCCGTGAACCAGATCCGTCAGCGTGCCGGCCTGGCTCCCCTTGCCAACGTAACGATGAACGATCTCAAGAAAGAAAAGAGCTACGAGCTCTGGCTGGAAGGCAGCCGCTGGCTGGACCTGGTCCGCTGGGGCGACACCGACCGCGTGAAGAACGCCGGCCAGAATGTTCCCAAGCTCTTCGACAAACTCTTCCGCGAGCCTAAGTCCGGTGAGACCATCGTCTGGGAGAACGGTTCCGAAGCCAACAGCCGATTCTACACGGTTGCTTCCCACGAGGCCATCGATGCAGGGTACAAAGTAGGTTTCGTTGCTGGCAAGCACGAATTCTTCCCGTATCCTACCGCTCAGATGGACAAGAACCCGAACCTGGTTCAGAATCCGGGCTGGGAGTAATCCTCAGTTTCTTAATCCGGGCCGGGGTGAAACCCGACCCGGGTTCAAAAAACGTTCCTGATGGGAATCATGAATAGTTTTTGGATTGGTTTGGTTTGATCCTGATCCTGTCCGGGGTGGTTCCCGGACAGGGTCCCAAGAAAATCTTTCAGCTATGAAAAAGATGCTGCTTTCCCTCGCGGCCGCCCTGCTGGTTTTTGAGGCCGCCGCACAAGATCCCAAGTTCCACATTTTCCTCTGTTTCGGCCAGTCCAACATGGAGGGGAACGCCCGCATTGAATCCATCGACTCCGTAGGTGTGAGCGAGCGTTTCCTGAACCTCTCCGCCGTGAACTTCACGGACAAGAGCCGCAAGATGGGCAAGTGGTACAAGGCCCTGCCGCCCCTGTGCCGGGAAACCACCGGGCTCACCCCCGTAGATTACTTCGGCCGTACGCTGCTGGAGTATCTCCCCCAGGACCACAAGGTGGGCGTGGTGCACGTAGCTATCGGCGGAATCAGCATTGACGGCTACATGGAAGAGCGCATCGACGAGTATGCCGCTACCGCGGCGGAATGGATGAAACCCATGCTGGCGGCCTACGGCGGACATCCGTACAAGCGCCTGGTGGAGATGGGCAAGATTGCCAAGCGCAAAGGCGTGATTTCCGGCATCCTGCTGCACCAGGGCGAGACCAACAACTCCGACCCCCAGTGGACCAAGAACGTGAAAACCGTCTATGAACGCCTGCTCAAAGACCTGAACCTGAAAGCCGAGGACGTGCCGCTGCTGGCCGGAGAGGTAGTGGCGGCCGACCGCGGCGGCATCTGCGCGGCCCACAATGTCTCCATCGACACCTTGAACCGCGTCATTCCCACCGCCTACGCCATCCCCGCCGACGGCTGCCCGCAGAACTTCGACTTCCTGCACTTCACGGCCGAAGGATACCGGGAGCTGGGCCGCCGCTATGCCTACCGGATGCTGGACATCTGGGGCATCAACCACCCGGAGATTGCCGTGCCCAAGACCGAGTCTCCGCTGGTGAGCATGATGAGCGGGGCCATCACCTTCAACTACTTCGCCCCGGAGGCCCAGAGCGTTTCTGTGGTGAGTCCCTTCCTGTCGGAGCCTGTTCCCATGACCAAAGGCCGCTACGGCAACTGGACCGTTACCGTGACTCCTGAAAAGCGGGAGGCATATCCCTATTACTTCATCGTGGACGGACAGAGCGTCCCGGATCCCGCGAACGCCGAGGCTTTCAAGGCTTCGCTGGTGAAGGTCCCGCAGATGCCTTCCTTCAGCCGCAGGCGCCCGTAACACCGATTCCACCCATTTTTTGACGATATGACTAAAGCTTTTCTAACCACAACCGCGGCGGCACTTTTGTTTGCCGCAGGCCTCGCCGCCCAGAATCCCATTATCAAGGGACAATACACGGCAGACCCTACCGCACGCGTCTTTGAGGGGAAAGTCTGGCTCTTCCCCTCCCACGATATCATCAGCCCCACTGAGCCGGAGCGCCGGTGGTTCTCGATGGAGGACTACCACGTCTTCTCCTCCGAAGACCTGGTGAACTGGACGGACCACGGCGTGATCGTAACCCAGAACAAAGTTCCCTGGGTGCGTCCCGACTCATATTCCATGTGGGCGCCCGACTGCGTGGAGAAAGACGGCAAATACTACTTCTATTTCCCGTCCGCACCGGCTGCCGGCGGCGGCTTTGCAGTGGGTGTAGCCATCGCGGACCGTCCCGAAGGACCGTACATTCCCGAACCGGAACCCATCAAGGGCATCAACGGAATCGACCCCTGCGTGCTGCAGGCCTCGGACGGCAACGCCTACATTTTCTGGGGCAACGGCCGCTGCGCCAAGCTCAAACCCAACATGAAGGAGCTTGCCGACGACAACCCCCGGACCACCGTCAAGTGGGGCAACCGCGAAATGGAAATGGTGGGCGTAGCCTGCCTGGACGGCCTTCCCAACCGCCAGGCCGAGGGCCCCTTCGCCTTCGAATACAACGGCAACTTCTACCTCACCTATCCGTATGTGCGGGAGAACACCGAAGTGCTGGCCTACGCCATGAGCAAGAACCCGATGGGCCCCTACGAGTACAAAGGCACCATCATGGAGCGCTCCGTGAACGAGTGCTGGACCAACCACCACTCCATCGTCCAGTACAAGGGAGAATGGTATCTGTTCTACCACCACAACGACTATTCCCCGGACTTTGACAAGAACCGCTCCGTGCGCGTTGACAAACTCCGCTTCAACCCGGACGGCTCCATCGAGCAGGTTATCCCCACCTTCCGCGGTGTGGGCATTACGCCGGCCTCCAAGCAGGTCCAGTTAGACCGCTACAGCGCCATTTATCACGTGGCCACCAGCATCGACTTCCTGGATCCGGAAAAGCCCTTTGACGGCTGGTTCGTAACCCTGGGCCGCAAGGGCGGCTGGGTGCGCTACGACAGCATCGACTTCGGTGAGAAAGCTCCCGCCACCTTCACGGTTCGCTACCGTGCAGCCAAGGGAGCCAAACTCTCGCTCTGGCTCTCGGACGAGGAAACCCTGGGCACCTACGACCTGCCCGCCGCTCCGGATTTCAAGGAAGTCTCCCTTCCCATGAGCGCCGGAACAACCGGTATCAAGAATCTGAAAGCCAAAGTAGAGGAGGGCGGTCTGGATATCGACTGGGTATCGTTCAAGTAGGTCCTTCCTATGAGAGAGCTCCTTTATATCGGTTTCTCATTTACTGTCAGCCTGTTATGTAGCTGCGTAGATAAGCCCGCGTACACCTTCGTGAACGAGGGCAATCCGCTGTTCCGGGACATGTACACCAGCCAGCCCGCTCCCCTTGTGGCGACAGACGGCAGGCTGTACGTTTACTGCGGCCACGACGAGCAGTACGACGACAAACCCGGTTATGAAGGGAAATACGGCTACAACATCACCGAGTGGCTGTGCTACTCCACCAGCGACATGCAGAACTGGACCGCGCACGGGGCTATCTTCAAACCGACCGACTTCAAGTGGGCCGTAGGGGAAGCCTGGGGCGCACAGTGCGTAGAGGTGAACGGAAAATATTACTTCTACGCCTCTGCACAGAGCGGGGACCCGGAGTACAAGGCCATCGGAGTCGCCGTGGCCGACTCTCCCCTGGGCCCGTTCAAGGACGCGCTGGGTCACCCCCTGATTACGGACGAAATGACCCCCAACGGCCCCCGCGGCTGGTGGAACGACTTCGACCCCACCGTGCTGGTGGACGATGACGGGACGCCCTGGATCTGCTGGGGAAACGGAACCTGCTTCCTGGCCCGGCTCAAGCCCAGCATGCTGGAGCTGGACGGCCCCATCGTCACCCTTCCCCTGGACAAGTACGTGGAAGGTCCCTGGCTGTATAAACGCGGGAAAACCTACTATAACGTGTATGTGTCCATGGGACCCGGCAAGGAGACCCTCTCCTATGCCATGGCAGAGGCCGTCACCGGACCATGGGACTGCCGTGGAGAGTTTTCCGGCATGGCCAAGGACAGCTTCACCATCCATCCCGGCGTGATAGAGTACAAAGGGCGCAACTACCTTTTCTACCACAACGCCTCCCTGTCCCTGGGCGGATACGGTCCGGGCAACGGACGCCGCAGCGTGTGCGTGGAAGAGCTCTTCTATGACCAGGACGGATCTATCCGACATGTAGAACAAACAGAAAAAGGTATTACCCTATTATGACTAAAAAAATCATCCTTCTCGCAGCCCTGTGCTGCCTGGTCTTCTCGCCGGCCGACGCCGCCAAGAAGAAAGCGGGCGTGGTGGAATCCCACCCGGCCCTCGCCCCTTATTTCAGTGACCCGGCTCCCGGCCCTGTGGCCCCCCGCAGCGACGGTTTCATCCAGCGCTGGACCCTGCTGGAGCCCATTCTCAAACCCAACCGGAGCAACACCGTGTTCGTAGACAGCTATGTCCGTGAGAACTTCTACACCGAGATGTTCCCTAACCAGTTCACCTGCCTGCCCAAGGAGGGCGACAAGGTGAAAGTGGACGGCAACACCCTGTATTGGCACGCCCTGGACAGCAAACTGGCCAATGTCAAGCTGTACCGCTATGCCACCGGCCTGGAAAAAGAGCGCTATGGCCTGATCTTCTGGGCCGTTACTGAGATCGACTGCCCCGAAGACCTGAACAACGTGCGTCTTTTCGCCGGCTCCAACTCCGCCTCCATCTGGTGGGTGGACGGCAAGGAAGTGCTCCTGTTCTCCAACGACCGCCGTATGGTGGCCGACGACGGTGCATCGGCCCGCCTGAACCTGGCCAAGGGCAAGCACACCATCCGCGTAGCCGTGATCAACGGCCCCGGCATGAGCGATTTCTGCGTCCGTTTCAAGGACGAAGCCGGAAAGCCTGTTACCAATTTTACCATCCTCAACCGATAGCGATATGAAAAAGATACTTCTTGCAACCTTCGCAGCTTTTGCCTCCCTGGCGGCTTTTGCCCAGACGGGAGCTCCCTGGATCCACGACCCGTCCACCATCATGGAATGTGACGGCAAATATTACACGTTCGGAACCGGCGGCGGCGGACTCATCTCCGAGGACGGCTGGGTTTGGAACGGCGGCGGTGTACGTCCGGGCGGCGGCGCAGCTCCGGATGCCGTGAAGATCGGCGACCGTTACCTGATTGCCTATAGCGCCACGGGCGGCGGCCTGGGCGGCGGACACGCCGGCCGTATCCTCACCATGTGGAACAAGACGCTGGACCCCAACTCGCCGGACTTCGCCTACACGGAGGCTGTGGAAGTGGCCCATTCCGAGTTTGACGAAGACTGCGACGCCATCGACGCCGGCCTGCTGCTGGATCCCACAACTGGACGCCTCTGGTGCACCTACGGTACCTACTTCGGCTTTATCCGCATGGTGGAGCTGGACCCCAAGACCGGTTTCCGCGTAGAGGGCAATGTAGAGAAAAACGTGGCCATCGACTGTGAAGCCACCACCCTGATCTATCACGACGGCTGGTACTACCTGCTGGGCACCCACGGCACCTGCTGCGACGGTACCAACTCCACCTACAACATTGTGGCCGGCCGTTCCCGCAACGTGACGGGACCGTTCCTGGACAACATGGGCCGTGACATGCTCCTGGGCGGCGGCAAGATGGTGAAGGCCGCCGAAGAGCGCGGCATGGGCGCCGGCCACTTCGGCCTGATCGACCAGGAAGAAGGCATCCAGAAGATGTCCTTCCACTGGGAGGCCAACATGGACATGAGCGGCCGCAGCACCCTGGCCATCCGTCCCCTGATCTGGAGAAACGGCTGGCCGGAAGGCGGTGAACTGCTGGAAGACGGTGTGTACGAGATCATTTCCGAGCGTCGCGGCTATGCCCTGGAGCTGGCCGTTGACTTCCAGCGGATGGCCGGCGGCATGCGTTTCTTCCGCCGCGATCCCAACACCCCCGAACCCCCGATCACTCCGGTTGCCAACCAGAAACTGGAAGATGTGATTGGCACCTGGCCCAGCGGCAACATCGACGTGCGCATCTGCGACTACATGGCCCGTCCCAACCAGAAATGGCGCATCGAGGCCGTTCCCGAGGCCGGCGGCTATCTGGGCGGTCCGTATGTGAAGATCGTCATTGACGGCACCAACCGCGCCCTCACCGCAGTGGAAGGGGCCGAGGTTGTCACCGAGCCCGAATTCACCGGGGCCGACAACCAGCTCTGGCGCATCGAGCAGTGCATCGACGGCACTTACCGCATCATGCCCAAGGCCATCCCCGGCTGCACCGAGCCTTACTGCCTGGTGTCCATCGCCGACAGCACGCCTACCTTGGCCAAATTCAACTTCAAGGACGACAACTGCAAATGGCAGCTCAAAGCCAGATAATCATGCGTAATATCTTTTTAACCGGGGTGGCCTTACTGGCCACCCTTGTGCTTCAAGCACAGCCCGGCGGCGGATTCGGCGGCTTCCAGATGCCCAAGGTGGATGTCCACTGCTCCGAGAAATTCGCCGACATCGACTACGCCGGAGACGCGCAGGTCTATCACCGGCTGGACGTCTATCTCCCCAAAGTGGAGAAAGCCGCTTATCCCGTGGTGATTCATATTTACGGAAGCGCCTGGTACTCCAACAGCTCCAAGGGCATGGCCGACCTGGGCACCATCGTGAACGCCCTGCTGGACGCCGGCTATGCCGTGGTAACCCCGAACCACCGCAGCTCGCAGGACGCCAAATTCCCGGCACAGATCCAGGATATCAAGGGCGTCGTGCGCTGGGTGCGGGCCCACGCCGCGGAGTACCGTTTCGACACATCGTTTATCGCCACTTCCGGCTTCTCTTCCGGCGGACACTTGTCGTCGCTCGCCGCCACCAGCGGGGACGTACCGGAGCTGGAAGGCGAGGTAGGCGGCAATCTGCAGTTCTCTTCCCGGGTAAATGCGGCCTGCGACTGGTCCGGACCCGTGGACCTGAATTACATGAGCTGCGGCCAGGCCGACGATACCTGGAACCACGCCCCGGAAGAAGCCGTGATGGGCTTTCCGTTCAAGGGGAATGAAGAGCGCTTCAAGGCGCTGAACGCCACGCATTATATCGACCCCGCCGACCCGCCCGTCATCATTTTCCATGGAACGGCCGACAATGTGGTTCCGCCCTGCCAGGCGCCCCATTTCTACGGTTTGTTGCAGGATGCCGGCGTTGAGTCGGAGATGCACATGGTAGAAGGCGGCGGCCACGGCATGGGCATGTATGCCCAGGAAAACCTGGACGCCATGGTAGCTTTCCTGAACCGCGTACGCGCAAAATAAGTTGTATGAAAAAGATATTGACATCACTTGGGCTGCTCCTGTCTGTGACGGGGGCAGTCTTTGCCCAGGTACCCTCTCCCACCAACCTGGGCCGCAATCCCTATCCCCAGGTGGGGGCCGACAAATCGGTGACCTTCCGCGTGAACGCGCCAAATGCCACCGCCCTCACCCTTTCCCTGGGCAAGGACTATCCCATGGTGAAAGACGACAAAGGCTTCTGGACCGTTACCACGGAGCCGCAGGTGGAAGGTTTCCACTACTATTCCCTGAAAACGGGCGGGCTCACTTTCAATGACCCGTCGGTCCATTCCTTCTTCGGAACCGGGCGCGACTGCAGCGCCATCGAAGTGCCCGAGGATGCGGAGGCGGCAGCCTTCTATACCCCCAGGCAAGGGGTTCCGCAGGGGGCCGTGCGCTCTGTCCGCTACTATTCCAAGGCCTGCGGCGAGTACCGCCGGATGTACGTCTATACCCCCGCCGGCTATGAGCAGAACCCGGACAAGCGCTACCCGGTGCTGTACCTGCAGCACGGCGGCGGCGAGGACGAGACCGGCTGGATCTACCAGGGCTTTGCCGACGTGATCCTGGACAACCTGGTGGCCGAGGGAAAGGCTGTTCCCATGATTATCGTGATGGTGAGCGGCGTAGCGCGCTCGGCCGACGGCAGCGATGCCTTCGAGGCCATGGTCACGGAAGACGTTATCCCGCTGGTTGACAAGCGCTTCCGCACCATCGCCGACCGCGACCACCGTGCGGTGGCCGGCCTGTCCTGGGGCGCCAAGCAAGCATACGACCTGGGCCTGGGCTATCGTGACCTCTTTTCCTGGATCGGCGGATTCAGCGGCATCATCGTCATCGGGGAATTCAGGGTTCGCCCTGCCGGTTACGAGGATCCCGAAAAGTTCGCCGCAGCCTATGACGGCATCTTCTCGGACCCGGAGTGGTTCAACCGGAACTACCACCTGCTGTTTATCGGCAACGGCGAGGCCGAAGGCGCCCACCTGCAGGGGATGTCCAACATCCTCAAGGAGCGGGGTATCGACAATGTCTTCTACCAGTCGCCCCGCACGGCGCACGAATGGCTCACCTGGCGCCGCTGCCTGAAAGAATTCGCCCAAAGACTCTTTAAATGATGCTTCCTATGAAAAGATATCTGATTCCGCTTGTACTTGCTTCGGCCTTTATCGCCTGCAAGCAGCAGCCGGCCCAGCCTGTGGGCATCCTCACCGAGCCCACATCGGCCACCACCAATACGCCCGGCCGGGAATATCCCAAGATTAACCCGGACCTCACGGTGGAATTCCAGGTCCAGGCCCCCGAGGCCAAGGAAGTGGCCGTGGACATCTGCAACAAGGTGTATCCCATGCAGCGGGAAGGCGACGGCCCCTGGACCGTAACCACCGACGCCCTGGAACCGGGCTTCCACTACTATTTCCTGATCGTGGACGGAATGCGGCTGTCTGACCCTTCCTCGCAGCTCTTCTTCGGCTGCGGACTGGATGCCAGCGCCATCGAAATCCCCGAGGCCGGGGCCGACTTTTACCTGGAGAAAGACGTTCCCCGCGGCGAGGTGCGCATGCAGCGCTACTGGTCCCCTTCCATGAATGCCTGGCGCACCTGCTATGTGTATGTGCCGGCCGAATATGACACCCAGAGCGGAAAACGCTACCCCGTGCTTTACCTGCAGCACGGCGGCGGCGAAGACCAGACCGGCTGGTCCCGTCAGGGCAAGGCCGACGTAATCCTGGACAACCTCATCGCCGCACGCAAGGCCGTTCCCATGCTCATCGTGATGGACTATGGCCAGGCCGGGGATTTTGCGCACATCCTCCTGGAAGAACTGATTCCCATGATTGACAAGACCTACCGCACCCAGCCGGACCCGCAGCATCGCGCCATGGCCGGTCTCTCCTTCGGCGGCGGACAGTCCTGGTCGATCGGCCTCAAGCATCCGGAGGTGTTCTCCAGTATCGGCGTATTCTCCTCCGGCATGTTCGGCGGAGTGGGCGCCGGGGCATATGCACCCTTCAGCGTAGAGAGCCAGCTGCCTGAACTGCTGGCCGATCCCGCCGCCTTCAACAAGGCCCATCCGGTGTTCTACCTCTCCTGCGGCGAGGGCGACCCCCGTATCGAGCACACCCGCGCCGCCGCCGAGGCCCTGAAAGCCGCCGGCGCCGCCGTACAGTTCAAGGCCTGGCCCGGCGCCCACGAGTGGCAGCCCTGGCGCAAGTCCCTGCACGAGTTCTGCCAGCTGATTTTCCGCTAAACGTGGCGGCAACTGTTTGATAATAAGCTATTTATGCAATTACCTTGCTGCTGGCAGGCAGCAAGGTAATTGCGTTATGTGGTAATAGCCAAGTATTTACATTCACAGCCTTGGGGACAGGCAGGCCCGACTCCCAGCTATTTCAAGCACCTAAAACACATAAGGGTAGGCGCCCATACAAATACCAGACGGCAGATTGCCGAAGTACTTGTCCCAGAGGATGAGCAGGGGTTCGCAGTAGTAGGACTTGTCTCCGGAGAGGTCCAGGCCATCCTCCGTGATTTTGCTGGCGGTGACGGCCTTGAAGTAGTCCAGATAATGGGATTTGGAAAAGTCCAGGCGGTCGGAGGCCATCAGGAGGAGGAAAGCTTTATAGTTAGTATAAGGCAACATGTCCAGCGGCAGTGATGCCTCCCAGTCACGGTTGCGGTTGTAAGCCTCAGGGTCTTGCAGGCAAAGCGGGTCCGGTGCCGCATGCCCGAACGCCCAGATAAGGATGTCCGGGGCGTTGCTCCGGGAAGCGAGTTCCCGCAGCAGGGCCGTGTTGTCAAAGAAGCCGTTCATGGCCGCCAGCGGGAAATTGTAGGCATAGGCCTGCTCGGTAAACTGCGGATGGTTCACGGCCGACTCTACCAGCGCCAGGGTGGTCATCTGCCGCAGGGTTTCCTGCGGTATCTCCAGGGCATCGTGCCTTTCTTTCCCCCTCAGGTATCTCCACTGGTCCCAGGAGATGGCCGAGAAATAATTGTAGGGCTCCGTGATGGTTCCGGGGTCCTGGATATCTTCCAAGTTGAAAGACTTGCTGGACAGCTCTGAAGCGGTGATACCGAAATAGGAAGCGTCCTCTCCCTGGGTAGGGTCGCTCCAGAGCTGGTCCTGCCGGCATGCCACCGCCACGGCGGCTATAGAAATAAGGATGACAAAACGTTTCATGACAAAATCCTGATGGTTCTGCTGGTATTCTGCACGACTAGGACACGTAAGGATAGGATTTAATGCAGATATCGGGCGAAAAATTGCCGAAGTACTTGTTGCTAGTATGCTAAAATGGACGGGACTTCGTCCTGCAGCGTGCAGTACAGATAGCCGTCTGTCACGTAGTTACCGAACGAGCAGTTGAAGCTGACTTTGTGGAAGCGGAGAATGACATAGTCCTCCCCTTTGTCTGCGAGCGTGATTTTTCCACCGAATGAATGGGTATGGGCATTGCTGTCGCTGGAGGCGAAGAAGCTGAACAAGAAGCGGTTCACTTTGAGCGTGTCCCCTACCTGCAGCTTGTCGATGCTGTCAAAATAGATGCTGAGCATGAACATGTCATACACCATCTTTCCTCCGCTATTGGCACAGAACCAGGACTGCCCCTCCAGGTCGCTGGTCCTGTATACGACCGGTTTGACGAAAGTGGTGACAAGGTCCTCAGGGTCATCGCTTTTAGTGTGGATGGTGGTCTTGGCAAGTTTGGAGCCGTCGTTGAACAGTTCTTCGGGAGAAATGGTGTCTTTATCGCAGGAAACGGCCAGGGCGGCGGCAGCAAAGACAGTAAGCGCAGTAACGAGATGTTTCATGACAAAATCTTGATGGTTCTGCTAATATAACGCAAAAAAGTGGAAAATACTGCGTGTGCGGATCAAAGATGAAAGCGTAAACCGGCCTGGAGGGTAAAGCCCAGCGGATTTTCGGTCCGATAGGTGAGCAGGTTGGTTTTGGTAAAATAATAGGAAAGGGAGGGCTGCAAATATAGCGTGGTCAGGCGTCCCAGCCGACAGCCGGCATCCAAAAACGCCCCGGCCGACCATTGCAGCACCGGTTCCTGGTAGCGGATGCCTCCCTGCTCGGCCGACAGGCACTTCTCCCCCATTCCATAGGCTCCGACACCCACTTCCAGCAGGCCTGCGGAAAACAGGTGCACATCCAGTTTAAGCGGAATGCCCACGAAATGAAGCTGCTGGTCTCCCGCATGCTCCTCGTAAGAGTGCAGGTAGGAGTAAGTGACTCCGCTCTCCAAAGCAATCCGCTCCGACACCTGCCAGCGCAAATTGATTCCTAGGGATAAGGGCATGTCGTGCCGATAATGCAGCTGCAAAGCCTCGCTGCTATTCTTCAGATTGTTCCAGTAGATGTTGGCCGCCTTGCTCTGGAGGCTCATGTTCCGGGCATATTCCATCAGCGGATAGGAATCCCGCTGCCCGGCGGCACTTCCCGCCTGCAGGGTAAAAGACAGACGGCTTTTTCGCCGTACAGGCCGCTCTGGAACGTCAGAGAACGGCTCAAAGGCCGACGGTTCCGTGCAGCTCTCCGACGGCTCCGTGACTCCCTTGGACGGTTTCCCGGCCGCGTGTGCAGCAGTTCCGGGAGCCTCCGGATTTTCCACGGCGGCATCGCCCGGGCCGTCGGCAGGAACGGCAACAGGTTCGTCATCAGGCGCTTCGGCGGCGGTAACACCGGCGGGGGCGGTTTCACCGGCATACATCGCCTTGCGCGGCGGCAAAGGCATCACCCGGGCGGACAGAAGCGCATGGGAGAGCAGCATCGGCTCCGGGTCCAACGCTCTCTGCTCCAGGGCAAAAGCCGGCGCGGCGGGAGCAGGCCGCCACAGCAGCACCCCGCCCGCCGGAAGCAGCAGGGCCAGGACGGCCGCTACGCTCCATCGGCGCACAGCCCTCCGGTGCATCTTGCCGGTAATGGCCGACCAGCTCCCGGCAGAAGGAGCGGCCTCTTCCGGGTAGCATTGTTCGCGAAGAGCGCGTGTCCAGTCTTTCTCAGTTTTCATGGAGATACTGTTTTATCTGTTTAGCCAGCAGCGACTTGGCGCGGGACAAATCGGCCGACGAACTTTTTTCCTTGATTCCCAGCATCCGGGCGATTTCCCGGTGGGAGAGATGGTCGATGCAGTATAGCTGGAATACTGTCCGATAACGGTCCGGAAGGCCCTGAATCATCGACTTCAGTTTTTCCGGCGGCACTTGCAGGGTTTCCGCATAGTCCGGTTCATCGGTTAGGCTCTCTTCCAGCGGGCCGATATCCACCTCTGACTGCAGGCGTTTCCGTCTTTTCCGGTCGAAGAACAAGTTCAGGGTCAGGCGGGACATCCACCGCATCAGCGATCCCTCCCCCTGCCAGCGGAAAAGGCCGATGCGGTCGAATATCTTGATAAAGGCATCCTGCAGCAGGTCGTCGGCCTCTGCCCTGGAATGGGTATAGCGCAGGCATAGTGCCAGCAGGCGGGGGCTGTACCGCCTGAACAGCTCCTCCCGGGCGTTGTTGTCCCGCCGGATGCATTTTCTCACCAATTCCTGATCGTCCATTTATAGAATAACGCCGCTTGGGCAGAAATACTGCGTAAAGATATGGAAAACTGACACTTATTAAAATACCCTGCTACCAGTTTGCAGCAGGGCATTTACGAAAAGCGCTGGGAATAAAACCAGCTTATTCCTGGCTGCGGCGCCAGGCGAAATAGCCGTCCAGCACCTGCATCGCAGCCTCCGAGGGCACGGGAGCGGCGTGGCAGCCGTCGCCCGTGAGCACCATCGTCTGGGGCGCACTGTTACGGAAGCGGGGCCACGTGGGAAGGCCTTCGCCGTTGGGATCGCCCGTCTTGGCAAAGTTGCTCCAGTAGGCCATCATCCAGCCGGAAAGGGCCATGTCCGTCGGCTGAACCTCTTCCGGATTGCCGAACACGTAGGCCACGTCCTGGCCGTGCGGGGAGCCCTGGCCGAAGCGGGGCGAATCGGCCGGATACTCGGGATGCTGGTCGAAGTAATAGAGCCATACCTTCCCCTTTCCGGTCTTTTCCTGCAGGCGGGCCCAAGTCCAGGTCTGCCAGCCGAAGGCGGCGTCACGGGTAAGGTCGCGGGCGGTCTTGCCCACTGTTCCGTCGGCCTCTACGGGGTAGGCGGCCAGGAGGGCGTCGGCATAGTCCTCGTAACGGGCGCGGACCTGGTCCTGATGGCCGCCGCCGCCGAAGGCGAAGCCGAAGCTGAGGCCCTCGTCAGAGTTGTAGCCGATAAGCACGTCCACGTCGTTGTACTGCCCGGCTTCGTAGAGCTTGTACTGGTCGTCCGGGATCACGTAACCGTCGGTGACGGGCCATCCGCCGGAGCCGCCGAAACCGCCCATGACGGCCTTGGCGTCGGCCTCACGCAGCTGTTCAAGCGTATAGCCTTCCCCGAAGGTGGCTTTGGCCCAGGCCGCGTTGGCCTGCTGGGCCACGGCCAGCGTCTGCATGTTCTCTCCGGGATAAGACTGGGGATTGGTGGGGCCGAACGAGCCGCCGCTTTGGGAGATAGCCCGCTGGAACAGGCCTTTGGCCAGGGGAGACGCGCAGAGCATGCTCACCGAGATGCCGCCGGCCGACTCGCCGAAGATGGTCACGTTGCCGGGGTCTCCGCCGAAACGGGCGATATTGTCCTTCACCCACTGCAGGCCGGCGATCTGGTCCAGCAGGCCGTAGTTGCCGCTGACACCGTTGGGGTCTTCTGCCGACAGTTCCGGCAGCGACAGAAAGCCCAGCTTGCCCACCCGGTAGGCGACGCTCACCACAACCACCCCTTTCCGGGAGAGGAGGGCGCCGTCATAGAAGGACGTGGCACCGCCGGCAAATCCGCCGCCGTAGATCCAGACCATCACGGGAAGTTTATCCTTGGGGCTCTTGGCGGGAGTCCATACGTTCAGATACAGGCAGTCTTCCGAGCAGCCTTCGCCGTTTCCCTGCATGGGATTGGGGCCGAACTCCTTACACTCTTTTACGCCCTCCCAGGCCACGACGGGCTGGGGCGCCTTCCAGCGGAATTCCCCCACCGGCGGAGCGGCAAACGGAATGCCTTTATACACTGTAACATCTTCCAGGACCGTTCCCTGGATGGTTCCGCCGGTGACTTTCACCTGGCCGGGAACGCTCTGGGTACAAGCGAGTACGCACAATACCGCCGCTGCAATGAGAAATAATTTTTTCATAATGCTTCTATTGTGTTGTAAACTAACATACATTAATCCTTTTCCGCCAAATCTTCAGGGCCTTGCTGGCACCGGCGCCGACAAAATCGGCCAAAAGTGACGGCACAGAAGTCGCGGCTGACACCGGCGCCGGCAAAATCGGCCAAAAGTGACGGCACAGAAGTCGTGACTGGCACCGGCGCCGGCAAAATCGACTACCGGACACGCCGGCTCACCACCTTGCCGTCTTCCCAGACCAGGTCCACGGTTTTCCCGCCGCGCGTGCGGAGACCTTTCACGGAGCCGCTCCGCCAGGCCGATGGAAGGGCGGGAAGCTCCTGCACAGAGCCGTCGGCAGCGCTTTGCAGCAGCATTTCAACCACACCGGCCGTTCCGCCGAAGTTGCCGTCGATCTGGAAAGGAGGGTGGGCGTCCAGCAGATTGGGGTAAGTGCCGCCGCCCCGGCGCGCATCCGGCCCCCGGTAGTTATCCGGGCTCACGTAGCGGAGGAGGCGCCGGTACATCCGGTAGGCGTTTTCCCCGTCACCCAGGCGGGCATACAGGTTGACGCGCCAGCCGCAGCTCCAGCCCGTTGTTTCAAAGCCCCTGATTTCCAATGTTTTCAGCGCTGCGCGGGCAAAAGGCGTTCCGGCGGGGATTTGATGGCCGGGATACACGCCTATAAGATGCGACTGATGGCGGTGCCAAGGATCCCGGTCCTGCCAGTCGTAATACCACTCCTGCAGCTGCCCCTGCGCACCCACGTGATACCCGCGCAGGCGCGCCAGGGCCTCTTCCGCCTCCCGGACGAAGGCCTGGTCCCTGTCCAGTTCGCGGGCTGCGGCTACGGCATCCGTAAGACATTCCCGCACAAGGGCCAAGTCGGCCGTGGCACCATACAGGGTGGAGCCGTTGTACCCGTCCGGGGTGATGTAGTCGTTCTCCGGAGAAGTTCCCGGCGAGGTGATGAGTTCCCCGTCCTTTTCCACCAGGAAGTCCAGACAGAACTCTGCGGCGCCCTTCAGGGCCGGGTAGTCCCGTTCCAGGGCGGCCCGGTCCCGGGTAAAGAGGTAGTGCTCCCAGAAGTGGGTGGAAAGCCAGGCTCCGCCCATGGTCCAGTTGGCCCACATGGGCGTGCCCGTGCCCAGCCCCACCGGCGTGGCCATGGCCCAGATGTCGGAATTGTGCCCGGCGTTCCAGCCGCGCTCTGCCCCGTAAAGCCGCCCGGCGGCCTCGCTGCCGTTTACGGACAGGTTCCGCACAAAGCCCAGCAGGGACTCGTGCATCTCGGGGAGGGCGGCCGACTCGGCCATCCAGTAGTTTTCTTCCAGGTTGATGTTTAGGGTATAGTTGCAGCTCCACGGCGGGTCCATGCTCTCGTTCCAAAGGCCCTGCAGGTTGGCAGGCACCTCCGGGGTGCGGGAGCTGGAGATAAGGAGATACCTTCCGTACTGGAAATAAAGGGCTTCCAGCTCCGGATTGGTTTCCTGCAGGTCTGTATAGCGCTTTAACTGCACATCGGTGGGCAGGGCTTTCACCGAATCCGGCGTAGCGCCCAGATCCAGCGAAACCCGGTTGAAAAAGCGGCTGAAGTCGGCCCGGTGCGCCTTCCGGAGCGCTTCAAAGTCCTTGGCCCCTACGCGGGACAGGTTGGCGGCAGAGAGTGCCTTGTAGTCTTTCCCTTCCTTCACCGGGTCCTTGTCAAAGCCGTTGAAGGAGGTGGCATTCACCACATACAGAAGCACTTCCCGGCAGTTACGGATTTGCATAACCCCCTCGCGGACGGAGGCGTCGCCGTCGGCCTTGCAGCCCAGGAGGGTCAGGAAATGAATGCCGCGGGAGGGATCTTCCAGCGGTCCTTCCAGACGGGGGCCATTGTAGTAACCGGGGTAGGAATGCCAGGCGGTGTAACCCTCCATGGCCAGCGCTCCGTCCTGCTCCATGATCGTGTGAGGCAGGAGGCTTTCCAGGCGGACATCGGCATTGAAGGGCGCCTGAGAGCTGATCTTAAGCACAATGGCCGAATCCGGGGCCGACACGAAACAGCTTTCCCGGAAGGGCTGCCCGTCCCGGAGGAAGGAGACGTTGACTTCCGCCTTGGACAGGTCCAGTTCCCGGCGGTAGCCGCTGACAACGGCGGAATCCAGATACTCGATCCACAGGGTTCCCAGCGGCTGATAAGTCTGCGAATAATGGCCTTGCAGGCGAAGCTGAAGCTGCTCGGCCGTGGCATAGTCTTCCCGCGCCAGGGCTTCCCGGATGGCTTCCAGCGCCGCAGTGCCCGAGCCGTCCAGCCCGGTAAACGCCAGGTCCGGATGCTCTGCGCCCTTGTCCGGCTCTCCCGTCCACAGGGTGATGTCGTTCAGGGAAATCCGTTCCCGGTCTGTACGCCCGTACACCATGGCGCCCAGCCGGCCGTTTCCCAGCGGCAGGGCTTCTTCAAAATACGCGGCAGGCTTGTCATAGTGCAGCACCAGCTCCCGGGGGCTTTCCGCACAGCCTGAGAGTCCCAGCAGCGTCCCGGCCATCAGATATAACCACAAAATATGTTTCATTTGCTCCGGCTTTTTTACAAATATAGCAATTTTTGCCGTATCCGGTTTATATCGGCCGCTTCCGTTCACACGTTGTGCGATTCCCTTTTTTTTGCTATCTTTACGCATTATGAAACAACTCCTTGCAACCCTTTGCGCCCTGGCACTGCTTGCCGGCTGCAGCTCATCCGTGGAACCCGGCTCGCAGGTGGCCGTCAATCCCCTCACCTACACAGACATCCCGGACAACGACATCGTCCGCGTGGGCAACGACTATTACATGGTGTCCACCACCATGTACTTCTGCCCCGGGGCACCCGTCATGCACTCCCGGGACCTCGTGCACTGGCGTATCGTCAATTACATTTACGATGTCCTGGAAGATGACGACATCTACAACCTCCGCAACGAGCAAAACGCCTACGGCAAGGGCCAGTGGGCCACGACGCTCCGTTACCACAAGGGCACCTGGTACGCCCTTTTCGTGGCCAACGACCAGCATAAGACTTACCTTTACAAGACCAGGGACATTGAGAAAGGCCCCTGGAAACGCAATGAGATAGAGGGCTTTTTCATGCACGACGCCTCGTTGCTGTTCGACGGGGACCGCCTGTTCGTGGTCTGGGGCAACGGAGATCTCCGCATGATCGAACTGGAGCCGGACGGCAGCGCCGTGAAAGCCGGTGCCCAGGAGAAAGTGATCATCGAATCGCCCAGGAAAGGCTGGATGCTCCGGGCGGAAGGCGCCCATTTCTACCATATCGGCGACTATTACTATGTGCTGGAGATTGACTGGCCGCGCGGCGGGGTACGCACCGCAACCGTCTGGCGGAGCAAGGATATCGAGGGCCCGTACGAGAGCAAAGTGGTGCTGCAAGGCACCCTGGGCGGCCGGACCGACGGCATTGCTCAGGGCCCCATCGTGGATACGCAGTTCGGGGACTGGTATGCCATCCAGTTCCAGGACCACGGCGCCGTGGGCCGCATTCCCACCATCCAGCGCGTCACCTGGGTGGACGGCTGGCCCATCATGGGCAACAACGGTGTCCCCGAGGAACAGGTGACCGTGAACCTCAAGGCCGACGGAGAAGACTATGTCTGGGCCCCGGACGAGTTCGATTCCTCCAAGCTGGCCATGGTGTGGCAGTGGAACCACAAGGAGCCCGAGGGCTGGTCCCTGACAGAGCGCAAAGGCTGGCTGAAGCTGAGCGCCCACGGCCCGTGCTACGGCCTGTCGGATGCCCGCGGAACGCTTACCCAGCGCACTGTAGGCCCCCGCAGCGTGAGCGAGGTGCTGCTGGATGTGTCGGCACTGAAGCCGATGGACCAGGCCGGAATCAGCGCCTTCCAGAGCGGAAGCGCCCGGCTGGGTGTGGAAGTGACGCGGGACGGCGGCCGCCTGCTGGTACTCCGTGAGCGCGAGGAAATCCTTTCCCAGATCCCCCTGGAAGGAGATCAGGTTTACCTCCGCATCCGTTACGTCTTCACCCCCATGGACAAGGACGATGTAGCCGACACCGCCTTCTTCAGCTACTCCACCGACGGCGAAAACTGGACCCACCTGAACTACGCGCTGGAAATGCGCTTCACCCTGGACTACTTCACCGGCTACCGCACCGGCCTCTACTGCTTCAACACCCAGGGCGAAGGCGGCGCCGCCTACTTCGACTGGTTCCACCAGCAGGTGTACTAGTTATCCCCTCTCCTCAACGAAAAGTTCGTCCACGAAAATGGCTGTTTTTCGTGGACGAACTTGTTTCATTGCCAGTTTCGGCCATGGAAACGGGCGTTTTTCATGGACGAACTTGACCTATTGCGCCGGCCGCTTACTTCACCTCCAGCACCACCACGGAGGCGGCGGGAAGGGTGAGCTTGATGGTCTTGCCGGAGAGCTTGGCGCCGGTGAAAGCGGCGGGAGCCACGGCCGGAGCCTTGCCGAAGTCGTTATAGGCGTGGATGTCGGAGGCGGCGAGGATTTCGCCGGTGACGCTGCGCGGTTTGAGGCTGTCCAGGGCCAGCTCCACGGTCACGCTCTTGTCCAGCACGGGATTGGCCAGGGAGATGTGCAGGGCGCCGGAAGCGTCACGGGAAGTGCAGACGCTGAAGTTCTCCATGATCCGGCCCTCGGCCGACACCAGCGTGCCGCAGTTGTAATCCGAAGGGACATACGTTGCATTCTGGTGCACGTTGAACATGCGGAAAACATGGTAAGTGGGCGTGAGCACCATCTGCTCTCCCTTGGTGAGGACCATGGCCTGCAGCACGTTCACGATCTGGGCGATATTGGCCATCTTCAGGCGGGCGGTGTGCTTCTGGAAAATGTTCAGCGAGAGGGCCGCCACAATGGCGTCCCGCATGGTGTTCTGCTGGAACAGGTGACCGGGGTTGTATCCGGGCTCCACGTCGAACCAGGTTCCCCACTCGTCCAGCAGCAGGGCTACCCGGCGCTGGGGATCGTAGGCGTCCATGATGGCCTCGTGGTTGCGGAGCACCTCGTCAATCTCTACGGATTTGGCCAGGGTGTTGTAGTATTCCTCGGCCGTAAAGTCCGTGGCCGATCCCTTGCTGCCCGTCCAACCCTTGCAGGTATAGTAGTGCAGCGACAGGCCGTCCATCTTGGAGGCGGCGTTTTTCATCATGATGCGGGTCCAGTCATAGTCGTAGTCGGAGGCGCCGCAGGCCACCTTGAACAGGCGGTTGTCGCTGTAATTGCGAGAATACAGGGCGTAGCGCTTGTAAACGTCGGAGTAGTACTGGGCGGTCATGTCGCCGCCGCAGCCCCACGTTTCATTGCCCACGCCCAGATACTTTACTTTCCAGGGCTCTTTCCGGCCGTTCTTGGCGCGGAGCTCGGCCATGGAACCGTTCTCGGCCGTCATGTATTCCACCCACTTGGCCAGCTCTTCCACGGTGCCGGAGCCCACGTTGCCGCTGATGTAAGGCTCGATGCCCAGCATCTCGCAAAGGTTCAGGAACTCATGGGTGCCGAAGGAGTTGTCCTCTACGGTGCTGCCCCAGTTGTTGTTCACCAGCTTGGGCCGGTTTTCCTTGGGGCCGATCCCGTCCATCCAGTGGTACTCGTCGGCGAAGCAGCCGCCGGGCCAGCGGAGCACGGGCACTTTCAGGGCCTTGAGAGCTTCCAGGACGTCGGTCCGATAGCCATCTACATTGGGGATGGAGGAATCCGGGCCCACCCAGATACCTTCGTAGATGCACCGGCCCAGATGCTCGGAGAACTGGCCGTAAATCTCGGCCGGGATTACGGGCTGGTCCTTCGCGGTCTCGTGCACGGAAACTTTTACCTGGGCCCATGCTCCCAGACTCACCGCCAGCGCGGCGAGGATTGCTAAGCTTCTTTTCATATTGGTAATCAGTTATTTAACTTTCTTTCCCCACCAGGTGACGTTGAGATTCTTTTCCGTTCCGGCATAGACCACGGTCTCTACCCGGGGGTTGGCTTCCCAGTCCACTTCCTTGGCCACAGCCACCACCACGGTACGGGTGGCGGTCTTGAGGGTCAGGAACTGCCTGGCCTCGTCGAAGCTCCAGCTGCCGGTGAGGGCGCCGGAGAGAGTGCCGTCGGCCTTGAGCTCCAGTTTGGAAGAAACGTCCTGCTTGCCATAGTCATACTTGAGGTTGATGTGCTCCCAGCTGCCGGGAAGGTCTTCGGCCTTCACCGTTTTCTTGGTCAGGCCGCCGAAGCGCTCCGGCAGGGCGATGGGCCACAGGTCGTCCAGAGCGTCGGCCGACGAAGGGCACCACACGATGCGGCGCACATGGCCCATCATCACCGCGTTGGGCGCATTGCCGCCCGCACTCTCCGGGAAGCGGCCCTGCGAGGCGTAGAACCAGTCTCCGGTGCCGTCCTGTTGGAAGATGCAGCAGTGGGAAATGCCCACCCAGCCGTTACTGCCCGAGAATTTATACGGATGGGTAACGATGGGGAAGCAGTCTCCGCGGCCGTTGGTGAAGTTGCGGCCGGTAATGTCGTAATAGGGGCCTTCAATGCTCTCTGCGCGGACTACACGGGTGTTATAAGGCACATCCAGGCCGTCGTAGGCCATGAACAGGTAATAATAGCCGTCCTTGTACACGATTTCCGGCGCCTCGCTCCCCTGCCAGCGGGAGTTGGAGGAACGGGTGCCCACGCGCACGCCGAAGCGGGCGGTGAGGTCCGCTGCGGAATCGGCCCAGGGATCCCCGAGTTCCTTCACGGGCATACCCGTCTCCGGATTGATTTCCAGCAGGGCGAAGCCGCTGTGCCAGGAGCCGTGGATCAGGTAGTGCTTGGAGGTTTTGGGGTCGATGATATAGGTGGGGTCGATGGCGTTGTAATAGAAATAGGCTTCCCAGTTGGTGAGCGCCTTGCGCTCCCAGCCGTCCTTGCCCAGGTCCGAAGACGAGCAGGTGACAAAGCCGTAGTCCGTCCACTCGCCGGTTTCCGGAGAGGTGGTCTCGCACATGCCGATAAAGGCCCGCTCCGTCCAGGAGCCGTCGAAGTTCTCCACCGTATTGGCCTTTCCGGTCTTGATGTAATTGTCTATGACGATGCAGTAGTACATCCGGAGCTTCCCGTTCACTTCGCGGATCACCGGCGCCCAGTAACCGTACTGCAGGTTGGCGCGGCCAATCACTTCCAGGCCCATCCGCTTGCGGATCTCGTTCAGGCGGGTGTACACCCAGTCCGGCGCATCCGTGAACGGGCCGGGAACATAGCTCCAGTTCACCAGGTCCTTGGAGCGCTTGCCCGGGAAATGGGAATGGTCCTTTCCGTTCATGTGCTCGTTGCCATAGGAGGCATCCGTGTTGAACATGTAATAGTAGCCTTTGTAGTAGGCGATGGAAGGGTCGTGTACGTTGGCCAGGTTCCACTTGTCCTTGTTGGACCAGCCGGCGATGGAGCGGTAGTCGTCGTTGAAGGAAGGAATGGTCTTGCCGTCCGTGACGGCAGGCTCTGCGGCCGTTCCTTTCCACGTGCCGGTGCTCTTGGGCGTGATGGCGCTGTAGGCAGGAGCGTCCGTGCCGCCGCCTGTTCCGGGTTCCGTGCCCGTACCCGTGCCTGTGCCTGTACCCGTACCGGAGCCACCGGTCTTGATGCCTGTGGGTTCGTCAGGTTTTTGGCAGGATGCGACTACAAGGAGGGCGGCGCAGAAGGCCCCAAAAACGGTTTTCGTGAACTTCATGACTTTAAAATTATGTGGGTGGTCCCTCTGAGATGCTCCGCCCAGCGCGCAGCATGACACAGGACCACCCGCAAAGATAAGCAAAAAACTGTACAATAAACTACAGGGCGGTCACCGGACGCACCTTGCCGTACTTCTGGATGAATTCAGGTCCATTGTCGGTGTTGGTGTTGGCCGAGTTGCCGTGGATGTTCTGGTTGGCATTGCGGGTACCCTGGTAAATCGGGAAGTACTCGAAGCCCGGCGTGTAATACTTGTAGGAGTAGTCGGAAGCGGTGGCCACCGTCAGTTCCTGGGTGGAAACCGGGGCGCCCTCGGCCGTATCCAGCATGTAGCAGCTGTGCTGCTTGATCTGGTCAAGACGGCCGCTGTCGTAGAAGAAGCCCCAGCGGATGAGGTCCACGCCACGTCCGTTCTCGCAGCCGAATTCCTTCGGGCGCTCCACGTTGGCGATCTGCTCGAAGAGCTTGTCGGCGTTGCCGGAGAAGTCGGCCAGGGCAAGGTCTGAGAGGCCGGCGCGGCGGCGCACGATGTTGATGTACTCGATGGCTTCAGCCGTGGGACCGGAGATCTCGTTGATGCACTCGGCGGCACGCAGCAGCACGTCACTGTAACGCATCAGGCGCAGGTTGACTCCGCAGTGCAGACCGGTCACAATGCTCTGGTAGATGTTGTTGCGGGCATTGGTGAACTTGGCGATGGACATGCCGCCCTGGGTGTTGTTGGAGCGCGGAGTCCGGGTGATCTCCTGCTGGTAAACAACGTTGGAGCGGGGGTCTCCGCCGTTCGGATAAGCGGCGTTGGTGGTTCCTGTGTAGGCGCTGTACTCAGGTTCGTAGGTAACGATGGTCCAGTACAGGCGCGGGTCCAGGGTACCGTCGGTGCAGCGCTCGGCCTTGAACAGGTTGTACAGCCAAGGGGAGGCGGCCAGGTCGCCCCAGCTGCCCAGTTCCTGGGAACCGTAGTTGGACTCTACGGCGTGGCCCTGGGTGGCGTTGGTTGAGATGTTCACCGGAGTCCACTCCTCGTCGGAGCCGCCCATGCCGTAGTCCAGGAACTGCACCTCGAAGAGGCTCTCGGCGTTGTTCTCGTACTGGGCGCCTTCACGGAAGTTGTCACCATAGTCGCGCATGAGCTCGTAACGGCCATAGGTGCCGGCAATGATGTCCTTGAGCACGGAAAGGGCTTCGTCGTACTTGTGGCGGAACATCAGGGCACGGGCATAGTAACCGGCAGCTGCACCGCTGGTAGCACGACCATTGGCCCACTCTCCGCCGGCATCCTTGGTGGGAAGCAGGGAGATGGCTTCTTTGAGGTCGGTCTCGATCTGGTCGAAGACCTCGTCCTGGCTCACGTTGCTGGCGTACATGCTCTCGATGGAGGAGTACTGCTCATAGTCGGTGAACAGCGGGACGGTCTGATAATAAGTAGCCAGATTGTAGTAGGCCAGGGCACGCAGGAACAGGGCCTGTCCCTTGATGCGGTCGATTCCGGTATTGGTGCTTTCCAGGCTGGCGATGCGGGAGAGAACCAGGTTGCAGCGGTTCACCACATGGAAGTTGTCTCTCCAGGGCCACTGGTCGCCGATGTCGATCTGGCCGTTGGAATTGAGGTTGTCATAGGGCAGGTACCACTGCTGGGAGGAGTTCCACACCTCGTCGCCGCGGACCGCATCCAGGGTGTAACCCACGCGGGCAAAGGTACCCTCCAGGCGGATACGGTTGTAGCAGGCGATGAGGGCCTCGTTCAGGTCGGACTCGGTGTAACCGAAGTCAGCGGTGGTCTGGTTGTTCGGGTTTTTGACATCCAGTGCTTTTTCGCAGGAAGCCACGGAACCGATGACCGCGAGAGTTGCCAGAACAATTGTTATCTTTTTCATGATCTTGTTCGTATTAAGCTTGGACATCTTAGAAGGAAAGCTTCACACCCAGCATCACAGTGGTAGGAGCCGGATAGGAGCAATAGTTGTAACCAGGGGTGAAAGCACCACCCGCGAAGTCGATGTTGTAACCGCGGTAAGGGCTGATGGTCAGGAGGTTCTGTCCGCTCACATAGATACGGCCGCCCTGGATGAAGGCGTTCTCGCCGAACAGGCCGTCAGGCAGGTTGTAACCGAACTCGACATTGGCAATCTTCCAGTAGGCGCCGTTCTGCAGATAGCGGGAGCTGAACATGTCGTTGGTGATGGAACCGGTGGACTTGTAGTACACGCGCGGCACATTGGTGTTGGTGTTGGAAGGAGTCCATGCGTTCAGAAGGTCAGCGCTGCGGTTGGTCATGCCGTAGGAGCTGCGCAGAGTCATGTCCACGAAGTCCAGGAGCTGATAACCGGCGGCACCGAAGGTGGAGATGCTCAGGTCGAAGTTCTTGTACTCGAAGCGGGCGCTCAGGCCGAACTGGACCTTGGCCATACCGCTGCCGATGAAGGTCTGGTCGTCGGAGGTAATCTGACCGTCCGGAACGCCTTCGGGGCCGCTGATGTCCTTGTAGGCCACGTCGCCGGGCTGGGCACCGTTCTGGATCACATAATTGCCCAGATCGTTCACGCGGTTGTCAATCTCTTCCTGGCTCTGGAAAATGCCTTCATAGACATAGCCGTAGAAGCGACCTACCTCGGCGCCCACCTCGGTGCGGGTGAAACCGTCGTTGCGGGATTCACCGGAAGGTCCCAGGGACACCACGGTGTTCTTGGGCAGGGTGAGGTTGCCGGAGAACTCGTACTTGAACGCGTTCTTGTAGTTGCGGTAGGTGGCGGAGAACTCCAGACCGGTGTTCCGCATGGAAGCGGCGTTCATGGTCACGGTCTCGTTGGTGGCGCCAGCCTCGGCCGGAACGGGCACGCTGTACAGCAGGTCCTCGGACAGGGCGTTGTAGTAGTCCATGTTGAACTCGAAGGCACCGCCGAACATGGCCAGGTCCAGACCCACGTCCAGGGTCTTCTTCTTCTCCCAGTGGATACCGGTGTTCACATAGTTGGAGATGGAGGAACCGGTGACCTTGTCGCCGCCGAAGCTGTAGGTGTAGTTGCCGCGGGCCATGGTGTCCATGTACTGGTACTCGCCGATATTCTCGTTACCCAGCACACCATAGCTGGCGCGGAGTTTCAGGAGGTTCACCACGGAAGGATCCACGGTGAAGAAGGGCTCCTTGTCGATACGCCAGCCGATGGAGGCGGAAGGGAACCAATCCCAGTGGTTGCCCGTGGAAAGGCGGGAGGAACCATCACGACGGACCGTAGCCTGGAAGAGGTAGCGGCTGTCGTAGTCGTAGGTGATACGGCCGATATAGGAAGCCAGCACGTGCTCGAACTCGGAGGAGTTGGCGTCGCGGTCGGCGGCGTTGCCCACCTGCAGGTAATAAGGCTCGGGCATGTTGTTGCCCCAGGCGGTGAGGTTGTGGGTGAGCTCGCGCTCGAAGGTCATACCGGCCACGGCATTCAGGTGATGCAGGCCGAACTTGCCGTCATAGGTAACGTAGTTTTCCACCAGGAAGTCCGCATAGCTGCGATAGCCCTGGGTAAGGCGCTCGTTGCCCTTGGCGAGGTAGTTGGTCGTACTCTGGATGAAGGAAGGCACAAAGGTGAAATCCTTGGCCACCGTCTTGCTGTAAGAGAGGTTCAGGTTGTACTCGAACTTGTGGTTGTCGTTCTTCAGGCCCACCATGTCCAGCAGGTCCACCGTGGCGGAACCCGTGGCCACCACGCGGTCCACGAGGGTGTTGCGCTCCAGGAGGTTGTTGTACAGGAGCGGGTTGGTCATACGGATGTCGCCGTGGACGTCGTCATAGTAGGTGCCGAAGCCGAAGGAGTCGTAGGAGTACTCGGAAGCGGCGGAAACCTGACGGTCCAGGAACCAGGTGCTCTCGTCATAGGCCTTGATGGAAGGGGGCATCAGCAGGGCCGATGCCATCACCGGGTACTGGGTGCCGTACAGGCCCTGCACATACTCGTTGGCATTGGACAGGGACATGCTGTCCTGGCTGCTGTGGGAATACACCACGCCGGTGCGCAGTTTCACGAACTTGATATCCATGGTGTTGTTCACACGGGCGGTGAAACGGTCGTAGTTGGGGCCGGCGCCTACCATGGTACCCTTCTGGTTGAAGTAGTCCAGGGCTACGTTGAAGGTGCTGTTCTCACCACCGCCGGAGAGGTTCACGTTGTGGTTCTGGCGGATACCGGTCTTGAATACGGCGTCGAACCAGTCGGTGTTCACCTGGGTGGGATCCACATACTTGGCGCTGGAGGGATCGTATCCGGCGGGAACGGCCAGGCCGCTGTTGTCGAAGGCCATGCGTACGAACTCGCCGTACTGGGCCGAATCCATTACCTTATATACGTTCTTGCGGATTTTGTCCACACCCACATAGCCGGTGTAATCCACACGGATGGGCTGGTTCTTCTTACCGCCCTTGGTGGTGATGATCACCACGCCGTTAGCGGCACGGGAACCGTAGATAGCGGCTGCGGAAGCGTCCTTCAGGACCTGGATGGTCTCGATGTCGTTCGGGGAGAAGTCACGGATGGTGGTACCCATGGGAACGCCGTCGATCACATACAGGGGGGCGGTGCTGCCGAAGCTGCCCAGACCGCGGATACGCACGGCGGGGTCTGCACCCGGCTGACCGTCGGAAGTAATCTGCACACCGGCCACCTTACCTTCCAGCATGGTGGAGATGTTGGAGTGGGAGACCTTCTTCATCTCGTCGGCATCCACGATGGCTACCGAACCGGTGAGGTCTACCTTCTTCTGGGAACCGTAACCGATCACCACAACCTGGTCCAGCAGGGTGTTCTCGGTCTGGATGGTGATGGTCCCGAGGTCTCCGCCGCGGGTGATTTCCATTTCCAGGGTCTCGTAACCCACGGAAACGATCTGGATGGTGGAACCTTCGGGAACGGAGAGGGTGAACTTTCCGTCGAAGTCGGTGGTGGTACCCAGGGTGGTTCCCTTGACCACGATGCCGGCGCCCAGGGCGGGCTCTCCGGTCTCGTCCACGACGGTACCGCTGATGGTCACATTATTCTGGGCCTGGGCCACGAAACCTGTTTGTCCGCCAAGGACAGAGGGAACGGTTGCCAGGATGCCGCAAAGAGCAATGCTTGCAAATATCTTTTTCATATCTTTTCTGTCTTTAGCTTAGTCGAAATCGAGGTAGGATTCCTCCGTAACAAAAGCGAACTGAACGTCGGCGCTGTCGACGGCGATGTTTCCGTAGCGCTGGAAATGCGTCTCGCCATTGGCATATACCACATAATAGGAGATGCTGGCCATGCCGGCGTTATTGGCTACGGTAACGCTGACGGAAGACCCGTCGATATTGGACATGAAGGTATCCCAGTTCCAGTCGCAGGCGAGTGTCCAGCCCAGCTGGCCAAGGCCATCGGCTGTATTGACAGCATACTGCCAGCCGTAGTTGTCCATCCTCACCACGCCGTACTCGGTACCGTCGGCCTTGCGGAGAATGGTGCAGGGGCTGTGCCAGTTGCCCAGGTTGTCGGAGCCCACCGTCATGCTCACGGTCTGGCTCTCACCGTCTGCAACAGTCCAGTCCTTGGAGAAAGTGCTCCACCAAGGGTTGCTGAAGTCTGCAGCGCCTACGCGGTCGGTCTGCTTGTCCTGCGTGCCTGCCTTGATGTTCAGGCTGGCCGACGCCGTGTATTCCTTGCCGGAGGCATCTTTGTACTTCACGCTGGCAACGTCGGCATAGACACCGGGCGTACCCATGAACACGCGTTTGTCATCCGGAATGGAAACTTCCACGTCCTTGCCGCTGAGCGCGATGGAGGAACCGTCGGAATAGACGGCTTTCACCTGCACGGCTTCCTCGGAGAGGGTCACGAACTTGGCTCCGCCGATTACATAAGCGTTGGCGACAGCCTCGATGCCGGTAAGCTTGGCATCCACGGCGGCCTTGTCCAGGATAACCACGTAGGATTCCTCGGTGACGATGCTCATCTGGAGGTCGGCGCTGTCCACAGTGACACCCAGATACTTCTGGACATGGGATTCGCCGTTGGCGTAAGTCACATTGTACACGATGTCGGCCGTATTGTTCCCGTTATTGGTAACAGTGATGCTTACCGCGGACATGTTCTGATTGGCCGCGAACAGGTCGAAGTTCCAGTCGCTTTCCAGCACCAGGCTGGCGTTTCCGTCATAGCCGGCACCCCAGCCGAAGTTGTCCATGCGGACCACGGCATACTCGTTCAGGGCGGCTCCGCGGAGGATGGTGCACGGGCTGTGCCAGTTGGCCAGGTTGTCGGAATAGACAAAGGTATGGACCGTTACGCTCTCACCGGCGGGAACGGGTTTGTCCGCGCCCAGGAAGGTGGTCCACCAGGCGTTGGTGAAATCAGGGGCGCCGATGGCTTCGGTTCCCAGCTTCACCATGACAGGGCAGGTGGTCTTGACACCGGAGAACTCGATCTCCACTTCCTGCGTGCCGGCAACGGGCTGTACGGCACCGAATACCAGGGCGGCGTTGTCCAGCACCATGGTGGAACCGTCCGACTTGGTACCGGTCACTTCCAAGCCTTCCGTATAGAAGGGAACCGGCTGGTCGTACGCATAATAAGTAGTGGTAATCGGGAGCTTGGTCACGGCGATGGTGGCGAAGTCGGTCACCTCGAAGGTATAGTAGGCAGCCACGGGATCGCCCGGTTTGCCCTGCTTGGTCTTGCTGTAAGAGACAACCACGGTCTTGGTACCCACCGTGGAGAGGTCGGGCTCGATGATATAAAGGTCTTCGGGAGCCACCACGGTGGAAGAACCGTCTTCGAACTGGACGGTGGCCACCGTCTCACCCCAGTAGTCTTCGTTGCCAAGGGCAATGGCCACGGGTGTATTGGAAAGGGTCATGCTCACGGCGGGATAGTCTGGAATCTCGGCAATCTCGGAATCTACCAGATATGCCTTCTTCACATTGAAGTGGCTGCCGTCGGCAACCAGGAACAGGTTCACATCTTCAGTGGCGGGAACGGGCTGGTTGTATTTCTCTACAATGTCAAAGCCGTCTGCAGCCACACTGTGCACCTCCAGATAAGCGGCGCCGGCGCGGGCGTGATCCAGGGTCATGGTCACATAGGCGCCCTGCATCTTCTCGCGGAACTCGTCCCAGTTCACTTCACCGCCGCCGTAGTCGAATTCGATGACGGCACCGTCATAGTCGGCGTTGCCCCAGCCATACCAGTCGGAGCGGATGACGAAATACTCGGAATAGCCGTCTGCACCACGCTCGCCCTTGGCCACGCAGACATTCCAGTTGTTCCAGTTGTTCACACCGGAACCGTAGTTTTCAAATTCCAGGACCAGTTTCTTTCCGGGCGGAACCGCAAAGTACTGGCTGAATCCGCCGTCGGACCACCATCCCTGGGTGTTGTCCTCGGCGCCCACGATGGGAACGGTAATGGTAATCTCGGTGACACCCTCCTGCTGGGAAGCCTGTTTTTCGGCGATGTAGTCCGCAATCTTCTGGGAAAGATCTTCCGGAGCATCCACCTCATAGGGTTCCAAACCGGTGCACCCCACCGATACCGCAACTGCAAATGCAGCGAATAGCATCAATTTTCGGGTTTTCATGCTGTTTTTGGTTTTAATTTGGTTAATTATTTAATGATTTAGATTATTATAGGGTTACCTCCGGCCAGCCGTCCGTCCAGGAAAGCGGACGGATGAGCAGGTGGGAGTTATAGTTCATCTTCTTGTCGTAGCAGTGGAAATACATCTTGTCGCCCGTTTCCGTGGGGACGACGGCGCAGTGGCCCACACCGGGATAGCGCTCGTTTCCCGCCAGCACGGGCGTACCGCCGCCCTCCATCAGGGAAACGCCATTCTTATCTAAGTAAGGGCCGGTAACCTGGCGGCTGCGCCCTACCACTACCTTATAAGTACTCTTGGGGCCGCGGCAGCAGAGGTCGTAGCTGACAAATAGATAATAGTAGTCTCCGCGGCGGACGATGAAAGGAGCTTCCACAGCGCCGTTCCCCGGGTCGAAATCCTTACCGCGGGGGTCTGCCTTGATTGCATCGTCGGTGAGGGAGGTATCTTCCGCGGTACCCTCCGGACGGCGGCACAGCGGGAACCAGACCTCAGGCTCTGCCACACGGGTAAGGGAGCTGTCCAGTTTCACCAGTTTGATGCCTCCCCAGAAAGAACCGAACGACAGCCAGGGCGTACCGTCGGTGTCGATGAAAAGATTGGGGTCTATGGCGTTCCACAGGTCCCGTCCGGCCACGGAACGAACCACACAGCCGTGGTCTTCCCACTTGTAGTCCGGGGAGGAGGGATCCAGGGTTTTGTTGGTGGCTACGCCGATGGCGGAATCGTTTTTCCCGAAGGAGGAACAGGAATAGTACAGATAGTATAGCCCGTTGTGGCAGGCGATGTCCGGAGCCCAGGTGTGTCCGCGGTAACCCGGGACTGTCTCCAGCGCCCACTGGGGCGGATTCTGAAACACGCTGCCGGAATAGGTCCAGCTTACCTGGTCCTGCGAAGTATAGATGCTGACACCCATCCCGGTACAGAAAAGGTACCAGGTTCCCTCACACTGGATGGCCACGGGATCGTGGGCGGGAGGGATGGTAGCGTCCTGCTCAGGCTGTATGCCGAAAGGCTGCGCCTGCGACAAAACAGGTGTAGAAAACAGGACTACCGCAAGGAAAAAATGCTTCAGTGTCATAAAACGTGGTTAACCGAAGCAAAGGTAAAAAGGTTTTTTATGCTATAGGTGCACAAAAAAACATAATGGGTGGATTTTTGAACAAGCCTATTCCCGGCCCAGGGCACTGGGAGTAATGCCGAATTCCTTGGCAAAACAGCGGGTGAAGTATTTAGGATCGTTGAAGCCGGTCTCGTAGGCGACGTCCGCTACCGAATAACCTCTGCCGCTTTCCAACATCTCCCGGGCCAGGGTGAGCCGGTAGGTGCGGATGAGTTGGCTCACCGACTGCCCGAACGCTTCCTGCAGGCGGGTGTTCAGGAGGGTCTTGCTCATGCCCATGGCATGGCAGAACGCCGCCACGTCCAGATCCGGATCTTTATATAAGGTACGGAGGGCATCCAGCGCCTTTTTCTTGAACGGATCTTCCTGCTCCACACTCAGCATTTTGCGGGAAACCAGTTCCTCGTTCTGGCGGCGCAGCACATCGTTCTGCCGCAGAAGTTCGTCGGCCTGCTGCTCAACCAGCCTTTTCTGGGCCGATATCTCCTGGGTACGCTGTTCCACCACCTCCTCCAGTTCGGCCTGCCGGCGCAAAATGGAACGGGTTCTTAGACGGATGATAAACCAGACCACGCCGAGGAGGAACAGGCCCAGCAGCAGGGCGAACCACCAGGTATAATAGAAGTAAGGCTTTACCAGAAGGAGGGATTCCAGCGTCCCGGTCACGGCGCCCGTACGGGACAACGCCCGGACCCGGAAAAGGTGGGACCCGCTGGGAAGCGAAGAATACACGGCCTCGTGCCGGCCCGTGGGAACAGTCTGCCACTGATTGTCGTAGCCATCCAGGCAATACTGGTAACGGGTTCCGGAAGCGGCTCCGGCCTGCAAAGAGGCAAACTGAAACAGGATGGAACGGTCTTTCTGGTGGAGTTTCAGTTCCTTGAGCTCCGGATCCATCAGGACCCGGTCCCCCACTTCGGTCCGGGTGAAGCGCAGCGGCGCTTCCTCTGCCTGCGATTCGTACCGGGAAGGATCCACAACGGACAGCCCGTGCATGTGTCCGAAGTAAAGCAGTCCGTCGGTGCCCTGGCAAGCGTTGTTCCAATGGAACTGGGTATAGTTCACGCCGTCTTCTTCCAGGAAAGGAACAATTACGCCGCTCTCCGGGTCCAGCATGTCCAGGCCGTGCTCCGTACTGATCCAGATGCGTCCCCGCTTGTCGGCACAGATACCGCGGGCCCGGTCGTTGGAAAGGCCCTGGCGCGAGTTGTAGCAGGTGAAGACGAAGTTTTTCCCGTCTTTGAGCAGCTTGGCCCGGTAAATGCCGGAGCCGTTGCTGGCCAGGTACAGCACACTGTCGGACACTTCCCGGATGGCGCATATCTTTTCGTCGGCCAGGGTGCCGGGGGCATCCAGTTTGTGCCGATAATGGGTGAAGGGGAAGGTGCCGTCGGCACGGCGGGCATTAAGGTTGAACACATACAGCCCCTCCTGGCAGCCCACCCAAAGGAAGCCCCTCCTGTCTATACAGGATCCGATACATCCGGTGGCACCGCTTTCCAAGGCCGGCTGATAGGTCCGGTCGGCGGGATTGTAAAGGAAAATCCCCTGGTTGGAACAGACCCACAACAATTGGTTGTATGTATCAAATTCTAATGCGCCGATATACTCTGCCCGGATATCCAGGGCGGGCAGATGCCCCAGGACACGGTATGGAGGTTGGGCAGACACCATGTCCACGCCGCCTCCCCAAGTTCCCACATACAGCGTGCCCGGCTTCCCCGTTGGCGCGAAAGCGCTAACGCTGTTATGACTGAGCCCGTGTTCCCGGGTAAGGTGGATAAAACGGCTGGTTCCCGGTTCCCGGATGCTGAGTCCGCCTTCTACGGTGCCCACCCAGAGCCGGCCGTTCTCCTGCTGGTAAACGGCATTCACGGCGCCTTCCGGAAGGCTTCCGCCGTCGCCCCGCACATGGGTGAGATGCGTAATGTCCAGATACTTCTTGTCCAGGATCAGCAGCCCCTGCGTTTCCGTCCCAACCAGAAGATAGCGGTCTGCCTGCTGGATACAGTTCACTACATCGGCCCCGACCCGCTCGAAATTGCCGGTCACGGGATTATAGACATTCCAGCCCCGGAGGGTGGAGCACAGGAGCAGCCCATCTGCGGTCTGAGTGAGCCCGGTGACAAAATTCTGCGTCAGGGAACGGATATCGCGGGGGTCCGAGACAAAATGCTTGAACTCCCCTGTTTGCCGATGCAGCTGGAAGAGGCCGTTCTCGGACGATATCCAGACCTGCTGGCCAACGGGCAAAAAGTCTGACAGATAGGTATTTTCGCCCAAATCCAGCGCTGTGCGAACGGGCGAAGCCTCCAGCACGCCGGAGGGCGAGAGGGAGATCTTATGCAGCCGACCTTCCAGGCCGCACCACACGGAGCCGTCGGCATCCACGTCCTTGAAAACGAAATTGGCGGGGGAAAGCCGGTCGTCCTTAAAAATAGCCGTATGGGCAACGGAACCGTCTGCCGCAAAGGTAAAACGGTATAGCGTAGTGCCGAACTTGGTCCAGATTGCACCGGTGGCGTCCCTGGTCAAATAGGAGCAGAGAGTGTCTTCCGGGATGTCCAGCCCCAGGTCCATTTTTTCATGGCTCCTCAGGTCCAGCACGTCAAGGCCGCCCTCGGAGCCGATCCACAGGCGGTCGAAGTTGTCGCAGAGCAGATTGCGGATGAAATTGGACTTGAGAGGCGGATCCGTGGCCGTGTTCAAGGTCAGGAGCTCATAACCGTCGAAGCGGCAGAGTCCGCCGCCGGAAGTGGCAATCCACAGGAAGCCGAAACGGTCTGTGCACACATCGTCCACAAAATTGCAGGGAAGCCCGTCTTCCAACGCCACACGACGCTCTATATATCTGTCTTGGAAGGAATTCTGCGAGAAGGACTGAACAGGGGCCAGTCCCAGCATGCACAGCAAAACAGTACAACAGATTTTTACACTTCTCGCGTTCATTTTTCCACCTTTTATTCGGCAAAAATACGTATATTTGACCACTTTTAAAAACTGATAACCATGCGAAAGCTCATTTTCCTCCTTTCTGCCCTGGCCGGCCTTACCGCTTTTACCGCCCAGGCACAAAGCTATCAGCTGGATATAGACCTCAAGAAAGTCGGCGCTCCCATCCAAAGCACCCAGTACGGCATCTTCTTCGAGGACATCAATTTCGCGGCCGACGGCGGCCTGTATGCAGAGCTGGTGAAAAACCGCTCGTTCGAATTCCCGGAAGACCCGCTCCAGGGATGGAAAGCCTTCGGCAAAGTGGAAGTGGAGGACGACGGTCCCTTCCCGCGCAATCCGCACTACGTCCGCCTCTCAGATCCCGGCCACCCGCACAAATGGACCGGCCTGGACAATGAAGGCTTTTTCGGAATCGGCGTAAAGCAGGGAGAACAATACCGTTTCAGCGTGTGGGCCCGCGTGCCGGACGGCGGCACCTCCACCCTGCGGGTAGAGCTGGCCAACACCGCCTCCATGGGAGAGAACCACTATCTCTGCCAGGAAACCCTGGTGGTAACGGGCTCCGAGTGGAAGCAGTATGAGATTTCCCTCAGCCCGGATGCAACGGTGGCCAAGTCCGTCCTGCGCATTTTCCTGGTGGGCAAACGCAACACCGTGGATCTGGAGCACATCTCCCTCTTCCCCAAAGACACCTGGATGGGTCACAGGAACGGCCTTCGCAAAGACCTGGCCCAGGCCCTGGCAGACCTTAAACCCGGCGTATTCCGCTTCCCGGGCGGCTGCATCGTGGAAGGAACAGACCTGGCCACCCGTTACAACTGGAAAAACTCCGTGGGTCCGGTAGAGAACCGCCCCCTGAACGAGAACCGCTGGGAATACACCTTCCCGCACCGCTTCTATCCGGACTATTTCCAAAGTTACGGACTGGGCTTCTTCGAGTTCTTCCAGCTCTCGGAAGAGATTGGCGCAGAGCCGCTTCCCATCCTTAGCTGCGGCCTCGCCTGCCAGTTCCAGAACGAAAACGTGGAGGCGCATGCCCACCTGGACGAGCTCCAGCCCTACATCCAGGACGCCCTGGACCTGATCGAGTTCGCCAACGGCCCTGTCACCTCCACCTGGGGCAAGGTACGCTCAGAGATGGGCCATCCGGAACCGTTCAACCTCAAGTTCATCGGCATCGGCAACGAGCAGTGGGACAGCCTGTACCCGGAGCACCTGGAGCCTTTCGTGAAGGCCATCCGCGCCGCATACCCGAACATCAAGATCGTGGGCTCCAGCGGCCCGGACTCCGAGGGCAAGCAGTTCGACTACCTGTGGCCTCAGATGAAGCGGCTGGGCGCAGACCTGGTGGACGAACACTTCTACCGCAACTACGACTGGTTCCTCTCCCAGGGCGCCCGCTACGACAATTACGACCGCAAAGGCCCCAAGGTGTTCGCCGGCGAATATGCCTGCCACGCCACCGGCCGCAAGTGGAACCATTTCTTCGCCTCGCTTCTGGAGGCCGCCTTCATGACCGGCATCGAGCGCAACGCAGATGTCGTGCAGATGGCCACCTACGCTCCCCTGTTCGCCCACGTCGAGGGCTGGCAGTGGCGCCCGGACCTGATCTGGTACGACAACCTCAACTCTTTCCGCACCGTGAGCTGGCACGTGCAGCAGCTGTACGGCCAGTACCGCGGCAGCAACACCCTCAAGCTCACCATGGACGGTGCCAACGTGACGGGAGCGGAAGGCCAGGGCGGCCTGTTCGCCAGCGCCGTGCTGGACGGCAATAAAGTATATGTAAAGGTAGTGAACACCTCCGGGGAAGCCCGCGAAATAGACCTTAACTTTACCGGCCTCAAGAAAAAGGCCACGCTCAAAGCTACGGGCGGCGTGCGTCTCTCCTCTACGGAGCTCTATCTGGACAATTCCCTGGAAGATCCGGAGCACTACACCCCCAAGCGCTTTGTCTTCGAGGGAGAGGGTACCTCCCTCAAGGCAAACATCCCCGCCTTCTCCTTCAACATCTTCACCCTGGAACGTTAAAATTGTACGAATATGAAAAAAGCTATCATTCTCCTCTCGTCGGCCGCCCTGCTGCTTGCAGCCTGCGCGCCCAAACAGGATAAGGCCGCACTCACGGCATCCGGACTTAACCCGGAAGACTTCAAATCCACCTACAACGGCGCCCCCACCGCCCTCTATACCCTCACCAACAAGGCCGGCATGGAGGTTTGCATCACCAACTTCGGCGGGCGTATCGTTTCTCTGATGGTCCCGGACCGCGACGGCAAACTGCGTGACGTGGTACTGGGCTTCGACAAAGTGTCGGACTACTTCCCGGAGAACAACGCAAGCGACTTCGGCGCCGCCATCGGCCGGTATGCCAACCGCATCAACCAGGGTCGGATCACCATCGACGGAGAGACTTACCAGCTGCCGCAGAACAACTTCGGCCACTGCCTCCACGGCGGTCCCACCGGCTGGCAGTATCAGGTCTATGAAATGGTAGAGGCCGACGCCACCCACCTCAAACTCAAGCGTTTCTCCCCCGACGGAGACAACAACTTCCCCGGCAACGTTACGGCCTATGTCACCTACACCCTCACGGAAGACAACAAACTGGACATCCAGTACCAGGCTACCACGGACAAGGCTACGGTGGTGAACATGACCAACCACTCCTACTTCAACCTTTCGGGTGCTCCGGATACGCACCGGATCGTGGACGACATCCTGTACGTGAACGCCAGCAACTACACTCCCGTAGACGAAACCTACATGACCACCGGTGAAATCCTCCCCGTGGCCGGGACCCCCTTCGACTACACCACCGCCCACCTGATCAGCGACAACATCACCAAAGACGATGAGCAGATCCGCTTCGGCAACGGCTTCGACCACAACTGGGTGCTGGACACCGCCGGCGACATCACCAAGCCCGCCGCTTCCCTTTATAACATCCAGAACGGAATCACCCTCACCGTCTATACCGACGAACCCGGCATCCAGGTGTACTCCGGCAACTTCCTGGACGGCACCGTAAAGGGCAAGAAGGGCATCGTGTACCAGCAGCGCACCGGCATCTGCCTGGAAACCCAGCACTATCCGGACTCCCCCAACAAGGCCGACTGGCCGTCCGTCGTGCTTCGCCCCGGCGAAACCTACAACAGCCACTGCATCTTCGCCTTCACCACCAAATAGGCTGCAAAAAAACTGAACACAAAAAGCGGAGCCGACCTGATTCTTAGGTCGGCTTCCTTTTTTTTATACGGCCATGACAGCCGCACATTTGCATTGAGCGCGGAGACTATAAAAGGCGAGTCGCGCTCCTCCCCAAGAACGCGACTCTAGTATATAAAACGAACTTAACAAATAGACACGAAGATTCCTTCGATGTCCGGCACAAAGGTATAACTTTTTAATTATAAAAGCAAAATTATTTACAAGTTATAAGTAAATAAATAATTTTACTTACATTGTGTAAGTTACAATTAAAAAGCAATAACTGATTGACCCTGACGAGTTTTACTGTTATACAGACTGTCTGACAATAGGGATAAAAAGTCCATAAGTCGCAAAACCAGCGACCAATGACGGCGAAGTTCAGCAAAGATAAATGACTGTTTTGAGGGCAAATAGCAAAAAACGCCCCCCGGCAGAAGGCCTGCCGACTACAGCAGATGCGCGCAAAAGCCCGCACCGGCCAAAAGGCACAGTGCGAAGGTGGAAAGGACCAGAAGCGGCAGCATCGGGTCCAGCGCTTTTCCGGAACGGGTCCAGACACCCCTAAGGTGCAGGATGTACAGCGGGAGGGTAAGCGTCCACAGCCAGTGCCAGACACTGGGCCAGCACAGGAGACAGTACGCCACCATGCAGGCCCACCCCAGGCAGATGAGGACTGTCTGGTAGATTTTGGCCTTGCGCTCCCCCAGCTTGATAGCCACCGTAACACGATTGGCAGCATCGGTCTCCATATCACGGATGTTGTTCACATTCAGCACCCCCACACTGAAAAAACCCACGGCCGACCCAGGCAGGATCAGCTTCACATGCAGTCCCACTCCGGCCGTGCACACAAAATAAGCGCCCAGTACTGCCACCAGGCCGAAGAACAGGAACACGTAGAAATCGCCCTTTGCCCTGTACCCGTACGGATTACGCCCCAGTGTGTATTTCATGGCGGCCATGATAGCCCCGGCACCCAGCATGAGCACCAGGATGGGGGTCAGGGAAAGCAGCGTCCCGAACGCCCGCCAGGTCATCAGCGTGCCGAACACAATACACAGCACCACAAAAGTGGCGATGAGCCCTTTCATCTGCCCAACCGACATTTCACCGCTGTTCAGGCCATATTGCGGTCCCTGACGGTCCGGGGTATCGGTTCCGCGAAGGACATCTCCCAGCTCATTGGACAGGTTGGACAAAATCTGCAGGCACACCGTGGTGAGCACAATCAGCACCGCCGTCCAAACGTCTACCCGCCAGTCGGCCGTAGCCAACAGGATCCCCAGCAGCACCCCGCCCGTGGAAAGGGGCAGCGTTCTCAGACGCATGGATTTTACAGCCGCTTTTACTTTACTCATAATAATTTGACTATTTCACAACAACGTGCCACAACGGATCAATCCAGCTTCAGTACAGCCATGAAGGCGCTCTGGGGCACCTGCACCGTGCCGATCTGGCGCATCCGCTTTTTACCCTCCTTCTGCTTCTCCAGGAGCTTCCGCTTGCGGGTGACGTCACCGCCGTAGCACTTGGCCGTCACGTCCTTACGCACTTGGCGCACCGTTTCGCGGGCGATAATCTTCGCGCCGATAGCGGCCTGCACGGCAATGTCGAACTGCTGGCGCGGAATGAGGTCCTTGAGCTTGAGACAGATCTTCCGGCCGAAGTCGTAGGCGTGGTCTTCGTGGATGAGCGTAGAGAGCGCATCGGCCGGGTCTCCGTTCAGGAGGATGTCCAGCTTCACCAGCCGCGCGGGACGGAAATCCGTCACGTGGTAGTCGAACGAGGCGTAGCCCTTGGAAATGGACTTGAGCTTGTCATAAAAATCAAAGACCACCTCCGAAAGCGGCAGGTCGTAATTCAGCTCCACCCGGTCCGTGGTGATGTAATGCTGGCCGATCAGCGTTCCCCGCTTGTCCATGCACAGTTTCATGATGGGGCCGTAAAAATCGGCCTTGGAGATAATCTGGGCACGGATATAAGGCTCTTCGATGTGGTCGATGACCGAAGGAGCCGGAAGCCCGGAAGGGTTATGCACGTCCAGTACCTCCCCTTTGGTGGTATATACCTTATAAGAAACGTTGGGAACCGTGGTGATGACGTCCATGTTGAACTCCCGGAACAGGCGCTCCTGCACGATTTCCAGGTGCAGCAAGCCCAGGAAGCCGCAGCGGAAGCCGAAGCCCAGGGCCAGGGAACTCTCCGGTTCATAAGTGAAGGAGGCGTCGTTGAGCTGGAACTTCTCCAGCGTGGCGCGCAGTTCCTCGAACTTGGAGGCATCTACGGGATACAGGCCGGCGAAAACCATCGGCTTCACCTCTTCGAACCCTGCAATGGCCTCTACACAAGGCCTTTCCACATGGGTGATGGTGTCGCCCACCTTCACCTCCACGGCCGCCTTGATGCCGGTGATGATATAGCCCACATCCCCCGCCTGGACCTCTCCGGTGGGATTGAGCTTGAGCTTCAGATTGCCGACCTCCTCTGCCTCGTACTCGTTGCCGGTAGAGAAAAACTTCACCTTGTCCCCCTTCCGGATGGTGCCGTTCACCACCTTGAAATAGGCGATGATGCCCCGGAAAGAATTGAAAACCGAGTCGAAGATAAGAGCCTGAAGCGGGGCCGACGGATCCCCCTTGGGGCAGGGAACCTTGTCCACGATGGCGTCCAGCACGTCCTGGACCCCCTCCCCGGTACGGGCACTCACGCGATACACCTCTTCCGGGTCGCAGCCCAGCAAGTCGCACACCTGGTCCGTCACCAGTTCCGGCTGCGCGGAATCCATGTCTATCTTGTTCAGGACAGGGATAATCTCCAGGCCATGGTCGATTGCCTGATACAGGTTGGAGATGGTCTGGGCCTGAATCCCCTGGGATGCATCCACCACCAGCAGGGCCCCTTCACAGGAGGCGATGCTCCGGGACACCTCGTAGGAAAAGTCCACGTGCCCGGGCGTATCGATCAGGTTGAGCCGATAGGTTTCCCCGTCCCGGACGTAATCCATCTGGATGGCGTGGCTCTTGATGGTGATGCCCTTCTCCCGCTCCAGGTCCATGTCGTCCAGCACCTGGTTTTCCATTTCCCGGTCGCTGAGGGTGCGGGTGAGCTCCAGCAGGCGGTCTGCCAGGGTGGACTTCCCGTGGTCTATATGGGCAATGATGCAAAAGTTCCGGATATTCTTCATAACTTGCAAAGATACTGTAATTCGCCGAAATTGCCAAAACGGTCGCGCAGCCCCGATGCGCCGCGGCAGCCCCCGCGCCTTTCCTTTGCCGATTAATTGTTGTATCTTTGCACGGGAAAACCTACCCCATAACAACATGAAGCAGGAACTCATCGATTTGGCCAACACCTACAGGGAAGCCGGAGACGCCATTCTCCAGGCCATCAAGGAAAGCATCAGCGCCGCTGGCGGCTTTGTGAACTGTTCCAACAACCGTCAGGAAAAGGCCGACATCCGGGCCCTTGTCTTCGACAGCAAAAAAGGCTATACGGAGACCTTCCCCATCCGTGCGCTTAGGCTCAATGAAAAAGGCGGCGTAGAGGCGTACATCGGCACCTTCGGCACCATCTACACGGAGAATTACCTGAAAGGGAAAATGTCGGCCGAGCACTGGATGGCCCTCAAAGACTCCAACATCCTCTTCTACCAGACCATCCTTTCCATCGCCAAGAATCTGGACCAGTACATCCCGGAAGTGTAATTTTCACAAAAAAAGTGTATATTTGTAAGTTGACACTGAAACCACAATTTTAAGATATGAAAAAATCAGTAGAAGAACTCAAAGCCATCTCCACGCAGATCCGCCGGGACATCCTCCGCATGGTCTGTCTGGCAAAGTCGGGCCATCCGGGCGGCTCCATGTCCAGCACGGATATCCTCACCACTTTGTACTTCAACGAGATGAAACAAGACCCTGCCACCTGGACCCGTGACGGAAAAGGCCAGGACATGTTCATCCTGTCCGCCGGTCACATGACCCCGGTGTACTATTCCGTACTGGCCCGCGCCGGTTATTTCCCCGCGAGCGAACTGGCCACGTTCCGCCAGATGGGCTCCCGCCTGCAGGGCCACCCGTCCGTCCGCCGCGCCCTCCCCGGCATCTTCCAGGCCTCCGGTTCCCTGGGACAGGGACTGTCCGCCGCCGCAGGCATCGCCCTGGGCAAGAAACTGGACAAGGACGACAACTTCGTGTTCTGCCTCTGCGGAGACGGTGAGTCCGAGGAAGGCCAGATCTGGGAAGCCGGCATGTTCGCCGTTTTCCACAAGCTGGACAACCTGATTGCCATGACCGACTGGAACGGCAAGCAGATCGACGGTCCCGTGGACCAGGTCGCCGGTGAAGGAGACCTCGCCGCCAAATGGGAAGCCTGGGGCTGGAATGTCATCACCGCCGACGGCCACGACTTCGACTCCATCGCCAAGGCATTCGAGCTGGCCAAAGCCGGAAAGGGCGGCGGCAAGCCCACGATGATCCTCTTCAAGACCGAGATGGGCCACGGCGTAGATTTCATGGCCGGTACCCACAAGTGGCACGGCTCCGTTCCCAAGCCGGAACAGCTGGAAGACGCCCTCAAGCAGTTAGGTGAAACCCCCTTAGGAGATTTTTAATATGAAAAAATATACTGATACAGGAAAGAAGGACACCCGCAGCGGTTTCGGCGTGGGTCTCCTGAAGGCCGGACAGGCCGACAGCCGTGTAGTAGCCCTCACCGCAGACCTCAAGGGCTCGCTGAAGATGGACGCCTTTGCCGCCGAATTCCCGGAGCGCTTTATCCAGTGCGGCATCGCGGAAGCCAACATGGTGGGCGCCGCCGCCGGCCTGGCCATCACCGGCAAGATTCCCTTCATCGGCTCCTTCGCCGAATTCGTAACCGGCCGCGTCTATGACCAGCTGCGCCAGGAAGTGGCCTACGGCAAGACCAACGTGAAGATCGCCTCCTCCCACGCCGGCATCACCCTGGGTGAAGACGGCGCCACCCACCAGACAATGGAGGATATCGCCCTGATGCGCGCCCTTCCGGAAATGGTGGTCCTGAACCCCTGCGACTTCAACCAGACTGTGCAGGCCACCCTGGCCGCCGCCAAATACGAGGGTCCCGTGTACCTGCGTTTCGGCCGTCCCAGCGTTCCCAACTTCACCGACCCGGAGGAGCCCTTTGAGATTGGCAAGGCCATTGTCATGAACGAAGGAACCGACGTCACCCTTATCGCCACGGGCCACACCGTATGGGAGAGCCTGCAGGCCGCCGAGGCCCTGGAGGCAGAAGGCATCCGGGCAGAAGTGATTGATATCGCTACCATCAAACCCCTTGACGAAGAAGCGATTATCAAGAGCGCCAAGAAAACCGGCTGCGTAGTTGTGGCAGAAGAGCACAACATGGCCGGCGGCCTGGGAGAAGCCGTTGCCGGCCTGTTCGCCCGCTGCCTGCCCACACCCGTGGAATTCATCAACGGCGCCGACAAATTCGGCCAGTCTGGCACGCCTTCTGCATTGATGGCCAAGTACGGCATAGACGCCGCCCACATCGCAGAGGCCGCAAAGAAAGCCGTTGCACGCAAGTAAATGTCTGAACAGGAGAAAATTTTCAACCAGATTGTCAAAGACTACAGCGAAAGGCTGTGGTGGCATGTGCGCCGGTTCGTGAATTCCCACGAAGACGCAGACGACCTTCTGCAGGAAATCTTTCTCAAAGTATGGGCTGCGCTTCCCTCCTTCCGGGGGGAATCGCAGCTTTTTACATGGGTATGGCGCATCGCCACCAACGAAACCCTGAACCACCTGAGGAAGGAAAAAGTGCGGGCCGCCCTGCGCTTCTCCTCCCTGGACACAGAAATGGAACACCGCATCCAGACCGACCCTTATTTCAAGGGCACGGACGTGGAGCGTGAACTGGCCAAGGCCGTTCTCAAACTGCCCGAAAAACAGCGCCAGGTGTTCATCATGCGCTGGTGGGACGACCTCTCGTACGAGGAAATATCGGCCATCACGGGTACGTCCGTAGGGGCGCTCAAAGCCTCCTACCACATTGCCCAGGAAAAAATCCGGGCCGCAGTTTCCGAATCACCCTTTTAAACCTTTGTATCCTATTGGTGTCAAAGTAAGCAGTTATGACCAAGAAATCAGACATATCCACCCCGGAAGGCTACTTCGAAGACCTGCAGCAGCGCCTGAATGCGATTCCTGCAGCGGCGCCTGCGCGTGAGCCCTCCAAAGTCCGCCGCTTTGCGCCCTACCTGGCCTATGCGGCTTCCCTGGCACTGCTGGTGGCCGTGGGTAACTTCATCCTGCGGAAGAGCACAACTCCCGCCGTGGCAGAGGATCCTTACTGGGACTACATCGCCTACTTGTCAGACGCCCTGGATCCGGACGGATACTGGGAAGATTATCCGGAACAGGAAGCATCGCTTTCCAACGAGGATATCGTCAATTTCCTCTTGGCAGAAAACGTTTCACTTGAACAGTTGGTAAGTTATGAAGAAGGTTATTAGTATGTTAGTGGCCACGGTGCTCGTGGGCACTGTGGCATTCGCCCAAAACAGCGGCGAAACAAGAAAGAGAGAGGGAGAAGACTGGCGCGAACGCATCCGCGCTGCGCAGGTTGCCTTCCTCACCTCGGAACTGGACCTGACAGAGGCAGAGGCCCAGAGCTTCTGGCCCGTGTACAACGACGTGCAGAAACAACGCCGGGAAGCCTTCGGTGCCATGCAGAAAGCCTATATGGAGCTGACAAAAGGCATCGACTCCGACAACATCGCCAAGCTGCTGGCCAATTATCTGGATGCCCGGAAGGCCAATGACACCATCGAGACCGGCGCCGTAGAGCGCTATAAGAAAGTGCTGCCCGTGCAGAAAGTGGCTAAACTCCTGCTGGCCGAAGAGAAATTCCGCCATCAGCAGATCGGCCGCCTGGGACAGGGCGGCGGCCCGTTCGGCGGCCAGAACGGCCGGCAGGGAACACCCCCTCCCATGGGCCGCGGCGGCAACCGGGGCGGCCACAACGCCCCCACTCAACCCGAAGCTTAAGTTAGTAGTTAGATTGGTTCGAAAAGAGCGGCCCTCGCAAAAGGCCGCTCTTTTTGATTGTCGGGGTGATGTGACTCGAACACACGACCCTCTGCTCCCAAAGCAGATGCGCTAGCCAACTGCGCCACACCCCGTTGAGCTGCAAAGGTAAGGGATTTTTTGCAATCGGGCAAAAATTCCCTTACCTTTGCGAAGACATGATTATTCAGGCAAATAACATACAGAAGAGCTTCGGCACGCTGCAGGTGCTGAAGGGCGTGGATTTTACCGCCGAGGAAAAGGAAGTGGTTTCCATCATGGGCGCTTCGGGCGCAGGCAAGTCCACCCTTTTACAAATCCTGGGAACCCTCTCCACCCCGGACGCCGGAACCCTTTTCATAGACGGGACCGACGTACTGCACCTGAGCCAGAAACAGCTCTCCGCCTTCCGGAACAGGCGCATCGGCTTCGTGTTCCAGGCACATCACCTGCTGCCGGAATTCACCGCACTGGAGAATGTGATGATTCCCGCGCTCATCGGCGGGGAAAGCAGCCGCCATGCCCGGGAAAAAGCCCTGGAGCTGCTTCAGAAAGTGGGGCTGGAGGCACGCAAAGGGCACAAGCCCTCGGAGCTCTCCGGCGGCGAACAGCAGCGCGTGGCCATTGCCCGCGCCCTGGTGAACAGCCCCGCCATCCTTTTTGCCGACGAGCCCTCCGGCAACCTGGACAGCCGCACCAAGGAAGACATCCACCAACTGTTTTTCCAGCTCAGGGAACAGTTGGGCCAGACCATCGTCATCGTTACCCACGACGAAGGCCTGGCCCGTATGTGCGACAGAACCTGCCGGATGAAAGACGGCTTATTCGTCTAATCCTTCAATGGTCCGGATGGTTCCGTCCGGATTGTACTTGAGTTCGCAGACTTTCAGGCTCCGGAGGCGGTTGATGCCCTTGGAAGGGGCGCTGTCATGGTGGAAGAGCCACCACTTGCCGCCGAATTCCACGATGGAGTGATGGGTGGTCCAGCCCACGACAGGGGTCAGGATAACACCCTTGTAGGTGAACGGTCCGTAAGGGTTGTCCCCAATCGCGTAGCACAGCTTGTGGGTGTCTCCGGTGGAATAGCTGAAATAGTATTTCCCTTTATACTTGTGCACCCAGCTGGCCTCGAAGAAGCGGCGCTCGTTGTCTTTCACCTGGATCGGGTTGCCGTTTTCATCCAGCAGCACAACCGGCTTGGGTTCTTCCGCGAACTGGAGCATATCCTTGCTCAGGCGCACCACGCGGCCCGGGATGGCAGGGGCGTCGTCGGCAGGGTAGGAGGTGCCGCAGTCTTTGGCCAGGTTGTCTTCGTAGCGCTGGAGCTGGCCGCCCCAGATGCCGCCGAAGTACATATAGTATTCACCGTCCTCGTCGGCAAGGACCGCCATGTCGATGGAATAGCTGCCGCGGATGGGATCCGGCATGGGCTTGAACGGGCCCACCGGGGAATCCGACACGGCCACGCCGCAGCGGAAGATGTCCGTCTTGTCCTTGGCCGGGAAATACATGTAGTAGCGGCCGTCGGGGCCTTTCACCACGTCGTTGTCCCACAGTTGGCGACGGGCCCAGGGAACGTCTTTGAGGTCCAGGACATTGCCGTGGTCCTTGATGGGAGACGTAAGGGGGTCCGGACCTTCCAGTGAAAGGACGTGATAGTCCTTCATGTCGTACTCGCTGCCGAAGTCGTCGTCCGGGGCGGCGGACTCCCAGTCATGGGAAGGGTAGATATACAGTTTTCCGTCGAACACGTGCACGGAAGGGTCGGCCATGTAGTCGGCCGGCAACAGATAACGTTTTTTTACTTTGTCTGCCATATTCGTTCTTGTAATTGATTATTCAGCTTTTGCACGGGCTTCGATCTCCATGTTGATCTGGTCCATCTTCTCGTCGGAGAGCTCGTACTTGGAAATGATCCAGATGGCCAGGAGCAGCAGGATGGCCGGAATCACGCAAACCAGCCACAGGATGCCCTGGAGGGCCAGCGGGGTCTGTTCCGCAGCCTCCGAGTTGAAGCCCACCCAGGCCAGGACGATGCCGGGAACCACGCCGCCCAGGGCCATGCCGGCCTTGAAGAAGATGCCGGTGAGGGCGTTCACGATACCGGCGATACGCCGGCCGGTGGTGTATTCACCGTAGGCGATCACCTCCGGAACCAGGGCCCACATGTAGCCGGTGGCGGTGATGATACCGGCCGACTTCACGAACTGGGCGATGCACAGCAGCACGAAATTATCCTTGGTGGCAGGGATGGAAACGAAGGTGTACATCAGGGCCATACCCAGGATGGCCACGCCCAGGAACAGGTAGAACATGCCTTTCTTGCCGATCTTGCGCTTGATGGCAGGAACCAGCGGCATGAAGATGAAGGCGGGGATGGTGCCCAGCCACATGAACAGGGTGGTCAGGAGCGGGGTGGCCTTGACGTTGTAGGTCATGAAATAGGCGTCTGCGGCATTGCCCACGCTCATCATGGCGAAGGCCGTGATGAAGAAGAAGGCCACGACGCGGAGGGGCTTGTTGCGGACGAACTCCATCCACAGGTCGCTCACCTTTACGTTGGCGGCCTCTTTCTGGTCCATCACCACTTTCTCCTTGCACTGGGAGAAGCAGAAGAACAGCAGGGCCAGGCCGGCCAGGGCGAAGATGGTCATGGTAATGAACCAGGCGGTGCCGGATTCCGGCGTGTTGTACACGGCCACGGCCTTGCCGGTGACCGGGTCTGTCACCTTGGGGGCGAACAGGGCGATAATCAGGGGGAGGGACTTCACGCACAGGGCGCCCAGGTTGGCCATGAACATACGGGTGCTGGTGAGGATGGTGATCTCATTGGTGTCCCGGGTGAGCGAGGCGTTAAGGGCGCCGTAAGGCACATTGACCAGGGTGTAGCACATGGACATGCCCACGTAGGTGACATAGGCATAGACCAGGGAGCCGCTGAAGCCGTTCCAGAAGCACAGGATGGCCAGGCCCACCAGCGGAATGCCGCCCAGGATGAGCCAGGAGCGGTATTTGCCCCATTTGGGATTGCCCTTGTCCACGATGGTGCCCACGATAGGGTCCCAGATCACGTCTACCAGACGCACGATCAGGAACATCAGGGCGGCCACGTCCGGTTTGAGGCCGAACACGTTGGTGTAGTAGAACAGAAGCCAGATGCTGATGGTCTGGTAAATCAGGTTCTGCGCCATGTCTCCGGCGCCAAAGCCGATGCGCTGCAGCCAGCTCAGTTTGTAGAAGCCTTTGGCTTCGGTTTTCGTAGTATCCATAGATTTGAGAAGTGTTATTTCTGCGGTGTCGTTTCCACGATGAAACAAAGATAACAATTTTACGTGCGCAAAAAAGAAAAATTTGCGTCAGCCCCTTAAAGAAATAGACCAGATTAGCGGTAACAGATACCAAAATTGTCATTTTGGAAACATCCGGCGCGCATTTCGGAAAGCGATTTTTATTTCACGGGCTTTTTGTGTAACTTAGTGCCGTCTTAGATTACACGAAACATGGAAAAAACTTGGAGATGGTTTGGCAAGAAGGACAAAATCACCCTTGCCATGCTCAGGCAGATTGGCGTGGAAGGCATTGTCACCGCCCTGCACGATGTCCCGCTGGGACAGGTATGGACCCGTGAAAAAATCCGCGAGCTGCGCTTGTACATAGAAAGCTTCGGCATGCGCTGGAGCGTGGTGGAAAGCCTTCCCGTGGTAGAGACCATCAAATACGGCGGCCCGGACAGGGACGCCCAGATAGAGGTGTATAAGGAGAGCCTGCGGAACCTCTCCGCAGAGGGCATCCATACCATCTGCTACAACTTCATGCCCGTGCTGGACTGGGCCCGGACAGACCTGCTGCACCGGAACCCCAACGGCAGCACCAACCTGTATTTCAATTACGCGGAATTCGCCTATTTCGACATCTATATATTAAAACGCGAAGGCGCACGGGAAGAGTGGGCCGCGTTCCGCTTCCCGGAAGGCTACGGGCAGGGACGCAACGTCCTGGCAGAGGCCGATGCCCTCTCCAAGACCATGACCCCGGAAAAGGACCACAAACTGGTGGAGAACATTGTCATCAAGACCCAGGGCTTCGTGAGCGGGAATTTCTCCGAAAACGACGAGGCCCCCATCCAGAAATTCCGGGAATTCCTGGACCTGTACAAGGGCATCGGCAAAGCGCAGCTCCGCGAGAACATGAAGTACTTCCTGGAAGCCATCATGCCCACCTGCGAGGAGTACGGGATGAACATGTGCGTGCACCCGGACGACCCTCCCATCGAGGTTCTGGGCCTTCCCCGCATCGTCCGCACCGAAGAAGACATCCGCTGGATGCTGGATGCCGTGCCCAACAAGCATAACGGCCTCACTTTCTGCGCCGGAAGCCTGTCGGCCGGGGCCTACAACGACGTAGTGGACCTGGCCCGGAAGTTCGCCTCCCGCACCCATTTCGTCCACCTTCGCTCCTGCCATATTTTCCCCAACGGAGACTTTACCGAAGCCTCCCACCTGGGCGGCCGGGCAGACCTTGTGGAGCTGTGCCGCATCTTCGAGAAAGAGAACCCGCAGCTGCCCATGCGCGTAGACCACGGCATGACCTTCACCGACGAGCCCGGCGGCATCATGGACGAGTCCAGCCACGGGCACAACGCCGGCTACACCCTGCTGGGACGGATGTTCGCCATGGGTCAGGTGCAGGGAATCCTGGCCACCGTAGACCGCGAACTGGGCATCGAATACAAACAACCCGGATTTTTTGACTAGCATGAAACTGACCGATATCCTGAAGGAAGGGTTCAACCCTACCCCCTGGGAGCAAAAAGGCTATGAGCTCCCGAAATTCGACATTGCCGCCCTGCGGGAAAAAACCTACCGCGAACCCACCTGGGTGCATTTCGGCGGCGGAAACATCTTCCGCGCCTTCCCCGCCTCCATCCTCAGCGACGCCCTCAACGCCGGCGTTTACGACCGGGGCGTCATCGTGGCGGAAACCTTCGACTACGAGGTCATCGACAAGGCCTATCTCCCCTACGACAACCTCTCGCTCAGCGTGAGCCTGTGCCCGGACGGCAGTATCGGCAAGAAAGTGGTGGGCTGCGTCACGGAAGCCCTCAAGGCCGACGCGCAGTTCCCGGACTGGGAGCGCCTGAAAGAGATTTTCCGCCAGCCCAGCCTCCAGATGATTTCCTTCACCATCACGGAAAAAGGCTACAGCTTCAACGAGGCGGATCTCGCCCGCGGACTGAAACCCCTGTTTGCCATGGGCAAGGTGACGGCCCTGCTGCTGGAACGCTGGAAAGCGGGGGAACTCCCCCTCACCGTGCAGTCCATGGACAACTGCTCCCACAACGGGGACAAGGTGAAGGCCGGGGTGCTCGCCTATGCCCGGCGCTGGGTGCAGGACGGCCTCGCGGAGCCCGCTTTCCTGGCATACCTGGAAAACGAGGCCAAGGTTACCTTCCCCTGGTCCATGATCGACAAGATCACCCCGCGTCCGCACCAGAAAGTGAAAGAGCTCCTGGAGGCCGACGGCTTCGAGGACAACAACTACATAGAGACGGAAAAACACACCTTCACCGCTCCCTTCGTGAATGCGGAAGAAGTTCAGTATCTGGTTATTGAGGACAATTACACCAACGGACGTCCTCCCCTGGAAAAGGGAGGCGCGCTGTACACCACGCGGGAAACCGTGGACAAGGTGGAAACCATGAAAGTGACCACCTGCCTGAACCCCCTGCACACGGCCATGGCGCTGTACGGCTGCATGCTGGGATACACCCTGATATCGGCCGAGATGAAAGACCCGGACATCCGTCCCTTTGTCCAGAAATTGGGATACATAGAGGCTATGCCAGTTGTCACGGACCCGGGCGTGCTGAACCCCTATGAGTTTATCGGCGACGTGATCAACCGCCGCCTGCCCAATCCGTTCATGCCGGACGCCCCGCAGCGCATTGCCATGGATACCAGCCAGAAACTGCCCATCCGCTTCGGAGAGACCATCAAAAAGTACATCGCCCGTGGCCTGGACATGCGCAACCTTGTGCTCATTCCCCTCACCCTGGCCGGCTATGCCCGGTACCTGAAGGGAATCCAGGACGACGGGACGCCGTTTACACCCTCGCCGGACCCGCTGCTGGAACAGATGCAAGAGATTGTGGCTCCACTGGAGGTAGGGAAGCCCAATCAGGACTTTTCATGCCTGCGCCAGCTTTACTCCCGGGCCGACGTCTTCGGGCTGGACTTGTACGAAGCCGGCCTGGGAGAGCAGATCGAGGGAATGGTCCGGGAACTGTATGCCGGGCCCGGAGCCGTCAGGGCCACGCTGCACAAGTATGTGACGCGCCGATAATTTAGCCTGTCCCTTTGTTTTTATTAGATAAATCACTATATTTGCAATATGAACGCTAAAACCTTTTAACATGTATCTTCTCGGTTACGATATCGGAAGCTCTTCGGTTAAGGCTTCCCTGGTGAACGCAGAAAGCGGCAAATGCGTTGCAACGGCCTTCTATCCCAAATCGGAGGCACCCATCATCTCCAAGAAAACGGGCTGGGCAGAGCAGGATCCCGCCATGTGGTGGGGCAATCTCAAACTGGCCACGGACGACATCCTGGACCAGGTCAAGCGCAAAGCTTCCCTGCAAAGCAAAACTTTCACGGAAAAAGATATCCGCGCCATCGGCATCTCCTACCAGATGCACGGCCTGGTGTGCGTAGACAAAGACCTCAACGTCCTGCGCCCCTCCATCATCTGGTGCGACTCCCGCGCAGTCCCCTACGGACAGAAAGCCTTCGAGGCCCTGGGCAAGGACTACTGCCTGCCCCACATGCTCAACTCGCCCGGCAACTTCACGGCCGCCAAACTGGCCTGGGTCAAAGAGAATGAGCCGGACCTGTACAAGCGCATCTGGAAAGTGATGCTCCCCGGAGACTACATCGCCATGCGCCTCACCGGCAGCGTATGCACCACGGTCAGCGGCCTGTCAGAGGGTATCTTCTGGGACTTCGAGAAAAACGAGCCTTGCCAGAAACTACTGGATTTCTTCGGCTTCGACGAAACCATCCTGCCCCAGCGCCGCCCTACCTTCGGCGTGCAGGGCACCCTGTCGGCGGAAGCGGCCGAATATCTTGGCCTGTCGGAAGGCACCCCCGTCACCTACCGCGCCGGGGACCAGCCCAACAACGCCCTTAGCCTGAATGTGTTCAACCCCGGAGAAATCGCCTCTACGGCAGGTACTTCCGGCGTGGTGTACGGCGTTATCGGCCAGGTGAACTATGACCCGCTGTCCCGCGTGAACACCTTCGCGCACGTGAACCACACGGCGCAGGATCCGCGTCTGGGCGTGCTGCTGTGCATCAACGGCACGGGCATCCTCAACTCCTGGATCCGCCGCAACGTGGCGCCGGAAGGGATTTCCTACTCGGACATGAACGATGTGGCCGCGGAGGTCCCCATCGGCTCGGACGGCATCTCCATCCTTCCTTTCGGCAACGGCGCGGAGCGCATGCTGGAGAACAAGGATACGGGCTGCAGCATCCACGGAATCAACTTCAACCGCCACGACAAGCGTCACTTGATCCGGGCCGCGCAGGAGGGCATCGTGTTCTCCTTCCAGTACGGAATCGAGATCATGGAAGCCATGGGCCTGAAGGTGGACAAGATCCACGCCGGCCTGGCCAATATGTTCCAGTCCAAGATTTTCCGCGACACCCTGGCCGGGGTTTCCGGTGCCACCATCGAGCTCTACGACACGGACGGCTCCGTGGGCGCAGCCAAGGGCGCGGGTATCGGCGCGGGCATTTACAAAGACAACCGGGAAGCCTTCGCCACCCTGGAGCGGCTGGAGGTGATCCTCCCGGACCACGAGGCCGAATACCGCGAGGCCTACGAAAGATGGAAACAATTCATTTAATCACATAAAAAATTATGGCAAAAGAGTATTTCCCCACAATCGGCAAGATTCCCTTCGAGGGAACTGAGAGCAAGAACCCCCTTGCATTCCATTACTATGAGCCCGAGCGCATCGTCTGCGGCAAGCCCATGAAGGACTGGTTCAAGTTCGCCATGGCTTGGTGGCACACCCTGGGACAGGCTTCCGGAGACCCCTTCGGCGGCCAGACCCGTTCCTACGAGTGGGACAAAGGCGAGTGCCCCTACTGCCGCGCCCGCGCCAAGGCAGATGCCGGCTTCGAGATCATGCAGAAACTGGGCATCGAGTACTTCTGCTTCCATGATATCGACCTGGTGGAAGACTGCGAAGACATCGCCGAGTACGAAGCCCGCATGAAGGACATCACCGACTACCTGGTGGAGAAGATGAAGGAAACCGGCATCAAGAACCTCTGGGGCACGGCCAACGTGTTCGGCAACAAGCGTTACATGAACGGCGCCGCCACGAACCCGCAGTTCGACGTGGTCGCCCGCGCCGCCGTCCAGATCAAGAACGCGATTGACGCCACCATCAAGCTCGGCGGTACCAGTTATGTATTCTGGGGCGGCCGCGAGGGCTACTACACCCTCCTGAACACCCAGATGCAGCGTGAGAAAGACCACCTGGCCAAGATGCTCACCGCAGCCCGCGACTACGCCCGCGCCAAGGGCTTCAAGGGCACCTTCCTCATCGAGCCCAAGCCGATGGAGCCCACCAAGCACCAGTACGACGTGGATACGGAGACCGTGATCGGCTTCCTGCGCGCCAACGGCCTGGACAAGGACTTCAAGGTGAACATCGAGGTTAACCACGCCACCCTGGCCGGCCACACCTTCGAGCACGAACTCACCGTGGCTGTTGACAACGGCTTCCTGGGCTCCATCGACGCCAACCGCGGTGACGCCCAGAACGGCTGGGATACGGACCAGTTCCCGGTAGACCCGTACGACCTCACCCAGGCCATGATGCAGATTATCCGCAACGGCGGCTTCAAGGACGGCGGCACCAACTTCGATGCCAAACTGCGCCGCTCTTCCACCGATCCGGAAGACATCTTCATCGCCCACATCAGCGCTATGGATGCCATGGCACACGCCCTGCTCAACGCCGCCGCCGTGCTGGAAGAGAGCCCGCTGTGTAACATGGTCAAGGAGCGTTACGCCAGCTTCGACAGCGGCCTTGGCAAGAAGTTCGAAGAAGGGAAGGCTACGCTGGAGGAAATCTATGACTATGCCAAGAAGAGCGGCGAACCCGTCGTGGCTTCCGGCAAGCAGGAACTCTACGAAACCATCCTGAACCTCTATGCCAAGTAGTTCTTACAGACAAAAAGGCAGCCCCGCTTATCTGTTCGGCATTGTGCTGGTAGCAGTCATAGGCGGGCTGCTTTTTGGATATGACACAGCGGTCATATCCGGTGCGGAGAAAGGCCTCCAGGCTTTTTTCCAGAGTGCCAGTGACTTCAATTACACAGACGCCACCCACGGCTTTACCACTTCCAGCGCCCTGATCGGCTGTATCATCGGTGCGTTCATCTCCGGATTCATGGCATCGCGCCTGGGCCGCAAGCGGTCCCTGTTCATTGCCGGTATCCTGTTCTTCCTGAGTGCCCTGGGCTCTTACTATCCCGAGTTCCTTTTCTTCCCCAAGGGAGTCCCTTCCTGGGGTCTTCTGGTGGCCTTCAACCTGTACCGGGTGTTGGGCGGAATCGGCGTAGGTATGGCATCGGCCCTGTGCCCCATGTACATTGCAGAGGTGGCGCCGGCAGACAAGCGCGGAACGCTGGTTTCCTGGAACCAGTTTGCCATTATCTTCGGCCAGCTGGTGGTGTACTTCGTGAACTTCCTCATTATCCGCAGCCACGCCTCAGACCCTGACGTCGTGGCCTGGACCAACGCTGTGGGCTGGAGAGTGATGTTCGTATCGGAGGCCGTCCCCGCCGGACTGTTCGCCCTCCTGATCCTGCTGGTCCCGGAGACGCCGCGTTTCCTGGCCCTGAACGGACAGGACGACAAAGCCCTTACCGTGCTTTCCAATGTGAACGGAGAGGCCAAGGCCCGGGAAATCCTCGCAGAGATCAAGGCCACGGCCGTGGAGAAGAAGGAGAAGCTGTTCGCCTACGGATTCATGGTAGTGTTCATCGGCTGCATGCTGTCGGTATTCCAGCAGATTATCGGCATCAACGCCGTGCTGTACTTCGCCCCGCGCATCTTCGAGTCCATGGGCGTGTCCAACAACATGCTCTTCACCGTGATCATGGGAATCATCAACATCAGCTTCACGCTGGTGGCCGTGTTCACCGTGGAAAAACTGGGCCGGAAACCGCTTTTGATCACCGGTTCGCTGGGTATGGCGGTGGGCGCCCTGGGCGTGGCCCTGTCCAACGTGATCGCCCTCCCGGCCGTTGTTCCCGTGATCAGCATCATGGTGTACAGCGCCTGCTTCATGTTCAGCTGGGGCCCCATCTGCTGGGTGTACATCTCGGAGATCTTCCCCAACACCATCCGCAGCCAGGCCACTGCCATCGCCGTGGCGTTCCAGTGGATTTTCAACTTCATCGTGTCCAGCACGTTTGTGCCGATGTACAACATGAAGCTGGGGGCAATGGGAGACAGCTTCGGCCATTTCTTCGCCTATGCCCTGTACGGGATCATCTGCGTGATCGCCGCCATCTTCGTATGGCGCCTGGTTCCCGAGACCAAGGGCAAGACCCTGGAAGACATGACCACCCTGTGGCGGGAGCGCAGCAAGAAGTAAGTCGCTTCGCGTGAACGCAAAGCCTTGACACAGAGTCTATTATGCAAAAACCTTCAGGCGATTTTGCCTGAAGGTTTTTCGCTTTTACACTGATAGTCAAGTTGTTACCTTCACACGCAAAAGCGTTTAGCGGGCACCGCCGCCAAAACCACCGCCTGAGAAGCCTCCACCGCCCCCGAACGAGCCGTGGCCGCCCCTTCCGCTCACGCTGCCGGCCTTAGCCGCCGCACCGGTGAAGCTTCTGGTGGAAAGGTAGTTGGACATGTAGATGGTGTTCATCAGGTCTGCGCCGGTGTTCCGGGAAAGCTCCTGGAATTCGGCCGGATACAGTTTCTTGAACTGCTTGGCCACTTTCTCCGCGATGCCAAAGAGCTGGGCAAAGACCAGATAGTCTTTCCAAAGGCCCACTTCCACGGCGCCCCGCTCCTTGGAGAGGGTGAAATCGTTCAGGAAATTCTTGAACTCGATCACATGGGAAGCTTCCCGTGCGCCCTCCTCGGTGGTTTTGTCTCCGGGCTTCAGCCAGCCCTTGCCGCTGAACCAGGATTTTCCGGCCGATTTGGCGCGTGAGGGCCAGTTGGTCACTTTCTGGTAGTTCTTCTTGGACCAGTTCTCGAACTCGTTCTTTTCCAGGACTTCGTTCGCGCCGCTGGCGGTCAGGGCCATCCGGAACAGGGAGTCTTCCACTTCGCCGGTATAGCCTTCCTTATTGATGAATTTGAGGTTCACCCGTTTGGAAGAATTGGGATCCGGTTCCACCTGCACGTCACCGTTCAGGATCCAGCGGAGGAAATAAGCGCCGATCAGGTTCTCGGGAGAGCCCTGTCCGACAAACCGCTTTCCGGCCTCCAGCACATAATAAGCGGCATTGAGGTTGCCCTCTACTGGGATATCCCGGTACCATTCCGTAATCTTGGACTTGCCGAAGAACGACTTCCGATACTTGTAGCCCAGCGCCGAGGCTATGGCGGCAAAAATCAGGAAGGCCAGCGAGCCCAGGGTAAGCAGGGCGAAACCAATCAGGAAGAAGGTTTCGTCGTCGTCTTCACCGTAGGAACTGCCTTCCAGGGCGGTGTCCAGCATGGTCTGGAACGGCATGTCCCGCTGGACAGCAGGGCTGAAAATGCCCTTCTCAAATTTCACCAGGGCGATCAGGCTGCTGCGGTACTCAAAAGGCTCGGTCGATTCGGCCACGATGGAACCGCTCCGGAGGTTGATGTCGCTCTCGCTGCCGAACAGCCACACGCGGGTGTTGTCGTAGGTGAGTTCCGGCGCGTCGAAGGCGGGCCGCATGACCACCCTGACATGTTCGGGAGACGCATCCATGCCGGGCGCCACGAACATGAAATTGAAGGCGTCGGCATCCTGCAGCGACTGCACCAGGCCGGTAACTTTGTAGCGGACCACCCATCTGTGGTCTGCGTAATCGCCGATCCCCCAGCACAGTTCCACGCTGTCCCGCTTGCGGACAATGCCGCATTTTCCGGTTTTCCGGCTGCGGGACCAGTCCACATCCCAGCCGTCTCCCAGGCTTTCGAAGGCCACGCCGTTTTCGCTGACGGAAAGGTCCGACACGGTCATGGGCCCCAAGTTGCCGATGGGAATATACCACTCTGTACCCTCGTTGGAGTAGGCGTCCCAGATCTGGGTGATCCAGGCGCTGCCGTCTTGCTGCAACTCCACGGTGATATCCAGGTCACGGGTGGTTTGCCGCGCCCCGGCGGACAGTCCGATGACTGCCGCCAGTAAAAGAGTGAGAAAGCGTTTCACTAGATGACGGGATAATCTTTCTTGGAGGTATCCTCTGCCAGGTACTCGCGGGCGGGGAAGTTCAGGATGCCGGCCACCAGGGAGCCGGGGAACATGCGCACCTGGTTGTTGTACTTGGTGACGGTATCGTTGAAGGTCATGCGCGACAGGCGTACGTTCTCTTCGTACTCCTTGATGCTGTCCATGGTCTTGGCGTAGTTCTCGTTGGCCTTGAGTTCAGGATAATTCTCTGCCACGGCAATGAGTTTGGCGCTCATTTCCCGGAGGGCCTGCTCGTTGGCATTGATGTCGGCCACGGTAGGACTGGCCGATGCCGTGATCCGGCGGGACTCGATCACCTTCTGCAGCGTTTCGCCTTCGTAAGAGGCATACTCGCGGGTGAGTTTGACCAGCGCGGCGATGGCGTCGTACCGGCTGACCTGCTGGACGTTAATCTGCTTAAGGGCATTCTTGCAGAGTTCGTCGCTCTGAACCAGTTTGTTCTGGATGGAGATTCCCCAAAGAATCAGGAGAACCACTACGGCAATCAGAATCCAAATCATAAGTCAAATTTTTAAACGATTTCTACAAAATTGCAAATAATTGTGGGAAAATGCAATAATACCGGAGCCCTTTTCACTGAACCTCTTTAAGCCGAATCAGGATTTCCCGCTCCCGCAGGTCTGTAAAGGAGGTATCTTTGACTTCATACCGGCCTTCGGTGTCGGAGAAGCGGACCAGCGGGCCTTCCAGGTTGCGGTAATACAGCAGGCTGACCGCGCATTTTCCGTCGGCCCCGGTGGTTCCCACTTCCTGGAATTCCTGATATCCGGAGGTAGGGACGCTCTGGATCAGAATCCCCTCGATAGGTTCTCCCGTCTTGGCCGACACCAGGGTGAAGCGCATGGGAGCCTCCCCCATTTCGTCGTATAAAGGGGTCTGGGGCGTGCCATAGCAAGCCTGGAAAACAAACAGGGCGCCGGAGAGGGATACGCCTTTGAGTAAATTATGCAGCCATTTCATAATCACAAATATATGATTTAAAAGGATAAATACCAAATGCAGAGGAATAATCGGGTTAATTTGTTACATTTGTGTCATGAACCCGTTTCTATTCAGACTTTTCCGGGACAATGAAATCCGGGTGCACGAACTGAATTACCTGTTCTGGGAATGCACCACCCGCTGTAACCTTCGCTGCAGGCACTGCGGCAGCGACTGCTCTGTCCAAAGCCGGGAAAAGGACATGCCCCTGAAAGACTTCCTGCGGGCGCTGGACACCATCCCGGCACAGCATCGGCCCAAAGATTTCACGGTTGCCCTCACGGGCGGGGAGCCGCTCCTGCGTCCGGATATCGAGACGGTTGGCCGGGAGATCCGCGCCCGCAGCATGGGCTGGGGAATGGTCTCCAACGGCTGGTTCTACGACGAGGCCATGCACGCGAAACTGATGGGTGCGGGAATGGGCGCCCTAACCATCAGCCTGGACGGTCTGGACGAGTCTCACGACTGGATGCGCGGCCGCACCGGGAGCTATGCCCGGGCGCTCCGTGCCATCGGCCTGGCGGCAAGCGACCCCCGCCTGAATGCCGATGTAGTCACCTGCGTGAACCGGAGGAATCTTTCCGAGCTGCCCCGGATCCGGGCTGTGCTGGAAGGATTGGGCGTGAAACAATGGCGGCTCTTTACCATCATTCCCATCGGCCGGGCCGCCCACGACCCCGAGATGCACCTGTCCGACAAGGAGTTCCGCGGCCTGATGGACTCTATCAAAACCTGCCGGGAGGAAGGCGGCCGGATGAAAGTCACGTTCAGCTGCGAGGGTTTTCTGGGCCCGTACGAGGAAAAAGTGCGGGACGTGCGCTACTTCTGCCACGCCGGCGTGAACATTGCCTCCGTGCTCATCGACGGCCGCATCTGCGCCTGTCCCAACATAGACCGGAACCTGTTTTCGCAGGGAAACATCTATGCCGACAATTTTTACGATGTCTGGGAGCACCGCTTCCAGCCATTTCGGGACCGCAGCTGGGCCCGCAAAGGCCGCTGCGCGGACTGCCTGGAATGGAAGAACTGCCTGGGAAACGGCATGCACAACTGGCACGGCCCCTCCTGCGAGCTGCTGCAGTGCCACTTCGGCAAACTATAAAAAAAAGACAAGCTCACAGGAACTTGTCTCTTGGTGCGGGTGGGGAGAGTCGAACTCCCACGGGCCATCGCCCACCACCCCCTCAAAGTGGCGTGTCTACCATTTCACCACACCCGCATGATTTGGGACTGCAAAGATAATCAGCATTTTTGAATTCCCAAAACTTTTGACCAATTTTTTCAATGCCGTCGGCCTACAGACCGCGGAGGAAGGTGGCCTGGGAAGGCGCTCCTTCAAAGGAAAGGCAGCACACATCCACTTCTTTTCCATCTTTGAATACGCTCATGTCCAGGTCTCCGAACATCCGGTTCCAGCCGGAGGCTCCGGCCCCGCGGGTGTTGACATACTGCAGGGAACCCGTCCCGAACGTACAGGTGTAGCCCAGGCGCTCTTCCCGGCTGCCGTCCAGTGTCACGGTCCAGCCCTCGCCGTCTTCATGGGAATAACGGGAAGCGGTCATCTTGACCCGGGTGGGATAGGCGTTCTCTTCGGAAACCAAGGCGAAATCCCCGGAATAGTCCAGATCCCAAGTGTTTTCCCCGCTGCAACGGATGCTCAGCTGATAAAACGGGCTGTCTTCGGCCTTGACCGTCCAGGAAGACCCGGGTGTGGTGAGTGGCCCGCCCACCGTGAAGTGGGAGCTGCGGCTGCCACCGCGCTCATTGATGGAGAGCGCCAGTTCCAGTTCGTCCAGCATGCCGGCCACCAGGTCATCGGCAATGGCCATCATGTAATCGCGGGCCTGGCTGTTGGCCGCTCCGTCCCGTCCGCCCACATAGTCATCGTCGTTCAAAGACTCCCCTTTCACGCAGGAAGTCAGGAGCGCCACAGCGGCCAGCACCGTCATAACAAGATATCTTTTCATTGCACCCTCCTTTTAAAATCTGAAACCTATGCCGATACGGCCGCCCTGGATAATGCTGCCGTAGCAGAATTCGGCGTTGCCGTAGAAGCGCCGGCCGCCCCATTCCGCGCCGATGGGAACCACGTCCCAGGCGAACTCCACGGGACGGGAACGGCTGTAGAGCGTACCCATGTTAAACTGCAAACCGGCTGCCAGCTTGCCATAAAGGCGGAAATGCCGGGCACCCGGAATGCAGAACTTGGCCTGCGGGAGAACACTGACCATCTGCTGGCTGAACTTCTCCGGCGCACGGCTGCTGAGCAGGTAACGGTATTCGCCGGAAAGGCCGGCCCAATTCATCTGCGCCCCAAGACGGAGCCACCTGTTCAGGATATAATGGTAATTCACGGTAAGGACCGGACTGCTTTTGATATTGTAATGGGGCTCGTAAAGGTCTGCCAGGTCTCCGCGGTGGATGTTGTCCGTGGCATCGAAGAGCAGGTCTCCGTAATAGTTGCGGGATTCGTCCTCCTGAAAGAATTCCGACTTGTAGCCTCCCACAAAAACGTTGATCTCATGCTGACCCTGTGCACCGGCAGACAAGGCGGCAAAAAGGAGAAAAACGCCGAGAATGGTCTTTTTCATAGTCTTATCTCAAAAATTTTTTCAAAGTTACGATATTATTATTACCTTTGCAAGCTTTCACGAGATGGAAGCTATACGCATTAACTTTATTAAATTACAGATTCACAATGGCTGTTAAAATCAGACTCCAGCGCCACGGTAAGAAGAATTTCGCATTCTTCCACATTGTAGTGGCGGATTCCCACGCACCGCGCGACGGTCGCTTCATCGAGCAGCTCGGCTCCTACAACCCCAACACCAACCCCGCCACCATCGTCCTTAACGACGAAAAGGCCCTCCGTTGGCTCCAGGTGGGTGCCCAGCCCACGCTCACTGCCCGCCGCATCCTCTCCTACGAGGGTGTCATGCTCCGCAAGCACCTTGCAGAGGGTGTAGCCAAAGGTGCCATCACCGAGGCTCAGGCAGATGCCAAATTCGCTGCCTGGAAAGCCCAGCGCGACGAAAAGATCGCTGCCAAGAAGAGCGGTCTCAAGAACGAAGCTATCGCCAAAGCCCAGGCCGCCAAGAAGGCAGAGGCAGAGGTGAACGAGGCCCGTGCAAAGGCTATCGCTGCCAAGAAGGCAGAAGCCGAAGAAGCAGCCCGCAAGGCTGCCGAAGAGGCTGCCGCCGCTGCAGCAGAGGCCGCCGAACCCGTGGAGACGCCGGCAGAATAAGAAATGCTGCGCATCGCCCAGGTTCTGAAATCCAACGGGACTCAAGGGGAACTGCTCGTCAGCTTCTTCGACGTGTCCCCGGAGGATATCGACCTAGAGGAACCGGTGTTCGTCTATTTCGACGGACTTCCGGTTCCCTTTTATTTTGAATCGTTTGTACGCCGCGGCGTAAACCGTGCCCTGGTGCGGCTCACCGGGGTCCGCAGCCTGAAAGACGCCGACGAGCTGGCCGGGCAGTCCCTCTACGCCGACTATTTCGAAGAGGAACTGGAAGAAGACATCACCGGCTGGGAAGTGCTGGACCAGGAAGGCGCCCTTGTCGGCACCGTCGCCGACTTCGAGGACATCCCCGGGAACACCTGCATCTGGGTTCGGCGCCCCTCGGGAGAAGAAGTCCTTCTCCCCTTCCACGAAGACCTTGTGCTGGGAACCGACCCTGCCTCCCGCCGGATCTCCCTGACCGTCCCGGAAGGACTTGTTTAACAGCTATAACATCTTCTTCACCAGGCCGAACATCTTGTACGGCATATAGCGGAACTTCAAGTCTATCCAGGTAGGGCTCTTGATGACGGCACGCTCATGGCTGAAGGCCAGGAAACTCCGCTCGGAGTGATAGCTGCCCATACCGGAATTGCCCACGCCGCCGAAAGGCACGTTGCTGTTGGCGATGTGCATGATGGTGTCGTTGATGCAGGCGCCGCCGGAGGTGGTCCGGCCGATCATGTCCCATCCGTCGGCCCCGCTGCCGAAGTAGTAGAAGGCCAGCGGCTTCTCCCGGCCGTTCACGAAAGAGGCCACCTCGGAGCGGTCCCGGAAGGTCAGGATCGGGAAAATGGGGCCGAAGATTTCTTCCTGCATCACCGGCGCATCTGGAGACACGCCCTCCAGCAAGGTGGGCTCGATCCACAGCTTTTCCCTGTCGAAGTGCCCGCCGGCGATGATTTTACCGTCGGCAAGATAGCCGGTAAGCCTGTCGAAAGCACTCTCTTTCACGATGTGCACAAACTTGTCGGAGTGCTCCGTGCCGTCCGGATACAACCCCGCCAGCTCACGTTTGAAGGCCTCTACAAAAGCATCCTTGATGTCTTCGTGCAGGAAAAGATAGTCCGGGGCGATACAGGTCTGGCCGCTGTTGAGACATTTGCCCCAGGCGATACGCCGGGCGGCGATGGTCAGGTTGGCGTCCTTATCTACGATGCAGGGGCTCTTGCCACCCAGTTCCAGCACCATGGGCGTCAGATACTTGGCCTGCGCCTCCATGGCGATGCGGCCCAGGGAGGGACTTCCGGTAAGGAACACCAGGTCGTAGCGGTGCTTGAACAGTTCCCCGTTCACCAGGCGGTTTCCCTGCACGACAGCCACGTACTCTTCCGGGAAGGTATCGGCAATCATCTCCTCCAGGGCTTTGGAAACCCGTGGAACATAGGGCGAAGGCTTCAGGATGGCGGTACATCCGGCCGATATGGCCCCCACCAGCGGATTCAGCAGCAGTTGCACCGGGTAGTTCCAGGGACTGACGATGAGCGTGCAGCCCAGCGGCTCGCGCACGATGTAACTGGCCGACGGCATCACGGTGAGCGGCGTCGGTCTGCGGCGCCGGCGGGCCCAGGAACCCACCTTCCGGATGGCCTCCCCGATTTCTCCGTACACCAGGCCGATCTCGGTCATGTACGCTTCCTCATAGCTTTTGTGAAGGTCGGCCCAGAAGGCGTCGGCAAGGGGTTTCTCCCACTTCCGGAGCCCTGCCTCGAAGGCCTTGAGCCGGGCCTTGCGCCATTTAACGTCCCGGGTGGCGCCTGTGGCGTAGAACGCCCGCTGTTTTTCCACCAGTTCTTGAATTCTTTCTGCCGATGTGTTTTCCATCATATTCAGATTATCAATTGTTTACAAGACTATCTCCATTATTTCCTCCGGCCGGTGAAATGGTCCATCACCGTGTAAAGCCCGCAGATGTCTCCGAAGACAAAGTTGAAGAGGCGGTGCGGGAAAATCCCCTGCATCAGGCGGATAAAGTGCTCGGAGAAAGGGATGCCCCGGTAACCCAGATTCCGTTCGACGGCGTTTAAAGCTTTCCGGGCGACTACCTCCGGGTCCTGAATCTTGAAGAACGAGCGGATGCCCTCGAACATGCCGGTGTTTATGAAATACGGGGCGATGGTAGTGATCTTCACCGGGCTCTTCTCCCGCTCCAGCTCTATGCGCACGGATTCCGACCAGCCGATTGCCGCCCATTTGGAAGCGGCGTAAAGCGACATCTTGGGCAGTGCCAGCATGCCGGCCGACGAGGTAATGTTGCAGATATGGCCGCTCCCGCGTTCCTTCATCTCCCGTAAGTACCTGAGCGTGACGAACATGGCTCCTTTGGTATTGATGTCGATGGTGCGGATGATGTCTGTATCGGTCTGCTGGGCAAAAGTTCTGTTGTTGGTGACAATGCCCGCATTGTTGATCAGGATGTCCACCGGACCGCAGGCCTGACGGGTAAGGGAGTATGCGGCGTCCACGGAGGCGGGGTCGGAGATATCGGCCTTGAAGCCGAACACGTAGCCCTTCCCGCCGGAGGAAAGCTCGGCCGATGTGGCCTTGAGGGCCTCTTCGTTGACATCCCAAATAATCACCGGATTGGCGCCCATTTCCAGGCAGCGCCGGGCCATGATTTTGCCGATTCCGGAGCAGCCTCCGGTAATCAGCACGGATTTTCCACTGATTTTCATTTTCATTCAGGTTTTAGCAGCCGCAAATTTAGTGAAAATTTAACATTTTGCGGCCAATCACAGCCACTCCACCTCCGAGAGGTCCAGCGGGTTGCCGGGGAGGCTGGGAGAGGGCGTGAAGAGGAAGGTGTAGCCCTGCAGCTCGCGGGGTATCCGGTTGAGGAAGGAGAGCTGGGGCGGGCCGAAGTCGCCGGAGCTGCCGTAGAGGGTCATGGTCTGGCGGCTGTCGTCTTTGAGGAACCAACCGCCGCCATGGACTTTCCCGTAGCCGTGGACCGCCTCGAAGTCCCGCAGCAGGTCTTTATGCTGCCAAACCATGCCGTACACGAAGGTCCCCACCAGCGGAGAGCGGGGGTCCGACACCAGTATGAATTTCGGATTCATGGGCAGGGCGTATTCTTTAGCCGATACAAAAATACAAAATCGGCACGGAATTCGTATATTTGTCCGAAAACTATATACGACCATGAAAAGATTTTTTGCCGCAGCGCTTGCTGCCATGCTCTGGGCCGGAGCCTTTGCCCAGAACAATACCTTCCCCGCCATCGACGAAATCGCCCAGGTGGAGAATGCCGACGGAGACCTGATTGCCGACGTGTTCTCCCTGACCCGCGACGGCCAGACCCGGTATTACCTGAATGTGGGCGCGCTGGGACATGGCGACGAAGTGCTTCAGGTGGTCTTCGACCCCGTTTCCAAACTCTATATCCCGCTTGGAGAAACCTTTACCGAGGCTTTCGAGACCATGGAAAAACTCCAGGAACTCTACGGAAACGAGAAAGATACGGTGTACGAGACGGAAGGCAACCTGGCCCCGCTGCTGCCCACCGACGAAATGGAAACCGTGAAAATCACCACCCGGAAGTACCTGTTCAGCCGCAAGTTGGAGTTCTCCCTGGAGCGGGAAGACCACATCCGCGCCACCTATCTTTCCAAATCCGACTTCAACAACCTCATGTTCAGCCTCAAGGTGCACCGGAAGCTGCACCCCAACCTGAAATAGAAAATCAGGAGGGTCGAACGGTTGTTTTCCGGGGATGAACGGAAAGCGTCTTTCTGCTTTTCCGGAAAAATCGTCATCTTTGTATAGATAACACTGACTGACGATGAAACAACGCCTTCCCCTTTTAAGCCTGCTGTTCCTGCTGCTAAGCGGAACGGCAGGTTTTGCCGTTGAAATAGACCGGATGGAGCCCCCCTTCTGGTACACTGGCATGCAAAACCGCGAGCTGCAGGTCCTTTTCCATGGCAAGGACATAGCCAAAGCCGGCTTCACCCTGCAGGAATACGAAGGGGTGTCGGTACGGGAAACCGCCCTGCTGGATAATCCCAATTACCTGATTGCGTATCTGGATATCGCCCCGTCGGCCCGGCCCGGCACACTGACCTTCGAATTCCAGGAAGGCCGGAAAAAGACCCGCCGGCAGATGGAACTGCGTCCCCGCAACACCAAGACAGGCGCCCAGGGCTTCTCCCAGGCCGATGTCCTGTACCTGATCATGCCCGACCGCTTTGCCAACGGCAATCCCGCCAATGACCGGCTGGAAAACTTCAGCGTAAACCGGCAGAACGGCGGGGCGCGTCACGGCGGAGACCTGCAAGGCATCCGGGAGCATCTGGACTACATCGACCGGCTGGGCGTGACCGCCATCTGGCTGAACCCCGTCCAGTTCAACCGCAGCGGCAACTCGCACGGCTACGCCATATCGGACTTCTACCTGGTGGACCCGCGCCTGGGAACCAACCAGGAATACTGCGAACTCGTTGACCAGGCCCACCAAAAAGGCATCAAAGTGGTGATGGACATGATCTTCAACCACGCCGGCAGCTCTCACTGGTGGATAGAGGACCTCCCGGACAGCAGCTGGTTCAACCAGGCGGCCGTAGCCCGGCGGCTGGGCACCCCGGCCCAGCCCGGCCCCCGCCCGCAGGGACAGCCCGGCGGTCAGGGAAACTGGGGACGCGGCCGTATGAATGGCCTGCAGACCACCACCCACTACAAGTGGGCGCTGATGGACCCCCATGCCCCCGAAAGCGAGAAAGACGTCCTGGTGGACGGCTGGTTCTCCGGCGGCATGCCGGACCTGAATCAGCGCAACCCGCACCTGGCCAAATACCTGATTCAGAATAGCATCTGGTGGATCGAATACGCCCGCATAGACGGCATCCGGATGGACACCTACCCCTATGCCGACTATGACTTCATGGTACGCTGGTGCCGGGAAGTGGAGGCGGAATACCCGGACTTCAACATCGTGGGAGAAGGCTGGTATCCCCGCAATTCCGCCGCCGGCTGGTGGCAGGGCGGGTCGGCCATGAACCCCCGGGACTCCCACCTGAAGACCGTCATGGACTTTGACCTCACCTTCACGGCCAAGAAGGAGATTCTCAAGGAGAGCAACACTTCCGAAGGCTCCGAGGCCGGCCTGTTCAAACTCTACGAATGCATTGCCCAGGACTTCCTGATTCCGGACCCGGACCATGTGCTCACGTTCCTGGACAACCACGATATCGCCCGCTTCATGGAGCCCGGAGACCCTGTCTGGAAGCTGAAACAGGGTCTGGCCTTCCTCCTGACCACCCGGGGCATCCCCCAGATTTATTACGGCACCGAGATCGCCATGGGCGGTCCGGACGCCCTCAGAGCGGACTTCCCCGGCGGCTGGGCCGACGATACCCGCAGCGCCTTCACCCCGGAAGGCCGGACACCCTACGAAAACGAGTGCTGGGACTTTGCCAGCAAACTGCTGAACTGGCGTCGCAGCAGCGGCCCCGTAACCCACGGCAAACTGGTTCATTACACGCCGGACAATGCCACGAAATGTTATGTCTATGCCCGCACCGACGGGAAGAACACCGTGCTGGTGATGCTCAACGGCAGCGACCGGGAGCAGTCCGTGGACATGGCCCGGTTCTCCGAAGTGACCGCCGGTTATCAGTGCGGGAAAGATGCCGTCACGGGAGAGGTAGTGGACATCACCCGTCCGGTGAAGATGCAGCCCAGAGGAGTGTACGTGCTGGATTTGGAGAAGACAACGCCTCCTTTCGCCGCTTTCGGTGAAGGAATGATAGACCGTATCCAGCCCCAGGGCTGGCTGAAGGAGATCCTCCGGCGCCAGCGGGACGGGCTCACCGGCCACCCCGAAGCCATGGCCTACCCGTACAATTCGGTCCTCTGGGCCGGTGAACTGAAACGCGATTCCGAAAACCGCGGGGCAGACTGGTGGCGCTTCGAGCAAACCGCCTACTATCTGGACGGCCTCACCCGGCTGGGCTACCTGCTGGACGACGAGAAGCTGCTGAAGCTGTGGCAGGACAATATCGAATATGTGCTTGCCCATCCGCTGCCCGCCAAACCGGGCGTGGTCCTGCCGGAAGACCAGGGACAGGGCCGACGGAATTTCTCCGGCGAAGTGTCCGCCGACCCGCGCCTGCAAGAGCGCATGCGTGCCCGCCAGGAGCGGGAAGCGCGTCGGCGGAGGATCGCCGCCATGGACCGGCCGGAAGGCCGGCTGGGCCCGGAGACTGAATCCATGGCCTGGCCTTTCGCCGTGTTCTTCCGGGCCATGAAGGCCTATTACGAGGCCACCGGAGACCCTCGGATCCCTACCGCCCTGGAGAAGAATTACCTGTCCTATCCGGTGGAAGAACTGGGGATGGACCGCTTTGTCGTCAACGTGGAAGGCATCCTCTGGACCTACTCCCTCACCCGGAATCCGGCCCTGCTGGACCTTGCCGTAAAAGCCTGGGCACAAAATGCTTCCGAACTCACGCAGGCATCGGCCCTGGACGACACCCCCTTCACCATGCACGGGGTTACGATGAACGAATTGCTCAAGGTCCCGCTGCTGCTATATGCCTATACAGGGGAACAGTCCTACCTGGATGCCGCCCTGCACGCCGCGGCCAAGATGGAAGGCCCGAACATGCTGGTGGACGGCATCAACTCCTCGTCGGAGGCCCTGTCGGGGAACGACCCTCTCTCCAGCCACGAGACCTGCGACGTGAGCGACTACACCTGGACCATGGGCTACTACCTGATGGTAACGGGGGATGGCGGCTGGGCCGACCGCATCGAGCGCGGCATCTTCAACGCCGGGCTAGGCTCCATCACCAAGGACTTCAAGTCCATGCAGTACTTCTCCTGCCCCAACCAGGTCATCGCCACCGGCAACTCCAACCACAACCGCTTCAAGCACGGACTCACCTGGATGGCTTATCGGCCTATCCACGAAACCGAATGCTGCATAGGCAACCTGCACCGCTACATGCCCAATTACGTGGCCCGCATGTGGCTCAAGGACAGGGAGGGGCATCCGGTTGCAGCCCTGTATGGGCCTTCTTCCGTGGAATACGACCTGGAAGGCGGCATCACCGTCCGCATCCAGGAAGAAACCCTTTATCCGTTCGAGGAGCAGGTGCGCTTCCGTTTCACCTTCCTGAAAAACGGGGCCGAGACAGAAACGCCTGTCCCCATGAACTTTACCTACCGCATCCCCGCCTGGTGCACCAGCGGGGAGAAAGGCTTCCACACCGTATCCCGCAACTGGAGAAGCGGCGACACCTTCACGGTAGAGCTTCCCATGGCCATCCGGCAGGAGCCCAATCCGCACGGCGGGCTCTCCCTGAGCCGGGGCCCTATCGTATATACCTATTCCGTCCCCGCGCTGGTGGAAGAAGACAAGGCCGTCTATGACAACCTGGCCGGAAAAGTGTCGGCCAATCCGGACTTCAAGAGCTGGAAAATGACCCCTGCAGGCCCTTGGAACTACGCCCTGGCGGCAGACCGCCTTTCCGAGGTCAAGCTGATCAGCACCGGCGCCTCCGGATTCCCCTTCGACCCGGGGCAGGAGCCGCTGAAGCTGCGCGTTCCCGTGGTCAAGGTGAAAGGCTGGACGCTGGAAGAAGGCCGATACACCCCTGCGCTTCCCGACACCGTAACGCCCGAGAACGGGAAAGTCAGCTACATAGACCTGGTGCCCTATGGAAGCACCACGCTCCGACTCACCATTTTCCCGACTTATCAGCAATAATCCAACGATATGAAAAAAATGCTCTTACTGGCCCTCTGCCTGCTTTCAAGCACTGTGGTCTTCGGCGTTTCCAACCCCCAAGCGGCGCCCGGCGCCCAGGTGGTGGCCGGAAACGCCCGCTTTACCGTACTCACCGACCGGCTGGTCCGGATGGAATGGTCGCCGGAAGCCCGTTTCGAAGACCGCGCCACCCTGGCCATCGTCAACCGCAACCTGCCCGTACCCCAGTACACAGTCTCGCGCCAAGGAGAAGGAGTGACCATCAAGACAAAGGCCCTGACGCTCACCTACAAGGGCGGCGGGAAATTCACCCCCGGCAACCTGCAGGTGCGCTTCCGCATGAAAGGCAAAACGGTGACCTGGCATCCCGGCGCCGACGCTTCCGGCAACCTGATGGGCACCGCCCGCACCTTGGACGGCTGCATGGGACCGGACAAAATCAACAATAACGACCCCATGGAACCGGGCATCCTCTCCCGTGACGGCTGGGCTGTCGTGGACGAGAGCTCCCGCCACCTGTTTGTCAAGGACGACAGCGACTGGGGCGAATGGGTGGCCGTGCGCCCCGACGGCGATGTGCAGGATCTGTACCTGTTCGCCTATGGCCATGATTACAAGGCCGCCCTGGCGGACTATGCCAAAGTGGCCGGCCGTATTCCCATGCCCCCGAAGTTCGTCTTCGGCTATTGGTGGAGCCGCTACTGGGCCTACACCGACGATGAGTTCGTGGCCCTGGCCGAGGAATTCCGCACCAGGAAACTGCCCATCGACGTGATGGTGATCGATATGGACTGGCACGAGACCTGGCAGGGAGCTTCCCGCCGCTACCGCCGGGACGAGTTCGGCCAGAGCATCGGCTGGACGGGTTATACCTGGAACAGCGACCTCTTCGCCGACCCGGAAGGCTTCCTGGCAGACATCCACTCCATGAACCTGAAGACCGCCCTGAACCTGCACCCGGCTTCCGGTATCGTCACGCGCGAAAAGGTCTATCCTGCATTCGTGGCCGACTACCTGTCCCGGACCGATGATTACGACGGCCCCAAAAACTACATCTATGAAGGGGGAGAGTCCCTGGGCCGCGACCGTACCGCCCGCAAAGGCTATCACGCTTCCGTCCCCTTCCGCATGGACCAGGTGGCCTGGGCCGACGCTTACTTCAACTCGGTGATCCACCCGCTGGAGAAGCAGGGGGTGGATTTCTGGTGGCTGGACTGGCAGCAGTGGAAGGAAAGCAAGTACGTTCCCGGCCTGAGCAACACATTCTGGCTCAACTACACTTTCTTCAACGACAAGGTCCGCACCAACAAGGGCCTGGCGCCGGAAGACGCTCCCCGTCCCATGATCTACCACCGCTGGGGCGGCCTGGGCAGCCACCGCTATCAGCTGGGCTTCTCCGGGGACACCAACATCCGCTGGGAGGTGCTGGGCTACCTGCCCTATTTCACGGCTACATCGTCCAATGTGCTCTACGGCTACTGGGGCCACGACCTGGGCGGCCACATGCAGCGCGGAGACAACCCCACAGACCCCGAACTCTATACCCGCTGGCTGCAATACGGGGTGTTCTCCCCCATCTTCAAGACCCACAGCACTTCGTCGGCCGTGCTGGAGCGCCGCTTCTGGGCTTTCCCGGACCACTACCAGTACATGAAAGAAGCCCTGGAGCTCCGCTATGCCCTCACGCCCTATATCTACGACATGGCCCGCCAGGCCTACGAAACCGGTGTTTCCCTTTGCCGGCCGCTTTACTATGAGTATCCGGAAGAGGAGAAGGCCTATACCTGGAACCAGGAATATTTCTTCGGAGACAATATCCTGGCCGCCACCGTGTGCGAACCCGCGGGCGAGGACGGTACCGCTTCCCGCAGCGTCTGGCTTCCGGGGGGCAACGACTGGTACGACATGGCCCACCACCGCATGATCAAGGGCGGAACCACCACTACGCTCCGTTATACCATCGGGGAGAACTGCTGGTTTGTCAAGGCCGGCTCCATTATTCCGCTGGCCCAGGAGGGCATCCAGCACCTCCAGCAGATCAGCCCGGTCCTGAGGCTTTACATCGCCCCCGGAAAGGGAAAGAGCAGTTATATCCACTACGAAGACGACCAGGTGAGCCAGGCCTATCCGGACCAGTACGCCAGCACGGAGATTGTGAAGACCGCCTCTGCGTCGGAGCTCACCGTAGAGGTGAAAGCACGCCTGGGAGCCTACAAGGGGATGCCCGCCAACCGCAAGCTTTCCCTGGTCCTGGGCGGAGTGGACCGCAAGCCCGTCCGCGCCACCCTGGGCACGGAAGAGCTTCCCTGCAGCTACAACCCCGACACCCGCGAGGCCGTCGTGGAACTCCCGGAAGTCCCGGCCTCCCAGCCGGTGAAGGTCCGGGTGAGATTCTAACCCCCGTCGCCATACATGAAGGGAGCGGCCCGGAAACGGACCGCTCCCCTTTTTTTCCAATGAAACTACACGCTAAATGATCATTGGAACCGCGTTTCTCAACGGGGATTTTTTCATTCTAACCAACAAAAAAGGATTTTAACGGGTGAATTCCACCACCAGCGTGCCGTAGGCGGGCACCCGTGTATCGTCAGTAATTGTCACGCTCTCTCCGGTGAGCACATTGCGTCCGGCGCCAAGGCCGTCGGTGATCTCGCGGAAACGGGTCCAGGAGACATTCCTCTCTTCCGCAGAATTGTTCAGGAAAACGAACACCACGTCCTTGTCGTTGTAACGGAAGTATCCGTAGGTGTTGTCCTGGGGAATGAAATGCAGCGTTTTCCCGCTGTGGATCACCTCTTTCCCCTTCCGCCAACGGAACAGCGTGCGGGCGAAATCATGCAGGTCGGCCGCGTGCGCCCAGCTGCTGTCTTGAGCGGCGCTGCTGCGTCCCTTGTCCGTGAACAGGTTCAGCGCGTCACCCTCCCAGCCGCCGGGGAAATCCATCCGCAGACGTCCGTCATCCCGGTTGGGATTGCCGGTCACGAACATCATTTCGTCGCCGTAGAACAGCTGCGGAATGCCCCGCAGGGTGGCCAGGAGCGTAAATGCCATCTTCATGCGCCGGGGGTCGTGTCCGAACGTATCACCGATACGGGCGATATCGTGGTTGGACAGGAAGATGAGCATGTGGGAGAGGTCATGATAGATGAAATCGTGGGACAGGGCATTATAGATGGCCGATATGTCCGGTCCTCCGCGGCGACCGCGTCCGGGACCGCCCGGCATCTGCCGGTTCTCGCTGCCCGGGATAGGCGCTGTGAGGGTGCTGGAAATGGCGCCCTGCAAGGGGAAGTCCATGATAGAGGGGAGATGGGAGTCGAACCCGTCGGAGTTGGGGTTCCCGCCCTGCCAATAGGCCACATAGTCCGGGCTGGCATGCCAGTTCTCGCCCACGATATTGAAGTACGGATATTCGTCCGTCACGGCCTTCGCCCAGGCTGCCATGGGCTCTTTCTCATTGTAGAACCAGGTATCTACCCGGAATCCGTCCAGGCCGGAATACTCGATCCACCAAACGGCCCACTGCTGGAAATACTTCAGCAGGAAGGGATTGTCCAGGTTCATGTCCGGCATGCCGCGGGAGAACCAGCCTTCTTCCATGATGGAGAGGTCGGCCTTGGAAGCGTTGGGATCCAGGGCCAGGCCCATGGTGTGGTTGGAGTTCACGTACGGGTCCGAGGGGTGCACCCAGTCCTTGAAAGGCCGGTCTTTCATCCACCAGTGCTCGGTGCTGGAGTGGTTGGTCACCACGTCCATCACAATCTTGATCCCCTTCTCATGCGCCTTCTGGACCAGACGGCGGTACAAGGCATTGTCGCCGAAACGGGAATCGATATGGTAGTAGTCCGAGCAGGCATACCCATGGTAGGACCCGCGGCGTGCGTTGTCTTCCAGCAGCGGCGTGGACCAAATGGCCGTAGCGCCCAGGTCGGCGATATAGTCCAGATGGTCGATGATGCCCTGGATGTCGCCGCCGTGGCGTCCCATAGGCTGGGAGCGGTCGGCCTTGTCGGCGGTCTGAGGCGTGGAATCGTTGGACGGGTCGCCGTTGGCGAAGCGGTCCGGGACAATAAGATAGATGAGGTCTGCCGTGGTGAAACTCTTCCTGAGGGCCGACCCGCTCTCGCGGGCGCTGATCTGATAGGGATAGCGGACAACTTCGTTTCCGCGGCGGAAAACCAGCGTATAAGTGCCCGGGGCGGCTGTTTCGGCCACGGCGACATCTACGAACAGGTAGTTGGGGCTGTCGGCCTTGTGTACGGCCGTGACGGACACTCCGGCGGGGCCTTCCACCGTCACGTTGTCAAAGGCGCCCATCCCCTCCCCGTTTACCAACAGCTGCAACTGGGTTTTCATGCCGGTCCACCAGGACAGCGGCTCCACCCGGCTGATCCGCTGCTGGGCCGCAAGGGACGCGAAGGACAGGATGATTCCGGTGGCTGCCGAGAGCCATTTCTGCATGCAAGTGTTCATCTTATTCCAAAGTCCAGATTTGATATTCAAAGGGGCCGAACTCTTTTTCGGCCGGGATGCTTTCATACGCGGCGACTCCCTTGGGGAAATCGGCCTTTACCGGGTTCTTGCTCACATTCACGCCCAGCAGGAAGCCTTTCCCGCTCTTGCCGGGGGCATAGTGCACGAACACCACGCGGCCGCTGCTGCTGGCGGTCATCTCCCCGCTGCGGTCCAAGCCGGAGAGTTCCTGCAGGGCTTTCTGGTACTTGGCCTTGAAGTCCTTGGCCTCGTCCCAGTCCATGTCCATGGTGTTGAAGAAGTTGATGGTCTTATCGTAGGCGATCTCTTGCGAACCGTACAGCATGGAAGACCCATTGAGGGCCGCCATCAGCACAAAGGCGGCCAGGCCTCCCTCTGCGCTCTTGAACTGGCCGGCCGGGGTATTGCCCGTAGCGTCGTCATGGTTGGTGACAAAGAAGAGTTTGGACTTCGAAGCGGGCGTTTTTTCCTGGTCGGTTTTGTACCAGTTGAAGAAAGCGCCGGCGCCTCCGCCGTCGAACAGGCTGATCATCCGGCTCTTCATGGCACGGTCGAAGATGATGTCGAAGCCGTTGTCGAACATCCGCTCGAAATCCGACTCCGCCAGCATCAGGAATCCGGGCTTCAGGGCTTTCAGCTGGCCGATAGCCTCTTTCCAGAAGTCGTCCCGCACCCCATGGGCATAGTCGCAGCGATAGCCATCGATATCCAGTTCCTTCACCCAGTACTGCAGGGCGTCCTCCATGGCGGCCCAGAGCTCCTTCTTGGAGAAGTCCAGCTGGGCGACATCCTTCCATACACCGTCCTTGGTGGGCCAGGCGATGCTTCCGTCGGCCTTGTGCTCGTACCACTCCGGATGCTCGGTCAGCCACACGTTGTCCCAGGAGGTATGGTTGGCCACCCAGTCGAACATCACTTTCATCCCCTTTTCCTTGGCGGCTTTCACCAGCGAGCGCAGTTCGTCCAGGGTGCCGTAAAGGCTGTTTACCTCCTTATAATTCTTGATGCAATAGGGCGAGCCGAAAGGCTTGTCTCCGGGCATCCCGGGCAAGACCTCCTTGCCCTCTGCGTACACCGGCATCAGGTACAGGATATCGGTACCCAGGGCTTTGATCTCGTCCAGGCGCGCCTGAACCTTGCCGAAGGCGCCGGATTTCCCGTACAGTTTCAGGTTCACCTGGTAAATCTGGTAGTGGTCGCGCGCGGTGGCGGGAAGCGTGAGCGCATCCGTGGCATAGCTGCGCGGGGTGACCGGGGTCTCCGGTATCACGGGAAGGTTGGAGTCATCGGGCTTCCCGCCGCCGGAAGACGGCTTGGTGCACGTGCCGCAAGCCAGGCAGCAGAAGGCGATGGTAAGGATATACAGGCTCTTTTTCATAGCGGATTCATTATGTGGAAGGCCGGTGTCCGGTCAGGGGCGCCGGCCTTGGTAAAATCAGTATCAGAACACGGATACACCGTTATCTTTTACGCTGAGATAGTAAGCGTTACGCTCAAACTTCAGGGCATAGTCGGGAAGCTGGGAACCGTTTCCGTTGTTGTTGAAGATCAAGTTCTCCGCTTTGCCAAGGGCACCGTCAATGACGAACACCTGCGTGGCAGTGCCGTTCACGTCGGCCGTGCCGCTTACCGCGACACCGGGCCAGCCGCCGCCCAGGTTGTTCACATCGCCCCACATGTACAGGGCGATGCCGTCCCAACCGGTCTTGTCCTCGGCGAATACGACTACGGTCTCCGGATTCTCCTGGAGGGTCACGCCCTCATCGGTCACGGTGAGGAAGTACTCGTTCTTCTCGAACTTGAGGTCGAAGTCCGGGAGCTGGGTGCCGCCGCCGTTGTTGTTGAAAATCAAGTGCTGGTTAAGTCCAAGGGCATCCTCGAAGAAGAATACCTTGTACAGCGTTTCGCCGATGGTCACGCTGGCTCCCACCTGCGCACCGGGCCAGCCGCCGCCCAGGTTGTTCACGTCGCCCCACTGGTAGAGGGCAATCGCATCCCAGGAAGTCTGGTCGTCCACGAAGACAGCCACACGCTTCTTGTCGGCGCCGCGGGGGTTCCCCTCCACGGGAGCCACGGAGTACTGGGCGTTGATGTTCAGGAAGAGTTCGTCCTCGGGCACGGTGATGGCAAAGTCAGCGAGCTGCTCTCCGCCGCCGTTGTTGTTGAAGATCAGGTTGAGGGTCTTCCCGGCCATGTCGGCGCTGAGGCCGAAGACGGTGTATTCTACGTCACCCACTACTTCCTTGCCCACGGGCGTGGCACCCGGCCAGCCGCCGAAGGCCTCTGCGTCACCCCAGGCATAGAGGGTGATCTCCTTCCAGTCGGTCTTGTTGTTCACCAGGATCTTGATGTCCGGGTTGTAGGGATCCAGGGCGGTCACGTTGCCCTCGGCATCCAGCTGCACGAACACTTCTTCGGTGAGGGTGATGTTGTAGTCGGCCGTCTGGGAACCGGCATTGTTGTTGAAAATGAGGTTCTCATTGCGTCCCAGGGCATCCTCCACCACGACAGACTTGTAGGTGACCGTGCCGATCTTGCGGGTGCCGGTAATCTCTGCACCCGGCCAGCCGCCGCTGAGGTCGTTCTTGTCGCCCCACATGTACACATAGAGGGCATCCCAGCCGGACAGGTCCTGCACATAGATGGTCACCGGGTCGTTGGGGACTTCCACCACGGGCTCGTCCGGACCGGAAGGCTCGCCGCCGGAAGGCAGGGTCACAGGGTCGCCGGCCTTGACGATGACCACAAGGGCTGCATCCGGATTCAGGAAGAGGTCATAAGTGCCGTCTTCGGGAACCTTGATGTTGGAGCCGTCCTGAGTCACGGCGAAAGCTTCGCCGATGGTCTCGCAGGTACCGCCCATGTTCACATCCCAAGCGGCGTCCTTACGGAACTTGAACTCGTCGGAGGCGGTAAGGACCAGGCCCAGGGCGGCATGCCAGGTGCCGTCCGTCACCATCGGTTCGTCTGCACCCCAGCTGTTCCCAGTAGAGGCGATAGAGCCGATCACGCCCCAAGGGCTGGTCTCGGTCATGGCCTTGCGCGGGTCTGTGGAGCCGCCTTCGACCGGGTTCGGAGCCTCAGACACGCCGTCGGCCGTCACCAGGAGGAAGTAGTCGACTACGCCCTCGGCGAAGGAGATGTTATAGTCGGCCAGCTGCACGCCGTTGCCGTTGTTGTTGAAAATCAGGTTCTGACCCAGGCCGAAGATCTCGTCTCCGTACTCGAAGTACTTGTACTCCTGGCCGTTGGCGGTCCAGGTTCCGGCTACCGCCGCACCCGGCCAGCCGCCGCCCAAATCATTCACGTTACCCCACTGGTACAGGGCGATGGCATCCCAACCGGTCTGGTCGATGATATACACGCGAACGCCGCTGTGTTCGGGCAGCACAACGCCCGGATCCTCCTTCGGAGGCAGGAAGTAGGCTTCCCACTTGTCGGCATATACGTTGGCCCACTCGCCCGGGCCGATCGTGAGGGTATGGCTCACGGGTTCGTTCTTGGCACTGCGCTCATAACCCTGCTGGACGGAGTAGAAGGTGAATCCGTCGGCGAGGGTCTTCCCGCCCTGGAAGGTACTGGGATCCAGATAGATACCCCATTTGGCGGTAATGGTCTCGGAGCGGGTCATCAGGTAGGAAGGGTTGCCGATGGCGGCATCGTTCCCGTTGAAGGCGCCGATGATGTAGATTTCCTCGTCCTGGGCGGATGCCTGAGGCATGATGGCCTCGATGAGGATTTTGCCGGCCTGGGTCTGGAAAGCCTGCTTCTCGTGCGAGAATTCAATCTCCAGCTGCGGTGAGCAGGAGGCGGCAAGGGCCAGGACCGGAAGTATCAGATATGTTAAGAATCTTTTCATAATTATTCTGCTACATAGTTAGGATTCTGGACAAGACCCGGGTTCACGGTAAGGGCAGCCTCGGGAAGCGGGAACCACTCGTATTTGCGGTCGCGCTGGGCAGGATAGTAGTCGTCACCCTCGCCGCGGCCGAAGAACCACCACTGGCCCTGGGTGAACTTGTCGTAGCGACGGAGGTCGGTGCGGCGGCGGCGTCCCTCGCAGAGGAACTCCTTGCCCCACTCGTTGAGCATCCAGTCCAGGTCGAAGCTGGTGAAGCCGGGGCCGGGCTCGTTCTGCACGGTGGCCCAGTCGGCGGCGCTGAAGTAGCGCTTGCGCACCTGGTTCACCAGGTCTTTGGCACCCTCGGAGTCACCGGCGCGGAGCTTGCACTCGGCCAGCATGTAGTACACCTCGGAGAGGCGGAATTCCACCTCGTCGATGTCGCGGAAGTCCACGCCGCACACATCCGGAAGGATCGGGTAGCGGAGCATCCGGTAACCGGAGTTGGTCTCGCCCCAGTGCGGGGACATCACGGTAGCCAGGTCGCGACCCTTGTTCTGGAAGGTGCCCACCTGGTCCACATACACCAGGTTCTGGCCCTCACGGTCGGCGTCGGCCGGAAGGATTTCACCGGTATAGTAGTCTTTCTGGGTTCCGATAAGGAACAGGCCGTCCCACTTGCCGTTTTCATCGGCATGATAGGGAGCCTTGCGGATGTCGCGGTTGTCGAAGCGGTCGTACACGGCGCCCAGCTTGTCGCCGTAGTCGAACAGGAAGGACTTACCGCCCGTGTCGGTGCCGCCGGTAGAAAGGACGGTGCCGGTGTTGTCATGGGACGGGGCGATGATCACGCAGTTCCAGCGGCCCTGGTCGTTGTTGGAGCCGAAGATGGACAGCGGATCGCCGAAGGCGTTGTAGGGCAGGAAGGTGACGTTGCGGCAGTTGTAGGCGTTGCCGTGGGACTTGCCGTATTCGGATGCCAGGGCGAAGACCACCTCGGGGCAGTTCACGTTGTCGATATTGTAGATATCGTGGTAGTCGGCCGCCAGGGAGTAGGTGCCATAGGTGCCGCTAATGATGTCCTGGCACAGGGTGGCGCACTCGCTGAAATGGTCTTCCTTGATGAACACGGGCGCATTCAGCAGCAGGCGGGCCTTGATCATGCGGTTGGTAGCCTGGTTCATGCGGTTCACGTTGTTCTTGGGAAGGTTCGCAAGGCTCTCGTCCAGCTCGGTCATGATGAAATCGTAGATCATCTTGCAGGAAGTGTCAAAGTCCGGGTCGGCCGTTCCGGGCACCTCGGAAGTGACTTCCTTGTTGATGGGCAGGGCGCCGCCCCAGACCTCGAAGAGGTTGTAGTAGCACCAGGCGCGGAGGG
>CAMHST010000003.1 GCA_946187865.1 uncultured Bacteroidales bacterium
CGTCGGCACGGCGGGCGGCGGCCACCACGTCGTCAAAACGGTCACGCTTCTCCCGGCTGTACATAAGGCCGGGGACATAGCTTACCTTCCCCGGAAAACGCTCCCGGAGGGCCTGCAGCGGGGTAATCGTGTGCGACTTCTCGCCGTCAAAAGCCCAGGTACCCAGCTGGTCGTGCGGAGCGTTGGCCATAGGGCCGGTGACCAGGATATTCCGAACCGATGCCGCCTCCAGCGGAAGCACGCCGTCGTTTTTGAGCAGGATGGCCGACTCTTCGGCCGATTTCCGTGCGGCCTCCAGATGCTCCGGCGCATACTGCACGGCGGCAGCGGCCTCCACGTCGATGTAGGGGTTTTCGAACAGTCCCAGGAGGACTTTCACCCGGAGGATATTGCGGACGGCCTGGTCGATGTCGGCCTCGCGGACGGCACCGCTGCGGACCAGTTCTTCCAGGTGCGACACAAAGCCATAGGTCATCATGTCCATATCCACACCGGCCTCCAGGGCCTTCTGGGCCACGTCTTTCCGGTCTTTGCCGAACCCGTGGACAATCATCTCGCCCATGGAGTTCCAGTCGGTGACCACCAGTCCGTCAAAGCCCCATTCTCCTCGAAGGATGTCCTTCACCACAAAGGTGTTGCCCGTGGAAGGAACCCCGTCATTGTCGTTGAAGGAGGTCATCAGGGTCATGGCGCCCGCTTTTACCGCGGCCTCGAAAGGCGGCAGGTAAGTATTGCGCAGCTGGCGTTCGGTGAGGAAGGTGCTGTTGTAGTCACGGCCGCCTTCGGCAGCGCCATAGCCTACGAAATGCTTGATGCAGGCCGCCATGGACGTGGAATCCAGGGAATGGCCCTGGTAACCGTAAACCATGGCTTCCGCCATGCGGGCATCCAGGTAAGTGTCCTCTCCGCTGCCCTCTGCCATGCGTCCCCAACGCGGGTCGCGGGCGATGTCCAGCATGGGCGAGAACGTCCAGCGGACACCCTGTGCGGTAGCTTCCAGCGCAGCCACGCGGGCGCCCTTTTCCACCAGGGCGGGGTCGAAGGTGGCCGCCAGGCCCAGGGGAATCGGGAATACGGTATGGAAGCCGTGAATCACGTCACGGGCCACAAGAAGCGGAATGCCCAAACGGGACTCCTCTACGCTGATTCGCTGGAACTCGTTGATTTTCACGGGATCCACCTCGTTCAGGATAGAGCCTATCTGGCCCTTCCGCAGCGCATCGGCATAATTTTCCACATCGCCTCCGGCAGAGACTTGGTTCATCTGGCCGATTTTCTCGGCCAGGGTCATCTGGGAGAGGATAGCCTCCACTTTCTGTTCCACTTCGGGACCTGCCCCCACGGTGGAGACAGTCTTCTGCTGCTGACACGAGGCCGCCACCACGATAAGTGCCGACAGGTATAGGTTACGGATACACTTCATTTCTTCTTATTGCTTTTTGAAAACACGGACATAGTCCACCTCATAAGTGGCGGGAAGCCCGTTCACATCGGTTTTTCCACCCATGTTTCCACCCCATGCCATGTTGAACTTGAGGTAGAACGGGGCATCGAACGGCCAATGGTCGTAGCCCTTCCCGTCGTTCTGGAAGGTCAGGTGCAGTTTGCCGTCAATATAGAATTTCATAAACTCGGAAGTCCATTCCAGGGCATACACATGATACTCGGTGGCCGCGTTGGCAACCGGCTGGACATGTGTCTTCTGCGTACCGGCGGGCCAGTTGAAGGCGTTGCAGTGGATGCTGGACGACGATTTGTCCTTGCCCTGGGTGCTGATGGCGTATTCCATGATGTCTATCTCGCCGTCGCCGGGCCAGGTATGGAAGTTTTGCGGCATCATCCAGAACGCCGGCCAGGAACCCGGTACGTCAGACACCTTGATACGGGCTTCGAACCAGCCGTACTGCCAGTAGCGCTTGGTATTCATGCGGATGGAATACACCGTGCCGCCAATCCTGCGGGCCTGGATCTTCAGGGAGCCGTCGGAAATAAAGGCCAGGTCTTCCCCATCCTTGGAACCGGCCACATATACCTGCTCCTCGTTGTTGCCCCAGCCGCCACCTCCGGTCTCGTACCACCAGTCGGCCGTGGAAGGCTTTCCGTCTGTCTCGAACTCCTCGTTCCAGGCCAGTTCATAGCCTTCCGGAATCTCCATCGGCGGGGCAGGTTTTGGAAGGTCTTCCTCATTGAGCCCCTGCTTGACAGGAACTTCCAGCGTTTTCCCGCCATAGCGGAACGTGAGCGTGGTGGCCCTTTCCGCACCGGTTCTGTTAGGTTGCAGGCTCACTTTCAGAGCCGACGTCCCCTTGATGCCTCCAGACGGAGTTACGGTGCACCAGTTTTTGTCGGCCGACGAAACACCCCAGTCGCAGGACGCAGTCACCGAGAGCGTCTCCGTCACGGACTCCCAAGAGGCGTTTACCGTGGAAGGCGTCACCGTCAGGCTTGCCTCCGCGGGCTGTTCGATGGGCTTTCCTCCGCAGGCGCTAGTTGTAAAGAGGGTTGCTGCCGCAAAAAGCAGCAACCCTCTTTTATAAGCACTTACAATCATTTACTACTGTTCTATGAAGATAATGTCGGATGCCGTGATGGTAGAGCCCACAGGGCTGCGGCCAAAGTCAAAGATCAGCATCACGTTGTCGCCGGGAACAGCCTGGGTCAGGCCCTGTTTTACGTACAGGAGTTTCTCACCTGCCTTCAGTTGCACGCCACCGTCGTAGAAGAAGGAATGAATGTCATTCTCCTCCTCGGGGTCGTTCGTGAGCTTGATGGTCACGGTCATATCCTCGCTGGCCTCCAACTGTACACTAAAGGCATAGGTCTTGCCTTCTGCGGTGGCGATGTGGCTCTTGAGCTTGGTCTGGCCCATCCATTCGCTGCCGCCCACACCCTCGGGAATGGTCACGGTGATACCGTTGTCGGCATTGATGGTGTAGTCCGGGGTAAGTCCGCCGCTCCAGTCGCCGGGAGAATACCACATCTCCGGTTCGATGGTGGCGCCTGCCCACAGGTTCGGACTGCCCTTGTGCTCCTGGAAGAGCACGTTGCTGGCTGCAATGGTAGAGCCAACAGGGCTGCGGCCGAAGTCAAAGATCAGCATCACGTTGTCGCCGGGAACAGCCTGGGTCAGGTTGTGCTTGCGGTAAACCAACGGCTCGCCGGCCTTCAGCTGCACATTTCCGTCATAGAAGAAGGAATGGATGTCGTTCTCCTCCTCGGGATCGTTGGTGAGCTTGATGGTCACGGTCATGTCCTCGTCGGCCAGGAGGGTGACACTGAAGTCATACTCGGTGTCGGCCTTGGTGGCGACATGGCTCTTGAGCTTGGTCTGACCCATCCACTCACTGCCACCCACACCCTCGGGAATGGTCACGGTGATGCCATTGCCCTCGGTGATGGTGAAGTCAGGGGTGAGTCCGCCGCTCCAGTCGCCCGGAGAGTACCACATTTCGGTTTCCAGGCTGGCGCTCTTCCAGAGGTTAGTGTCGCCGGTCACATCATAGAAGGTAGGATCCAGCGGCTCAACGGGGGATTCAGGCTCTTCGGGCTCATCAGGGATATCCTGACCGTCCTTGGGCTTGAAAATGAGCTGCCAGGCAATAATGCCCTCAAAGTAAGGTACCAAGACCAGTTTGGTGGCGGTGTTCTCCTTGATATACAGCTTGGTAGGCTGGGTAAGGACCTCGGGCCTGGGCACATAGGTGAACAGGATGCCGGCAGGGAGCTCGATATAGTCGCCAATGGCGTCGGAGCCCAGCGTATAGGTAGATTCCTGACGCTCGGCCGGAGCATCGTAGTCGGTGCTGCCGTCACCGGAATAATAACCGTCGGGGTTCCAACCGGATTCCCAGTTGCAGTAAACCATGCCGTCGGCACCCGGATCGAAGACGTACTTGCCGTTCTTGAAGAAGGTGATCTCGTCGTCGTTCAGAGAGAATGCATCCTTGTCGTGCGGAGTGGCGTTCCACCAGCCGGTGGGATTGCCCGCGTCGGGGCCGCAGCCCAGATAACCCTGCTGGTCGCTGTCCAGGACCCAAATCTTGCTCTCAAGGCCGTAAAGCGGGTCGGCCTTGTCAGCGCCCTTGGGAACAAACTGGTAGTACCAGGAAATGCCGTCGGGGTTGTTGGGGGTCCACACGGTGGACATGAGCTTGAGCATCTTCTTCATTTCGCTGGTCTTGGTTTCCAGCACCTGGAAGCGAGGCTCCTCTACGGCACTCTTGTGCGGCACGTAGGAGAGGACGCTTCCGCTCTGCAGCACAAGGAAAATCTCCTCGATGCCGGCATCGTTCCAATTGTTCTCGAAGCTATACTTGGTTGTGCTCTCCTCTACCGGGAACAAGTAGTCTTCGCCGGTATTGTATTCGCTCATATACTCGGAGCCGGTGTTGGCATAAGCCATTCCGTCACCGGGCGCAAAGGTGTAATTGCCATCGGCGTCAAAGGTCATCACGTCATCGTACAGGAAGCCGGCCTTGCCGTTGGCGCCACAGGACCACCAGCCCAGCGGGTTACCCACGGGGCCGCAGCCAAAGTGACCATCCGTCGCGGAGTCCCAGACCCAGGCCTGGGAGGTGCCGCCGGAGATGGCTTTGATGTACGGAGACGGGTCGAAGGGGTCACGGTAGGTGTTCTCCAGGGTGAAGGTCTTCACCAGGGAGCCCTGGGAGAGGCCGTTGGCGTTGTAGGCCTTCACCTCAACGGTGTATTCGCCGGCGTCGCGGAAACGCAGCTTTACACCATTATCGGTATAGGAATACTTCTTGGAAGCCTTCCCGTCAATTTTCTGGTCTCCGAAAATCCACACAGGAACCATACCCTTGTTGTTCATCACAAAGGTAACATAGTTGGTCTCCTGGTCTACGTTGATGGTTACGTCCAGGGCCGAAGCCTGCGGCAGGCCGCTGGCTTGCGGTTCGGGATACTCGGGGGTACAGGCGGCAGCGGAAACAGCCAGCGCCGCGATTGCGATATATTGCCAGATTGTTTTCATGATTGCCTGGTATTAATAGTTGTTCTGCACCAGGGCCGGATCCTTGTCGATCTCACCCTGCGGGATGGGCCAGTACTTCTTGTTCTCGGTCCAGTCTACGGTACGGTACTCGTGGTTGGAAGCCTTCAGTACGGAAGGAGCCAGGCCGCTGCGGACCAGATCCCAGTAACGTTTGCCTTCACCCACGAATTCCTTGTGGCGCTCCTGGATGATGTCCTCACGGGAAACACCGGTGTCGTGGCAGTTAGCGCGGTCGCGCACCTGCTTGAGGTAGCTGGAACCATCCTGTCCCAGGAGGACGGACAGCTCTGCGGCATTCAGCAGGGTCTCCGCATAGCGGTAGATGCGCTCATTGTTTCCATAGTTCAGGTTGTCGGAAGCCAGGTAACCATGGTTACCGCCTTCGCGGGCAATGTACTTACGGTTCCAATAACCGGTATCCTGCCAGCGGGGCGTATATTCAGCTCCGGGATGAGACTCGGCATACTTGGCAAAGTTCAGGATACCGCCGTCCTTGCGGATATCGTCGTCGTCATACATGTCATAGGCACTTTTGGCGATAGTACCGAAACCCCAGCCTTCGTGATAGTCGGGTACGTTCTTCGGGGCAGGAATACCCGTGAGAATGGAGTTCACCTGACCGCCGGCTGCGATGGAATTACCCCAGTCGCGGATACCGCCTTCGGAAGTATAGTTGATTTCCCAGATGGACTCGGCACACCATTCACCGCTCTCTTCCCAAATACCGGCAAAGTCGGAAACCAGGGAATACTGGCCGGAGGAGATGATTTCCTTCATGTAGTTCAGGGCAGTCTGATAGCGGGACTGGTCGTTCTGATAAAGCACGGCCTCGGTATAAAGCATATAAGCCATGGCAAGGGTGACACGGCCTTCGTTGCCGCCGGAAACCTTCATCGGAAGCACCTTCATATCAATGGCATCTTCGATGAGCTTAATAAAGTTGGCATATACCTGATCGTGGTCCAGCTGTTCGGCCACATAAGGGGCCTCCAAAAGCTCTTCAAAGTAAGGAATGTTTCCCCAGAGTTTCCAGAGCATGTTGTAATAATAAGCCATCAAAACTTTGGCCTCGGCTACATAGAGCTTCTTGGTGGTCTCGTCCACACCCTCGGCCCCGTCGATGTACTTGATCAGGGTGGCGGCGCGGTTGATACCGGAATAGTTCACTGTCCAGAACTGATTGCACACGTCAGTAGGGGTTGCCGTGTAATAATGGGTTTTCACGATGAGAGGCTGGTCACCCTCGTTGGAGCCGCCGGCATACACATCGTCGCCCATCACGTCAAAGATCAGGTGAAGGTTGTCATATTGGCCGAAAGCGTAGTCATACCATTCCAGCGGGTCGTAAGCGGCCACCAGACATTGGAAGAGACGTTCCGGCGTATTGAAATACTCGTCAAGCGGCTCGGAGCTGTTGTGCTTGGGATTGATGAAATCCTTGGAGCAGCCAGACAGCAGAACGGCCATGGCAGAGAGTGCAATGATTATCTTTTTCATATCCGTTGTCTGTTAGAAAGTTACATTGATACCAAAAGTGAAGGTGCGGTTCTGGGGATAGACGCCGCGGTCTACACCCACTTCGCGGAAACCACCGGATACTTCAGGGTCGCAGCCAGTATATTTGGTGAGCGTGAAGGCGTTCTCGACCTGGGCATACAGTCTCAGGCGGGAGACAAACACCTTGCTGGTGAGGTTCTGCGGCAGCGTATAACCCAGCTGGATGTTACGGGCACGAAGGAACGATGCGTCCTCCATCCAGTAGTCGGACACGCGGTAATTCTCATTGGCGGAATCGAAGCAGAAACGGGGATACTGGTTGGTGGAACCTTCACCCGTCCAACGGTTCAGGATGGACTTGGGGAGGTTGATGTAGTAAAGGTCTGTACGGCGGGTCACATTGAGGGTCTGGGCGCCCAGCTGTCCCTGCAGGAGCATACTGTAGTCAATGCCCTTCCAGTCAATGGTGAAAGTAAAGCCATAGGTCCAGTCCGGAATACCCTTGCCCAGTTTGGTACGGTCGTCATCGTTAATCTTGCCGTCCCTGTTCACGTCTACCCAGCGGAAGTCACCGGGCTGGGCATTGGGCTGAATCAGGTTACCCTCCTGGTTCACATAGGCGTTGATCTCATCCCAGTTCTGGAACACACCGTCGGTCTTCCAGCCCCAGAAGTAAGGGAACACTTCGCCTACGTCGCCGCGGGTAAGGGTGCCGATCTTGTGGCTGGAAGTAGTAATATACGTGGCATCGTTGGCCAGTTTGGTGAGCACATTCTTGTTGTAAGAAGCATTGAACTTGAACCCGTAATTGAGGTCGCCGATATGGTCACGCCAGCCCAGGTCAAATTCGACTCCGGTGTTGCGCATGGAACCCACGTTGCCGGTAGGGGCGGAGTCGCCGGCATAAGAGGGAACCTGCATTTCCATCAGCATGCCAGAAGCGTCTTTGATATAGAAGTCGACAGTGGCCGTGAACCGGTTGCCCCACATGCCCAGGTCAAAGCCCAGGTCCGTCTGGATGGATTCTTCCCACTTGGCGTTGGGATTGGCCAGGCCGGAAGCCTTTACGCCGATATTGATGCTCTCGGTACCGTTGGCGCCGGAACCGAAAATGTAGTTGTTGCCGGATTGTGCATATACGGCATAGAGGAAGTCTCCGAGGTTATCCTTACCGTTGACGCCCCATGAGGCGCGGATCTTGGCGATGGAGATATAAGGATTGTTTTTGAGGAATGCCTCGTTCTTGAGGTTCCAGCCCAGGGAGAAGGACGGGAAGGTACCCCACTTGTTGTTGGGGCCGAAGTGGGAAGAAGCATCCCGGCGGAGGGTCGCCTGGGCCAGGAAACGCTCGTCAAAGTTGTAGGTAATGCGGCCGAAGTAGGAGAGGATGCTGTAAGGAATGGAATTCCAGCGGCCCCAACCATTACGGTCGCCGTCGGTCTGCTTGCCCAGCGTGTTGTCCACACTGATCTTCCAAGGGTCATCCGGATACATCAGACCGCGGGAAGAAGCACCCACGTAAGAAGAAGAAGACATGTAAGCAGACTGGCCAAGCACGACATTGAAGGTATGCTTGCCGAAGGTCTTGTCATAAACAAGGGTATTCTCCACCTGATAGCTATAGTAGCGGTTCATCGACTGCGTCGCAGAGGAGCCGTAATTGATTTTGTCAATGGTGGAAGGATTGCCGTTGGCGTCATAAGTGGTCGTGGAGGTCACCGTATCCAGGCTATAGCTCTTGGAAGTCAGGAAATACTGTTCCGTGTAGCTGTGGCTATAGACATAGGAAAGGTCCAGGGTCAGGGAATTGCGGAATTTAAGACCGTCCCAAAGCTGGAGATCGGTATTCAGGCCGGCCACAATCTTGTCGGTGCTGCTGTAACCGTGCGGACGGTCCAGCATGGCAATCGGATTGGCCTGCTCGTTATAGGTACCACCGTCGGCAATGAAGTAAGGGGTTCCCTCGGAGTTGCGGATAATATAAGGATACCCGGCGGGATAAAGGCTCTTGTAACGCTCTTCCTCGGCGGCATCGGCATAGATGGGATCCAGCGGGGACATACCCAGGGCAGAGCCCAGCGGAGAACCGTATTCGGAGTTGGCAGAAATGCCGGCACTCTTGATATGGGCGAAGGACACTTGGTTGGAGAAGGTGAGTTTATTCAGCCAATTCCGCTCGGCAGAAGCATCGAACAGTGTAAAGCCCACATTCTCCCGGAGGGTCATTCTGTCGTAGTAAGACTGGTCGAAACGGCCGCCGATAGTTCCTTTGGAAGAAAGGTAACCTCCTGAAACACTGTAGTTGACGCGGCTGTTACCACCGGAAATATTCAAATCATGCTTGACGATGGGTGCGTTTTTGTCAAAAATGGCATCCACCCAGTCCGTTCCCTTGCCCAGGGAATACGGGTCGTCATAAATCGGGGCATTTCCGGCGTTGAGCATGCCTTCGTTCATCATGATGGCATACTCGGTGGCATTGAGCACCTGGGGCTTGCGCCAGGGATTCTGGATACCATAGGAAAAATCGTAGTTGACCACGGTCTTTCCCTCTTTACCGGATTTGGTGGTAACCAGGATAACGCCGTCAGATGCACGGGCGCCGTACACAGCGGCGGAGGCGGCATCCTTGAGCACATCGATACGCTCGATGTCGTTCGGGTTGATGTAGTCGATGCTGCCGGCCGGCATACCGTCCACAATATAGAGCGGGCTGGCGTGGTTGATGGAGCTGATACCGCGGACCACCACAGTGGAGCTGGCTCCCGGCGCACCGGAGTTCTGGGTTACCTGAACACCGGAAGTCATACCCTGGAGCATATTGTCCACGCGGGTCTGGGACTGCACCTTCAGGTCGTCTTCCGTAACAGAGGAAATAGAGGCGGTGACCACACTCTTTTTCTGGACACCGTAGCCAATGACCACCGTTTCTTCCAGCATCTGTGTGTCCTCTGCAAGGACAATCTCCAGCCGCTGGTCGCCGGTGACGGTTACCTGCTGGGTGACATAGCCGATACAGGAAATCTCCAAAACGGCGCCGCGGGCGGCCCGGAGGGAGAAGTCTCCGTCCACGCCGGTCATGGTTCCGTTCTGGGTACCCTGCTCAACTACAAAGGCGCCGATAATCGGCTGGCGTGCATCGTCCAGAACAACACCGCTCACGGTGACGTTCTGGGCCATTGCCGCCAGACTCAATCCTAATGCAAGGATTAGGGAAGCAATTTTTTTCATACGCTTTTTTGGATTAGTTGTGCGTTTGGTTATTATTAATAATAGTTGTGTTTGTCCACTATAGGTCCGGTCGCAAAATTAGGGGGGATTTTCACACCTCGCGTGTGCGGGAGAAAAAAAGTAGTGCACAAGAAAACAAAAACGACTGATTTTCAGCCGTTTCAATAGAATCAAAAGGACCGCTTTAGTAGCGGATTCGGAATCAAAAATCCACTACTTTCCAATCATTTTTACCCTCTCCTCGAAGGTTTCGCGGTCTCCCAGGCAGGAATTCTTGACGGAAACCTTGTAATTGTAAATGGTGCTTACCGAGTAGTGAAGGAGTGCCGCGATTTCCTTGGAGTCTTCCACGCCCAGGCGGATGAGGGCGAAGATCCGGAGCTCCGTATTCAGGCGTTCGTCCTTCCTGGGCGTAATGCGGGCATCCTCCTGAAGGAGGGCATTGAACTGCGCCACGAAGTCCGGATAGATGGCCAGGAACGTGTCGTCGAACTTGTGATAGAAATCTTCCAGCGCTTTTTCCGAACGCTCCGATATGGCCAGTTCCCGGAACAGCTGGTCCGATTTCCCCTGTTTCAGGAGATTCCGGAAATGGTTGTCTTCCGACCGCAGCAGGGCTACCTGCCCGGACAGCCCTTTCAGAAAGTTCAGGATGTACTCTTCCTTCACCTTGTCGGCCTTGGAGATCTGGCGGTTGAGGGTGTTGAGTTCTTCGTTGGCGATGGCCAGGCGGGCATTGCTGTTTTCCAGCTCGTTCCTCAGACGGGTAAGTTTCCGGGAACGCACCACCAGAAAATGAGAAAGCAGGGAAAGGACCACCACCAGCACGGCCAGCAGGATAGTGGCTATCAGGCCCATCCGGTTGGCCTTGGCCTGGCGGGCGGAATAGGCGCCTTCCACGTCCATCAGGAACCGGGAAATCTGCCAGGGACGCAGTTTGGCGTTGTACAACAGGGCGTCTTCCTGGGCAATGCGCAGGTAGCGGAAAGAGCGGTCTACATCCATGGAAAGGATATTCTGCGCTACCATCGTAAGGGAGGCATAATCCCGTACCGCATTGGCCAGGTCACATTCGGCCGATCTCACCAGCCAGGCCAACCTGTCCGCCTGGTTTCCGCGCTGCTCCTGGATTTCGGACTGGAAGAAGGCATAGATAGCATAATTGCGGTCCTGCGGGGTAACGGTGGAAAGAAGCAGGCGGCTCACGCTGTCGGCCTGGGTCAGGCGGCCTTCTGCGATGTACTGGTTCCTGAGCACGGAGCGAAAGCGGTCCGAATCCTTGGGCAGCATTTGATACAAGACCTTTTGAAAACTGGACTCAGGCGGGATGGACAGGCTTTCCACCATTCCGGAGTTGCCGGAAAGGTCTTTGCTGAAATCGTACAGGCACCAGTAATACTCAGCCTTTAATTCGGGCGACAGCTGCAGGGTATCTATCTGGCCGTAGAGAACCTGATAGGCCTCCATGTAGCTGCCGGCCTTGGCATACAGGTGGCCAAGCTGGATGGTGGCCTGGTTATAAAGATCCTGATCTTTCAGCGCGTCTTTGGCCAACTCCTGGCAATGCTTCAGGTACACCTGGGTGGAGTCGAAGCTGAAGGCAAAGTACTCCTGAGCCAAGTTCCAATCCATTTCAAAGCGCCGGCGCGGCTCCTCGGTGGAGTGCGTGAGCCGACGCAGCGCGTCCAACTGGGCCAGCTTCCGCGCCACATACGTTTCCCGCACACCCACATACCCGTCCAGCTCGTCCAGAAGACGGGTGGCAGCCCGGTCCGGACGGGGTGTCCGGTCACAGGCCGACACCAGGGCGGTAACGGACAAAAGCGACAGTATGATTCTCCTAAAAGACAACACTTTGCAAAGATACAAAGTTTCTGCGAGAATCCACATCCAGGGATTCCCGCAGACTACTTATGAGTTTAGAATGGTCTGCTCAACGAAGGAATCACAGACTTCTCACGGCCTTCTCCACTTCCTCCTCACGTCCTGCGGGAATCACGGGCGACAGGAAAGACAGCATCTGCAGGGTGCGGGCTTCGGACTCCGGGATGCCGCGGGAACGCATGTAAAACAATTCATCGGCATTCAGCTGGCCCACCGTAGCGCCATGGGAACACTTCACGTCGTCGGCATAGATTTCCAGCTGCGGCTTGGTGTCCACTTTGGCATTTTCAGTGAGGACAATGTTGTGGTTTTCCTGATAGGCTTCGGTCTGCTGGGCGTCCGGGGCCACGACGATGGTGCCGTCGAAACGGACATCGGCCTCCCCGCCGGCTATACCATTGATCAACTGGGTACTCTTGCAACCCGGCGCCCTGTGATGCATGACAATGCGGAAACGCACCTTCTCATTGCCCTTGCAAAGGTACAGGGCCTTGATGTGCGCCTGCGCTCCGGGGCCGTCCAGATCAACGGTGATCTCTATTTCCCTGGACTCCCCGGGCAGCACGATGTACTGCAGGTCAAGACGCTCACCTGCCCCCACCTGATACTCCCCCTTGGGCGGAGCTATGTATTTTCCGTGTCCCATCAGAACTGGTCAAATCCTTTGGTTTCAATAGCTTCTATCAGCTCCCTTCCACCGGTTGCCACAATTCGGCCGGCCTTGAGCACATGCACCACATCCGGCTGCACGTACTCCAGCAGTTTCTGATAGTGGGTAATGATGATGGCCGATTTTTCCGGGCTCCGGAGGGCATTCACGCCGTCGGCAACGATCTTCAGGGCATCTACGTCCAGGCCGCTGTCGGTCTCGTCCAGGATGGAGAGCTCCGGATCCAGCATGGCCATCTGGAAAATCTCGTTGCGCTTTTTCTCACCGCCGCTGAAACCCACGTTCACTTCGCGCTTGGCAAATTCCGGCTTCATCTGCACAAAGGCCATCTTCTGCTTCATCAGCTTCAGGAAATCCCCAGCCTTCATTTCTTCCTGCCCCAGCGCCTTACGCTTGGCGTTCACCGCCGCCTTCATGAATGCGGTAATGGTAACGCCGGGTATTTCTATCGGGTACTGGAAGCTAAGGAAAAGGCCGGCCCAGGCGCGCTCTTCCGGCGTTTTGGCCAGCAGATCCTCCCCCTTGTACAGGACGGTTCCCTCCGTGACTTCATAGTCCGGCCTGCCGGTAAGAACGGCACTGAGTGTGCTTTTTCCCGCACCGTTGGGGCCCATCACCGCGTGAATCTCTCCGGGATGGATTTCCAGGTCGATTCCCTTCAGGATTTCCTTGTCGCCGATTCGGGCGTGCAAGTTGTTGATTTCCAACATAGGCGTAAAATGTATCTTTCTTAAAATCAATTCTTTATCAATAACTGTCTATGTCAAACCGCATAGACACTTTCTTGTAAACTATTTTGTATCAGGCGTTTGCATTTCACGCCGATACAACTTAAGCCAGGTGGCCAGCGACCACAGGCCATTCACCAGGTACAGCGCGCATACGATGGGCATGAACACGTTGCCCACGCTCACATGCAGGATAATCTGCGTCACGTTCACAATGAGCCAGGCAATCCAGCAATCCCACTTTTTCATGGCGCTGAGCAGCTGAGCCAGCAGGATGAGCACCGTGACGCAGGAATCCAGGTACGGGTGCGGGTCGGCCGGGAAAAGGCGGTCCAGTGTCCAGCCCCACACAAAGGCAACCACCAGCACGGCCGCGACGGACATCATGCGTTCCGGCCAACTTAACATGCTCACCTTCAGGTCTTTCTTGTTCTCGGACGACTGCTCTTCCTCCCTGGGATGCGTCCAGCGATAGTGGCCCATGATGTTGATGGCCAGCGAGATAGGCTGCAACAGCAGGCTTGCGTACAGGTTCTTGTTCCAGAACAGGAAAAACAGGGCGGCGGTGTACAGGTAGCCCACCCAGAAATTGTATTTGGAATTGCGCCCGGCCAGGAACACGCAAGTGAGACCCAACAGGCTCGAAATCAAGTCTATCAGCAGCACGGGACGGCCGGCCAGGGTGAATATGACGGTATCAAACATTCAGATTCTTCACTTCGTTCAGAATGACGTTCCCTATGTAGGAGAATTACCCTACGCTGCCTTCCAGGGATACCTGGAGAAGTTTCTGCGCCTCCACGGCAAATTCCATGGGCAGGCGGGAAAGCACTTCCCGGGCATAGCCGTTAACAATCAGGCCCACAGCTTCTTCCGGGCCTATCCCCCGCTGGTTGCAGTAAAACAGCTGATCCTCCGAAATCTTGGAGGTGGTGGCCTCGTGCTCTACCGTGGCGGTGGGATTCTGGCTTTGGATATCCGGAAAAGTGTGCGCCCCGCAGCGGGACCCGATCAGGAGGCTGTCGCACTGGGAGAAGTTTCTGGCATTCAAGGCGTTCTTTCCCATCCGGACCAGACCCCGGTAGCTGTTCTGGCTTACTCCGGCCGATATGCCCTTGCTCACAATCCGGCTTTTGGTTCCCTTGCCCAGGTGGATCATTTTGGTGCCGGTGTCGGCCTGCTGGTGGTTGTTGGTAACCGCCACCGAGTAGAATTCCGATGCCGAGTAATCCCCCTTCAGGATGGTGGAAGGGTATTTCCAGGTGATGGCGCTGCCCGTTTCCACCTGCGTCCAGGAAAGATGGGAGCCGGAGCCTTTGCAGATGCCGCGTTTGGTAACCAGGTTCAGGATGCCGCCCTTGCCGTCCGCGTCGCCGGGATACCAGTTCTGGACGGTGGAATACTTCACGTCGGCATCCTTTTCCACGATGATCTCCACCACGGCGGCATGCAGCTGCTGCTCGTCCCGCATGGGGGCGGTGCAGCCTTCCATGTAGCTTACGTAGGAGCCCTCGTCGGCCACGATGAGCGTGCGCTCGAACTGGCCGGTGCCCCGGGCGTTGATCCGGAAATAACTGCTCAGCTCCATGGGACAGCGGACGCCTTTGGGAATGTAGCAGAAGGAGCCGTCGGAGAAAACGGCGGAATTGAGCGCCGCAAAGAAATTGTCCGATGCAGGCACCACCGTGGCCAGATATTTCCGCACCAGGTCCGGATGCTCTTTCACGGCCTCCGAGAACGAGCAGAAGATAATGCCCTTTTCCGCCAGGGTTTTCCGGAAGGTGGTAGTAACTGATACAGAGTCGAATACGGCATCTACCGCCACCACGCCGGCCAGCACGTCCCGCTCTTTGAGGGGAATGCCCAGCTTGTCAAAAGTCTCGGCCAGTTTGGGGTCTATCTCCTTGGGGCGGTCTTTGTCCTTTTTAGGGGCCGCATAATAGATAATATCCTGGTAATCAATATTCGGCATATCCAAATGCGCCCAGTCCGGCTGCGGCATGGCCTGCCACTTCCGGAAGGCGTCCAGCCGGAACTCCAGCAGCCACTGGGGCTCCTCTTTCCGGGCCGATATCTGCCGGATTATATCTTCGTTCAGGCCCTTGGGGATGAATTCCTGCTCCACATCCGTCACGAACCCTTCTTTGTACTCCCCCTGGGTGAACTCCTGTATGATTTTATCGCTCTCTGACATAGGACTGCAAAGATACGAAAAACTTGGGGCTTATTGTCATCCATGACAAGCTTAGTCATGTTTTAGCCCCGGATTATGGCCTGAGTGTTCCTTTAAAGGTCTGCCAATACAATGGCGGCGGCAGCCTCCACGATAACCGGGGTGCGGAGCGCGAAACAGACGTCGTGGCGGCCGGGAATGCCCGCCTTGGCAATGCTGGCGGTGGGTTTGAAGGCCACGCGGAAGTGCAAGGGCGCCCCGTTGGTGATGCCGCCGTTGACCCCGCCGGCATGGTTGGTGACGGGCACCCCGTCCGGGCCGAAGGCATCGTTGTGTTCGGAACCCTTCTTCCGGGAAGCGGCAAAACCGTCCCCGAATTCCACGCCCCGGACACCCGGAATGGCAAACAGCGCGTGGGCCAGGCGGGATTCCACGCTGTCCCAGAAGGGCTCTCCCAGTCCGGCGGGGACACCGCTCACATCGCATTCCACTACGGCGCCCAGGGAATCGCCGTCGGCCTTGGCGGCCTCCAACAGGGCCGGCCAGGCGGCGGAATCCGTGCTACCGCCCAGTTCCACCACGTGTGCGGCATAGCTGTAGGGAGCCATTTTTTTAGCCACCACGCCGGCTGCCACCACGCCCAAGGTAATGCGGCCGGAGAAATGTCCGCCGCCGCGCGGGTCGTTGAAACCCTGGTATTTGATGGCGGCCGTACGGTCTGCGTGGCCGGGGCGGGGATGCTCCCGGAACTGCGCATAATCCTGGCTGCGGGTGTTCTCGTTCTTGAAGAGGATGGTCAGCGGAGCGCCTGTGGTATGGCCTTCGAACACGCCGGAGACAATCTCCGGCTCGTCGGCCTCTAAACGGGGCGTAGTGCCAAGCGCACCGGCCTTGCGGCGGGAAAGGTCCGCCTGGAAGTCGGTCTCGCTAAGGGGAAGGCCCGGTTTGACGCCATCCAGCACAACCCCGATCCGATTTCCGTGGGACTCTCCGAAAATACTTACCCTGAATTTGTTGCCAAAGGTATTCATAGTCTGTCAAAAAGTTCGTTAAACTGCGGGAAGGATTTGGCCACGCAGGCGGTGTCGTCAATGACAACGGGCTCTGCCGCACCCAGGGAAGCCACCTTCAGGGCCATCACCATGCGGTGGTCTCCATAGGAAGGGAAGTTCCCTCCCTTGAGAAGCTTGCCGGTAAGGATGCGCTGGGTAAGGCCCATGCCGGAAATAGTCATTTCGTCCTGGTCCACGGTGACAGGAACCCCCATCTGCAACAGCATTTTCTCAATGGCGGCGGCTCGGTCGGTCTCTTTGTGCCGAAGCCGCTCCACGCCCAGGATATGGCTCTCTCCAGGGCAGAAGGCCGCCAATACGGCCACCATCGGGAACAGGTCCGGGCAGTTGTTCAGGTCCGTAGAGAAGGCGTTCAGCGGCGCCCTTTGCACGCGGATGGGTCCGGTGGTTGGCGTAGGACCTTCCTGCTGAGACATGCTGGCACCGGCTTCCATCAGGATATCCATCATGGAGATGTCGGCCTGAAGGCTTTGGGTGTCAAGCCCTTCCACCTCCACCTGGCCGAAGATGGCGCCGGCGGTAAGGAAAGGCGCGGCGCCGGACCAGTCGGCCTCGATGGCAAAGTCCGCGGCCTGGTAGCGCTGGTCCCCTTTGATGTGGAAGTTTACGCCGGTGCATAGGCTCCAGTCCTGGGTTTCCAGGAATGCGTCGCCGCCCTCCATCTCAGAGCCCATCCGGATGCCGAATTTCTTCAGGACATCCACGGTGATGAAAAGGTAGGGAATGCTCTTGGGATCGTGCACATAGACGGTCGATTTGCCTGCGACCAGAGGCAGCGCGCCCAGCAGGCCGGAGATCAGTTGAGAGCCTCCGCGGCCAGAAATGTCGGCCCGGCCGGGGATAATGGGGCCAGAAACGGTCAAAGGAAGGTAACAATCTGATTTTCTTATATCTGAAACAGAATTGTTTTCGTCAAAATCGGCCTTTTTTTGGTGGTTAACATTATTGTTACTTTCCGGGTACAAGCGTACGCCGAAGGCCGCCATAATGTCGTGCGCACCCGCCAAAGGCCGGTTCAGCAGGGTTTTTTCTCCGGTGACGCGCACCGGAGCGCCGCTCAACGCGGCCAGCAGCGGGATCATCAGGCGGGTAAGGAAACCGGACTCGCCGGTGTGAAGCTCCCCGAGCGCATCGCAGCAGCCCGGATGTGCATTTATCCCCCTGATAATGAGCAAATTGTCTTTAACGTCCACCGCTGCACCCAACGCCCGGGCCACGGCGATGGCGCTCTCATTGTCGCCGCAGGGCGTGTATCCGGACAGGTGCGACGTCCCCTCTGCAAGGGCGGCGGCCACGATGGCGCGCTGGGCGAAACTTTTGGAGGAGGGCATCGGCAGCATGTCTCCGCGGACAAAGCGAAAATTCCCGTACACCGCCTCCTGCATCTTGGCCGATGTCCACTGTCCCGGAGCCGTGGCTTCTTCCTCCGTTAAACAGGCATAAGTGAAGGGAGCACCCATCCTGAGTGCCTCCAGACGCGATTCCCGGCCCATCTCGCCCATGCAGAAAGCCACCAGGGAACCGGATGTAACATCTTTGTAAAGCTCCATGACGCGGGCGGTATCTGCCTGGGAAGTGGCGGTTGTGACCACCTTCACCACTTCACCGCCGAACTGACGGCCCCGCTCCACCAGGCTCCGGAGCACTTCCAGGGGCGGCGTGCCGGAAAAGTCATGGAACGAGCGGATGAGCACCGTCCCATACTCGCGGCAGGCTTCGCGGATGCGCCTTCCCACCGCGGCCGGGGCTTCCATCTCCAGATCTACATACTTGGCACCGGAGCGGATGGCCATCTCCAGGATTTCCGGCGCCTGGGGCTCCTCGTTCAGCCGGCAGGTGGCAATCAGCGGGACATCGGACCCGGAGAACAGCAAGTCAATGTCCTCTTCCTCCAGGGCACAACGGTCCAGCCGGATTTCGGCCATTTCCACGGCACCGGAGTCCAGCAGGCGCTGGATTTCGGGCAGCTCCTTATTTTGAATGGATGTACAAATCATTCTGTATCTGTTACTTCAACAATTCTCGGGCGGGCAATATCTTCCAGCAGCACGAAGCGGAGCGCCCTCGCTGTCGCTTTTTTGTCCTTGTGCATGGCGCCGCGAAGGACATCGGCCGGGTAAGGACAATCCACCGGCAGGCCCAGCGCGGAGAAATCCGCCTTCAGGCGGGCGGAGAGGCCATTTTGCGCCACTCCCAGTTTCTCCGACAGCTCCGCCGCCAGGATGATGCCTATGGAGACCGCCTCCCCGTGGGTGATGTCGTCTCCCCGCAGCCGGGCCTCGTGCTCGATCGCGTGCGCGAAGGTGTGCCCCAGGTTCAGTTTCATCCGCTCCCCTTTCTCGTAAGGGTCCCGCGACACGATATCGGCCTTGATCCCGGCCGCCCGCCAGATATGCTCCGCCCGCACCGGCAGCGTTTCGGCCTCCCAAGTGCATTTCGGGGCGTTTTTGCACTTGGTGGGCACTGTTTTGGCCTCCCCAAGTGCATTTTGGGCCGATTTTGCACTTGGCAGCAGCGCAGCGTAGCTTTCTGCATCGGCCAAAAGAAGGGTTTTCACCAGTTCCGCCAGGCCGGAGCGGAATTCCCGCGGCGGAAGGGTGGACAACACCTCCGGGCAGAGGAAAGTGAACTGCGGCTGCACGATCACGCCCAGCATATTCTTGTACCCGTCCAGGTTCACGCCGGTTTTTCCGCCGATCGCGGCATCTACCTGCGCGAGCAGCGTGGTGGGCACGTTGGCATAGCGGACGCCCCGCTTGTAGATGCTTGCGGCAAATCCGGCCAGATCGGTGGTGATTCCACCGCCCACGGCCAGCACCAGCGCCCCCCGGGAAGCACCCGCCTCCAACAGGCGCCGCTCCAGGGAAAGCACTGTTTCCATGGTCTTTCGCGCCTCGGATGTTTCCAAGCCGACAGCCGCCCGCACCGGAACCCGGCTCACAATTTGATCCGAGACCCAGGCGACATTCTTGTCGAAGACGACGTAGATTTCCTGTTCACCGGACAGTAGCCCGGCTATACCGGAAAGGGTATCCGCCCCCACAATCCGGCTCTGGATTTTCCCGTCCCAACTGATATTCAGTTCTTTTGTCATAGACTACAAATATAATTGAAAAATTTGGCAGTTCCCTTTATTTACCGTATTTTTGCAGTCCACACCTTGCCCGGATGGCGGAATTGGTAGACGCGCTGGACTCAAAATCCAGTATCCCTTAAAGATGTACGGGTTCGATTCCCGTTCTGGGCACACAAAAAAGCATCGCGTTTGCGATGCTTTTTTGGTGCCCATTGTCTTCGACTTACGGGGGAAGACTCCCCCGACACCCCCTCCTGTCGCTTCGCTCCGACCTGTTCTTTCATTGCGATGCTTTTTTGGTGCCCAATACCTTGGCTTAGGCGGACTTGTTGCTGCCTATCCAGGTGAGCTTGCGCCAGAGGGTTTCCAGCGGCCCGCGCTGGTGTTTCTTGGACCACTGGTACAGAAGGACGATCTGCAACACGACGATGGCAATCCCCACCAGCAGCGACCAGGTGGTGCCCAACACTTTGTACATCCCCAGCCCCCAGCCGTAGAAGACTGCACAGCCCAGCACCGAAGAGAACAGGTAGTTGGTCAGGGACATCCGGCCGAAGAAACAGATATGCGACAGCCCCTTGCGGAAGCCCGCGAAAGCGTACCAGAGCAGGACCACGCCGGACACAATAAACAGCAGGATGGCCAGATTGAACAGCGGGTGCAGCAGGCTGTCCAGCTTGCCGAAGTTTACGTCGCCGTTCCCGGCGGCGCCGAAGATAACGCCCGCGGCCACGAGTACGGTGGAGACAACACAGACAATCCGCCAGATTTTCAAGTGGTTCCCTTCGTTGTAGAAAAGCCGGAGACGGCCGAACAGGAGCCCCAGGAAAAACAGGCCGATGGTCTGCGTGATGCGTCCCTTCATCAGGAACCAATACCAGGAGGCGAAGAAGCCGCAGCGCAGACTGGCCGCAGCCGACTCCAGGAAAGAGCCTTCGGCATTGGCCGGCCCCATCTCCGTATAATACTTCATCATCGGGGAGACATCCGGTTTCCAGCCTGTAAACAGGCCGTAAATCTCCAGCGGCTGAATGAGCAGGAAAAGGGTCACCGCCCACAGCGCCGGCGTACTCAGATACCCCGCCGGAATCAGCAGCAGGCCCATCAGGGCATAAAAAGTAAGGATATCGCCGTTATAGAAGACCAGATTCAGCAGGCCGAATCCGAAAAGCAGCACCATGCGCCAGGCAAAGCGGAGGGAGAAGTCCTTCCCCTTCTGCTCCTGGTTGTCCCGCATGATAAAAAAGCTGAGGCCGAACAACAAGGCGAAAATGCCGTACATCTTGCCCGACAGCAATACGGTGAGAATGTTGAACATGGCACCGTCTATCGGCAGTGATAACGGGAGCTCGCGCGGAGAGCCCAGGTTAAAGTGCTCCACGGCGTGATAGAGGATAATGCCGACCACGGCGATGCCCCGCAGGGCGTCCGCCACTTCGATCCGGCTGTTTTTCAGTCCTTGTGTCTTGTACATAGTAAAGCAGGTTGCAGATGGACAAAAGTACAAAAACTTTTTTCATCCGGCAACCTGCCTGTATGGAATTCTGCCCGAAAGGGAGGAAACGGTCAGCGGACCACAACCTCGCCGCCGCTGACGTCCACCGTGACGGCGGAGTCTTTGCTGATGGTGCCGTCCAGCAAGTTCTTGGCCAGCAGGTTCACCAGTTCCCGCTGCAGCAGGCGCTTGATAGGACGGGCGCCGTAAGCGGGATCATAGCCGTGCTCCACCATGTGGTCTTCGAAGGCCGGCGTGAACTGCAGCGTGATGCCGTTCTCGGACAGCTTGCGCTGGAGGTCTTCCTCCTGGATGTGCAGGATGTCGCGGATGTCGGCCTTGGTCAGCGGGTCGAACATGATTATCTCGTCTATCCGGTTCAGGAACTCCGGCCGCACCGTAAGCTTCAGGACATCAATGACTTTCTCCCGGCACTCCTCCAAGAGGGTGCGGCGGTTGGCAATAGCCTGCATGTCCAGTCCGTTCACTTCCGGCAGCTTTTCCATGTACCCCTGGATAATGTCGGCCCCGGCATTGGAGGTCATGATCAGGATGGTATTCTTGAAGTCCACCGTCCGGCCCTTGTTGTCCGTAAGACGGCCGTCGTCCAGCACCTGCAGCAGCACGTTGAACACGTCCGGGTGGGCCTTCTCAATCTCGTCCAGCAGCACCACCGAATAAGGCTTGCGCCGCACGGCCTCGGTCAGCTGGCCGCCCTCGTCGTATCCCACATATCCCGGAGGCGCACCCACCAGACGGCTCACCGTATGACGCTCCTGGTATTCGGACATGTCGATACGGGTCATCATATTCTCGTCGTTGAACAGGAATTCGGCCAGGGCCTTGGCCAGTTCCGTCTTGCCCACGCCGGTGGTTCCCAGGAACAGGAAACTGCCGATGGGCCGCTTCTCGTTGGACAGGCCGGCACGGTTGCGGCGTACGGCGTCGGACACGGCCTTGATGGCCTCGTCCTGGCCCACCACCCGCTTGTGCAGCTCGGTTTCCATCCTGAGCAGCTTCTCCTTCTCGCTTTCCAGCATCCGCTTCACCGGAATGCCGGTCCACTTGGCCACTACCTCGGCAATGTCCTCAGGCGTAACCGCCTCGGTCACAATCGGTTCCTTGATGGCCGACGCCTTGGCGGACAGTTCGTCGATGGTCTTCTGGATGGCCGCCATCTTGCCGTAGCGGATTTCCGCCACCCGGCCGTAGTCGCCGCTGCGCTCGGCCGCCTGCGACTGGATCTTGTAGTCTTCCAGCTGCTGCCGGGCCGTCTGAAGGCCGCCCAGAATCTCCTTCTCCTGGTTCCAGCGCGTCATCAGGACATCCCGCTGGGCCTGCAGGTCTTTCAACTCGGCCTCCAGTTTCTCCAGTTTCAAGGAAACGCCCTCGCGCTTAATAGCCTCGCGCTCAATTTCTTTCTGCCGGATGGCACTGTTGAGCGTATCGATGGGCTCCGGCACGGAATTCATCTCCAGGCGCAGCTTGGAGGCGGCTTCGTCCACCAGGTCGATGGCCTTGTCCGGCAGGAACCGGGAGGTGATGTACCGGTGGCTCAAGTTCACGGCGGCAATCAGGGCGTCGTCCTCGATCCGCACCTTGTGGTGGTTTTCGTAGCGCTCTTTCAGGCCACGGAGGATAGCGATGCTCTCGGCCGGGGAAGGCTCGTCCACCATCACCATCTGGAACCGGCGCTCCAAGGCTTTGTCGGCCTCGAAATACTTCTGATACTCGTCCAGGGTGGTGGAGCCGATGGTGCGGAGCTCGCCGCGGGCCAGGGCAGGTTTCAGGATATTGGAGGCGTCCATGGCGCCGCTGGTCCGGCCTGCGCCCACCAGGGTGTGGATTTCGTCGATGAACAGGATAATCTCGCCGGCGCTGTCCACCACTTCTTTCACCACGCCTTTCAGACGCTCCTCGAATTCACCCTGATACTTGGCGCCGGCGATCAGCGCGCCCATGTCCAGGGAATACACCTTTTTGCTTTTCAGGTTTTCGGGCACCTGCCCGTTCACGATGTTCTGGGCTATGCCCTCGGATATGGCGGTCTTGCCCACGCCCGGTTCACCCACCAGGATGGGGTTGTTCTTGGTTCGACGGGACAGAATCTGCAGCACCCGGCGAATCTCGTCGTCCCTGCCGATCACGGGATCCAGCTTGCCCTGGGCAGCCCGTTCGTTCAGGTTGATGGCAAACCGTTGTAAGAATGTGTTGTTGTTTTCTGCCATAATGTTGTTCTCCTTTTTGTCCGGTGCGGATATTCCCGCCGCCGGGCAATCCTGTTTCTTCAATCTCCGTTCCCTTTGCCCAAAACTGACAAAATGGCAGATTACCGTTTCACGTAAGCCAAATTATTTGTAACTTTGCAGAACTATGGATTTGCAAGCCTTAAAAAACAAATACGACATCATCGGCAACGACCCCGCCCTGAACGAAGCCCTGGAGACGGCGGTGAAATTCGCACCCACCGGCCTCAGCGTCCTTATCCAGGGAGAGAGCGGCGTGGGCAAGGAGAGTTTCGCCCGCATCATCCATCAGTACAGCACCCGCCGGCAGGGAAGCTTTTTCGCCGTGAACTGCGGCGCCTTGCCCCGCGAACTGGTGAACTCGGAACTCTTCGGCCATGTGAAAGGCTCTTTCACCGGCGCGGTAGACTCCCGGAAAGGCTACTTCGAAGAGGCTGACGGCGGCACGCTTTTCCTGGACGAGATAGCGGAGCTTCCGCTGGAGTCCCAGGCGCTGCTGCTGCGGGTGCTGCAAAGCGGAGAATACCGGAAGGTGGGCTCCAACAAGGTGGAACACACGGACGTCCGCATCGTGGCCGCCACCAACGTACACCTGTACGAGGCCGTCAAGCGGGGCAAGTTCCGCGAAGACCTGTACTTCCGCCTGAGCGCCGCCCAGATCCGCATTCCGCCCCTGCGGGAACGGAAATCGGACATCTACCTGCTGTTCCGCAAATTCACGTCGGACTTCTCGGAGGTGAACGGCATGTGCAAGATCAGCCTGCGTCCAGACGCCATCCGCCTGCTGGAGCAATACCGCTGGCCGGGCAACATCCGCCAGCTGCAGGGTTTCACCCAGTCCCTCACGGCCCAGGTGTCGGTCAAAGTCACCCCTACACTCCAGCGGATAGAGCTGGACGCACAGGACCTGCTTCCGCTGATGCCCCGCGAAGAAGGGGAACCCATCCCCGCTCTGTATGAAGGGCCGCAGCCTGCCGGGCAAGCCTTCAACGCCGACGAGCGCCAGGCCATTTTCAAAGCCATCTTCGACCTGAAACAGGAAGTGGACGCCCTCAAGGCCCGCATAGACCGCCGGGAACTCCCGCCTCCCCCCGCAGAAGAGCCCCAGGAAGCGGAATGGCAGGGCCAGGAAAGCTTTGCGCCGCAGCATCCGCTGGTGCACGTGGAAGAATCCCGGGAACACAGCCTGTCCCTGCGCAAGTCGGAAGAGGAACTCATCCGCCAGGCCCTGGAAAAACACGACGGCAACCGCAAGAAGGCCGCCGAGGAACTGGGCATGAGCGAACGCACCTTATACCGGAAACTGCCCCCGGAGTATCGGAAGAAATGAAACGGTTATTTGTCATACTGATTACGGCCCTGCTGGTGGCTTCCTGTGGAATCTATTCTTTCACAGGTACTTCCATCCAGCCGGATGTGAGAACCATCACCATTCCCTACATCGAGAACAAGGCCCAGCGGGTCAATCCCGCCCTGTCCAACGACCTCACGGAGGCCGTGCAGGAGAAGTTCCGCAAGCTCACCCGCCTGGAGCAGGTAGATGTAGACGGAGACCTGGAACTGATCTGCGAAATCACCGGCTACGACGTAAAAGCCACCGCCATGACCGCCGACGAGCAGGCTGCCCAGAACCGCCTCACCGTGTCGGTGAAAGTGGAGTTCACCAATCGCAAATATCCGGAAGACAACGTGAGCAGCTCCTTCAGCGCCTACGAAGATTTCGATGCAACCCAGTCGCTGGATGCCGTGGAAAGCGGCATCTGCGAATCCATCATAGAAAAGCTGGTGGAAGATATTTTCAACGCAACCGTAGCACAATGGTAGGTTCTTCTTTCATAGACATCCACACCCTTACCCTGGACGAACTGGCCGGGGTGGTGAACCTGTACCCCTGGTACGGCGCGGCCCGTGTGGAACTTTGCCGAAGGATGCAGGAAACCGGCGGAGACGCCTGGGGCGAACAGCAATACGCCCTGGAAGCGCTGTATGTGGCAGACCGCCGCAAAATCGCAGACCTCTCCCGCCGCGGCCGCGAGGCAGACTACTCCGACAAAGACGTCCAGGCCATCCTCTCCTCCTTCATGACTCCCCCCCAGGCCGACACCGCCCAGGAGCACCAGGTGCGGGTGGTGGGCGGAGACTATTTCTCCCAGTCGCAGTACGACAATGTCCGGCGCGGCGAAGACAATATCTTCACCCGGTTCGCCTCCAAGGGCCGGCCGGAAGAAGATCCGGAAGGCGGGGCCGGCAGCGAAATCGCAGACCGTTTCGCCACGGAAACCTTGGCCAAAATCTTTGCCGAACAGGGCCGTCCGGAGGAAGCCCGACGCATTTATTCCCGTCTGGTTTTGGATATTCCGGAAAAAAGTGCTTACTTTGCATCCCTTATTGACGAATTGAATTAAAAAGTTAACCATATGAACGCAGCATTCACTGTACTGATTGTCCTCATTATCATTGCGGCTATCCTTCTGATCGCCGTCGTCCTCCTGCAGAACGGCAAGGACGGCGGGCTCGCTACCAACTTCACCTCCGCCAACCAGACCCTGGGCGTACGCCAGACGGCCACCATCCTGGAAAAGGCCACCTGGTACCTGGTAGCTTTCATCCTGGTCCTGTCCATCGTCACCGTATTCGTGGGCCGCGGCAACACCCAGCGCGGTTCCAACGACGCCGTGAGCTCGGAAATCCTGAACCAGATCGAAGCCGCTTCCCCGGAAGCTCCGGCCTTCCCGCTCCCTCAGGAGAACCCCGAGGCCGCTCCCGCAGATGCCCAGGCCGCTCCCGCTGAAGCCCCGGCAGAGTCCAATTAAAGACACACCGTTCATAACCCTTCCGTAGCCGCTTGCTCCCGCAGCAGGCGGCTGTTGTTGTGTTATTCCGCCCTATGACCATCTTTTGGATTTGTGCGGACAACTTGTTATATTTGTGAATCGGAAAACAAAATAGCTACTATATGAAAAAATCATTGAAACTCTTTGCCCTTGCCGCCATGGTACTGGCCGCATCGTGCGCTTCTCCCGAAAAAATGGCCAAGATGGCCGACAGCGTCAAAGTCAGCTGCAACCCCTCCGTCCTGGAAGTGGTAAACGGCCAGATCTTTGCCACCGTCACCGCTGAATGCCCCAAAGATTACTTCAATCCCAAAGTGATAGTGGAGGTAACGCCCGTGATCGTGTACGACGGTGGAGAAGCCGCCATGAAGCCCTTCAAGTATCAGGGAGACAAAGTCAAAGACAATTACCGTGTGGTCTCCTCCAAGGGCCAGACCATCACCGAACAGCTCAAGTTCGACTATGTGGAAGGCATGGAAAAATGCTTCCTGGAGCTGCGCAGCCGCGTTATCGCCGGTTCCAAGAGCATCGCCCTCCCCACCCGGAAAGTGGCCGACGGTGCCAACACCACCTACATGCTGGTCAAGCGCCAGGGAGACCTCTCCTTCAAGAAAGACGCCTATAAGGAGATCATCACCAGCACCGCCGAAGGCCAGATCAAATATCTGGTGAACAGCTCGGAGGTTCGCGGTTCGGAGCTCAAGGGCGCTTCCGTGAAGGACTTCCAGGCCGCCCTGGATGCCATCGCCCGGGACGAGCGCGCCACCATCACCGGAACGGAAATCGTGGCCTATGCTTCTCCGGAAGGCGATGAAGGCAAGAACAACAAGCTCTCCGGCGCCCGTTCCGCATCGGCCAACAAAGTATGGGGCCAGGTGACCAAGGGCGTGGAAACCGCCAACCCGGACGTTAAGAGCGTAGGTGAAGACTGGGAAGGCTTCCAGCAGCTGGTGGCCGAATCCGACATCGAGGACAAAGACCTCATCCTCCGCGTCCTGTCCATGTACAGCGATCCCGCCGTGCGCGAGAACGAAATCCGCAATATGTCCCAGGTGTACACCGCCCTCAAGGGAGAGGTGCTGCCGGAACTCCGCCGCGCCCGCCTTATCGCCAATGTAGAGTATAAGAACTACACCAACGAAGAACTCCTGCAGCTGCTGGACCAGAATGCCGACATCCTGGACGAGGAAGCCCTCCTGCGGGTCGCCTCCGTGGTCAACGATTTCGGCAAGAAGGAAGACATCTACAAGAAGGCCGTGGAGCGCTACGGCTCCGACCGCGCCCAGTACAACCTGGCCGTGACCTATCTGTCCCAGGGCAAGGACGCCCAGGGTGAGCAGGCCCTTGCCAAAGTAAAGGCCAACGACGCCGACGTCCTCAACGCCAAGGGTGTGATCGCCCTGCGCAATGAAGACCTGGATACGGCAGAAAGCCTGTTCCGCAAGGCCGGCAACGCCGACGGAAAAGCCAACCTGGGTATTGTCCAAATCCTGACCGGCCGTTATGAAGAGGCCGCCGAGACCCTCAAGGACAAGGAAGGCTGCTGCAACAACAAGGTCCTGGCCTATATCCTCACCAATCAGCTGGAGAAGGCCGCTGAATCGGCACACTGCCGCGACACCCGTGTCCAGTACCTGAAGGCCATCATCTGCGCCCGCCAGGGCGATGCAGACGGCGTGAAGGAGAACCTGGAGCGCGCCTTTACCTCCGAGCAGTGGAAAGAGCGTGCCGCCCGCGACATCGAGTTCGCCGGTTATGCGTTTTAACGTACTGCCGTGAAAAGCAGTACCCATCTGGTAGACATCATCTTCTGCATCCTTGTGCTGCCGGGGATGATGTTCCTTTTTCCTGTCGGGGAATGGGCCCAGTGGCATCCCGCCTACGTGTTGGGATACGCCGGGTGGCTGTATGGCGTCTATTTCCTGTGCCGGGGCGTGCTGGGACGCTTGCTGCTGAACGGTTTCCGCGGGCTCTGGACAGCCGCCGGCGCCCTGTTCCTGATTGGGGCCGTCACCTTTGTCATGTCCTGGGCCAAAGTGGATTTCCCGCGTGACGCGGACACCATCTCCGGCCGGATGGAGCTGCACCAGCGGGCCATGTGGGTGCTGCTCGCCGCAGATGTTTTCGTGGGGATGGTCATCGGCTATTATACGGAACGGCTTAAGGCCCAGTCGGCCTCACACGAAGCCTCTGCCGCCCTGGACAATGCCCGCTCGTCGCTGTACAAACGCAGCTTCGATGCCGTGGCCGACGAAGAGATCCTCCTCAAGAGCGATTACAAAACCGTCCATGTCCCCTTGTCGGCCATCCAGTACATCGAATCCCGCAACAATTACTCCTGCGTGCATCTGGACCACCAGGAAGACGTGGTGTCGCAGATTACCTTGAAAAAGGTGATGGAGCTGCTTCCGGAAGGGAAGTTCGTGCGCATCCACCGCTCCTATATTGTGCCGGTGTGGCGTATCGAATCCAAGACCGGCACCGCCGTGCAGCTGATGGGCGTCAAGGATCCCCTGCCTGTGGGCCGCGCATTCAAAGACAGTCTTAAAGAACCGGAAGAAACTGAGAATGAAGGAGAAGAAAGCTAAACAAGACTTTTTTGCCACTCGCTCCACGTCCTGGTGGATGGTGGCGCTGGCCATGATCGGCTCCTGCATGTCGGGGGTTACGTTTGTGTCCGTGCCGGGAATGGTGGCGGCCTCCGGATTCGGCTACCTGCAAATGTGCATGGGCTTTTTCCTGGGGTATCTGGTCATTGCGTTCGTGCTTACGCCGCTGTATTTCAAGCTGGGCGTGGTTTCCATCTACCAATACCTGGAACAGCGCTTCGGCATCAGTTCCTACAAAACCGGCGCCTGGTTCTTCTTCATTTCCAAGATGCTGGGGGCCTCGGTGCGCCTGTTTTTGGTCTGCGCCACCCTGCAGCTGCTGGTGGCCGGGCCGATGGGGATCCCGTTCTGGGTTACCGTCGTGCTGTCGGTGTTCCTGGTTTGGCTGTACACGTTCCGGGGCGGCGTGAAATCCGTCATCTGGGTGGACATGGTCAAAACCCTTTGCATGCTGGTCACCGTGGGGCTGTGCCTGGTGCTGATCGGCCGGGAAGTGGGCGCCTGGGACCATTCCCTATCGCGGGTGTTCTATTTCGACGACGTAAACCATCCGCAGTTCTTTGTGAAGCAGCTGCTCGGGGGCCTGTTTACGGTGATTGCCACCACGGGGCTGGACCAGGACATGATGCAGCGCACGCTGGCCTGCAAAAACGTGCGGGATTCCCAGAAGAACCTGGTGGTTTCCAGTCTCTTACAGATTGTGGTGATTGCGCTTTTCCTGGTGCTGGGCGTGTTCCTGTACCAGTTTGCCGCCCTGCATGGCATCCAGGAAAAAGGGGACGCCCTGTTCCCTGCCGTGGCCTGCTCGTCCTTCCTGCCGCCCGTGGTGGGCGTGCTGTTTGTGGCCGGCCTTATTGCCGCCGGTTTCCCCGCCGGGGGATCGGCCCTGACGGCGCTTACTACATCTTTCACCGTAGATATCCTGGGCGGCCTTAAACGGGCCGACTCCGACCGCCTGCGCCGCTGGGTGCATGTGGGCATGGCCGTGGGTATGGTCGTGTGCATCCTGGTATTCAGCGCCTTGAACTCCACCAGCACCATCGACGCCGTTTACCGTCTGGCCAGCTACACGTACGGACCGCTGCTGGGTTTGTTCTTCTTCGGAATCCTGAGCAAACGGGAGGTGCGGGACCGCTGGGTGCCGGTGGTTTGCATCCTGGCGCCGGTGCTTTGCCTGGTCCTGGACCTGAACAGCGAGCGCTGGTTCGGCGGTTATCACTTTAGTTATGAGCTGCTTCTGCTCAATGCCGGGTTTACTGCCCTGGGGCTTCTGCTGCTTAGAAAACGATGAAAGCTCCATTCCTGGCCTTGCTTCTGCTGTTTTCCATGGGTTGTGCCCAGGGACAGGACAGTCCGCGTCCCATCAAGCTTACTCCGCTGCCGCAGACGCGTGTCGCCATTCCTCCCGGGCAATATTCCGGAATCAGCCACGTAGGCGGCAGGCAGTATGTAGTGGTGCATGACAAGGCCTCCGGCGGCGGCATCTTTTCGTTTACCATCCCGCTAGACTCGCTGGGCGGAATCAGCACGGTGCTCGCCGCTCAGCTGCCGGCCAATGCCCGGGGAGAGAAAGGCCTGGACAACGAGGACATCGTTTATGTTCCGGAGCGGAAGTCGCTGTTCGTGGTGTCGGAAACCACGCAGAGTATCCGGGAATACGGCCTTGACGGAAAACCCACCGGCGTACAGTTGGAGGTGCCGGAAATGTTTGACCGGAAGGCCATTGTGCCCGGGAAGGGTTTCGAGTCCCTGGCCTACAATGCCGGCACCGGGCTCTTCTGGACCACCACCGAGCAGCCCCTGCAGGCCGACTCCCTCTATCGCCTGCAAAGTTTTTCCGCCGCCACCCTGAAAGCCGGGGAGCAGTATCTTTACCGGGCAGAAGCGCAGACGGTTACGCCGGAAGCGGCGGCATCGGCCCGGGCCTATGTCCTGGGAATTCCGGCCATCACAGCCCTGGACGACGGCCGCCTGCTGGTGATGGAACGGGAGGTGTATGTGCCACAAGGGCTCAGCGCCATGCTCACGGAGTCGTTCAGCATCACTTCCCTGTTCGAAGTGGATCCGGTGCGCTGCAAGTCCCCCGTGCTGGAAAAGAAGAAACTCCTCAGTTTCAATACTTTCTCCCTGAACCTGGCCGACTTCGAAGGCATGTGTCTGGGGCCCGTACTCCCGGACGGCCGGCAGGTGCTCATGCTCCTGGCCGACTCCCAGGACGGGATGGGCGGCCTGATCGGCGAGTACCTGAAGGTTGTGCTGCTGGAGTACGATTAAAAATACCACTTTTTCCCGTATCGTTTGCGAATTGACAAAAAATTGGTAACTTTGCAGTCCCGTCCCATGTGACGGATTTCAGGACAATCCCCGGAGAGGTGGGTGAGTGGCTGAAACCAGCAGTTTGCTAAACTGCCGTACGGGTTATTCTGTACCACGAGTTCGAATCTCGTCCTCTCCGCACAAACTGATTTCAGCCGGTTGCACCAGCAACTGGCTGTTTTTGTGTGCGCTGGACGGGAGCTTACTCCCAGGACAGCGCAAGCGCAGCGCAGCGGAATCTCGCCTCCCGGACACCCCTGCCCTCCCCGTCAAATCCACGGGGTACGTCGCGTTTCACGTTTTGCCCCGTTTTCGCGTTGCGCCATAACCATCGCCATAACCATAAAGGCACGGGAAGAGAGTGCGTGAAGGATTGGGAGAGGTCTGGCCGATATTTGGGAGAGGTGGTATTTTGGGGGGCATACCTCTCCCGTGAAATCGGCCTTACAATACGGTGAGAGGCCATTTCGATGGGAGAGGTCCAAGCAAAAATAACGCACCTCTCCCAAAAGTAACAACCACCTCTCCCAATAACGGCATTACAGCCATGTTGCAAGGCAAATCACCACGCAACAGCGCTCTAGAGCGATCGGCCTGGCAACACGGCAAGGAAAACGACCAACGAGCCAGAAACCGGTGCCATGTTGCAAGACGAATCGCTCAACAACAACGCTCCAAGGCCAATCGGCCTGGCAACACGGCATTCCGGCGCTTATCGGCAGGTGCGAAAATAAGCATTTTACCCGACAATATACTTTCCGAAGGGCAGTTTCCCGATTAGGAAGGAAAGGCCGAAGCTGACGGCATAGTTGAGCACCGCCGTGCAGACAATGGCCAGCGGGATCGACAGGAAACCGCTGAGCAGCTGATAGATGGCCGGCAACATGAGCATGTGCATCAGATACATCCCGTAACTGGCCCCGGAGATTATCCGGACAAGTCCATAGCATCTTCCGGGTGTCTGGATGCACTTGAAAAGGAGGAATACGCAGGCGCTCATCAGCCCGGCGACGATGGTATCATTCTGCCAGTGCATCTCCAGCTCGGCCGGGGTGTCCACCAGGAAGCTCCGGCAGGTACAGTCCCAGCATCATGTACACAAACCACAGGTGCGACTCCCGCGGGATGAAGTTGATGCCGGCCTGCTTCACGTTGGTCCACCCCCACGCTCCAGCGGGCGAGGTCGGACGGGAAAGAAAAGGAATAATCGTCAGAATAAACACATTCACAGGCATGTACCAGCATTACCATCAGGCAGGCGGCCGCCCTGAGCCAGTCCAGAAATACAATCCGCTTTTTTCTTCCATAGTCCAGTCTTCTTGATTTCGAGGTACATAAATAAGAAAAAATCCATAGTATTTTTGTACATTTGCCCGTTACGAACGGAATATGGCAAACGCAAAGCAGAGATGGAGCAGTTTTTCCGGCAGGCTCACCCGCCGGATTGTACTGATTGTCCTGGTGGTCATGCTCTTTGTGGCCACCCTCATTTCCTTCCTGATCATAGTGGGCATGGGATCGCAGATGGAAGAACATTACCAGGGAACCGTGGAGTTCACCAATGAGAAACTGGCCAGCCTGTTGTCTTCCGTAGAGATATCGGCCAACAACAACGTGGACGAGCTCCAACAGAACCTGGACAGCCCGGAGAGCGTCTTCGAAGCCATGACCCGGGAGTTGCAGTTGAACCCCCACGTAACGGGTTTCGGACTGGGCTTCATCCCCAATTTTTTCCCATCCCAGGGCACCTATTTCGAACCTTATGTAAACCATGAGGATGGCCGGATTGTCCGGAAACAGATCGGGGGACCGGACCACGATTATCTGCTGGCCGAATGGTATGTGAAAACGGTAGAGAAGGACACCGGACACTGGTCAGACCCTTACATCGACAACGAGGGCGCCCAGGACATGCTTTGTACCTATGCCCTTCCCGTGAAAGACAGAGAGGGGAACCTCGCCGGCGTCTTCGGGACCGACATCTCGCTGGGATGGCTGTCAGACCAGTTGAAAGAGAATGACCGGAAAGAAAACGCCCGTGCACGCCGCTCAAACAGTGAGGCAGACGAAAAGGTTTACAGCTTCATTATCGGCCGATACGGGGAGTATCTGGCCCATCCCGACAGGGAGAGGGTGCTGATAGATCATTTCTACCGCCATCTGGACCGCGGAGCCGACTCTACCAGGAACCGCCAGCTGGTTCAGTCAATGATTAACGGAGAACACGGCAGCGCAGACCTTGTCATCGACGGAACCCTCTCGCACATCATCTATGCCCCGCTGGAGCGTACCGGCTGGTCCATGGCCATCGTCGTGCCCTCAGCCCTGCTGTTCATGCCGGGCATCGTTGTCGGGATGGTGATCCTGTTCGTGCTCCTGGTGGGGCTGCTGGTGGTTTCGCTGATGTGCCGGCATATCATCCGCAAGGTAACCCGTCCGCTGACATATCTGGCCCAGTCGGCCGGAGAAGTAGCCAAGGGGCACTTTGATACGCCGCTGCCCTCCATCCGCTACAACGACGAAATCGGCCAGCTGCGGGACTCTTTCGCCAACATGCAACTGTCCCTGGACCAATATATCCAACAACTTACCAGCGCTACGGCCCAACGCGCGGCCATGGAAAACGAGCTGAACATCGCCCGCGATATCCAGATGTCCATGCTCCCGAAAACCTTCCCTCCCTATCCGGAAAGGCGCGATCTCGACATCTACGGACAGCTGACCCCGGCCAAAGCCGTGGGCGGAGACCTCTACGACTTCCATATCCGGGACGAAAAACTGTTCTTCTGCATTGGCGACGTATCCGGGAAGGGTGTTCCGGCCTCCCTGGTGATGGCCGTGACCAGCGCCCAGCTGCGGACCATGTCCTCCGGAGAAGCGCATCCGCAGCGGATTGTGGGCGCGCTGAACCGGTCTGAGGCCACGCACAATGAGTCCATGATGTTCGTAACCCTGTTCGTGGGCGTACTGGACCTGAAAACCGGCCGGCTACAATACTGCAACGCCGGTCACAACGCCCCGGTGTTGATATCCAAGGACAGGCAGGTCGGCTTCCTCCCTGTCGATGCCAACCTGCCCGTGGGGGTGGTGGCGGAATGGTCCTACACTGTGCAGGAAATCACCCTGGAACCAGGCAGCGCCCTGCTTCTGTATACCGACGGCCTGTCAGAGGCCGAGAATCCGGAACGGGCCCAGTTTGGCGAAGACCGCATCTTGGAAACCCTCCGGCGCATTCCCTCTACAGAGCCGCCGGTGCTTGTTTCTAGCATGACCGACGCCGTACACAAGTTCGTAAACGGCGCGGAGCAAAGCGACGACCTCACCATGCTGGCCATCCGCTACCAGTAGCCTATTTGTTCACCCGCTTTGAGATGCCCATGGCGCCGGTGGGGCAGACCAGGCGGCACAGGTGGCAGCCCACACACCGGGTGCCCACGATACGGGGCGTGCGGTCCGCTCCGAAGGTAATGGCCTGGTGGCCGCCGTCCCGGCAGGAGATGTAGCATCGGCCGCAACCGATGCACTTTTCCCGGTCAATGGTAGGGAACACTTTGGTAGCGCGGTCCAGGTCCTGCACCCGCACGAAGTTGTCCAGCTCTTCGCCGATAATCTCTTCCACCGACGAAACGCCCCGCCCGGCCATGTAGTTCTGTAGCCCGGCCGTGAGGTCTTCGATAATCCGGTAGCCGTATTCCATGACGGCGGTGCACACCTGCACGTTCCGGCAGCCCAGCTGGAGGAATTCCAGGGCGTCCCGCCAGGTGACGATGCCGCCGATGCCGGAGAGCTGCAGATTCTTCATCACGGGGTTCTTGGCCATTTCCAGGATAAAACGCAGGGCGATGGGCTTTACTGCCGGCCCCGAATAGCCGGAAATCACCTTTTTCCCGGACACTTCCCCGCCCAGGGTCACCGATTTGATGGTATTGATGGCCGATATTCCGTCGGCCCCGGCGAAATACGCCGCCATAGCCACCTGGGTGAGAGCGGCCACATTGGGCGTCATTTTGGGGATGACGGGAATGCCCACCGCCTGCTTTACGAAAGCGGTATAGAAGGTGACCAGTTCCGGGTTCTGGCCCACGTCGCTGCCCATGCCGGCCATGCGCATCTGCGGGCAGGAGAAATTGAGCTCAATGGCATCTACGCCGGCTTTTTCGGCCATTTGGGCCAGTTCTATCCACTGCTCTTCCGTCTGACCCATGATGGAAGCGACAACCACCTTGTTGGGGTACTGCCGCTTGAGCCGCCGGAGGATGTCGAAATCCATCTCCACCGGGTTCTCCGACAACTGTTCCATGTTCCGGAAGCCGGAGAAACGGCCGTCCGGCTGTTTTACGGCGTCGAACCGGGGAGACACTTCCTGGATGTCCTGCATGCAGATGGTCTTGTAAAAAACGCCCGCCCAGCCGGCTTCAAAGGCCTGCGCAACCATTTCGTAATTGGTGCACACGGCCGACGACGCCAGGAAGAACGGATTCTCGCAGCGGATGCCGCAGAATGTGGTTTCCAGCGAGGGCAGTTTTTCCACGGCGGGAACAGGGCCGACGGCAGCGGAAAGCGCACGCAGGCGGATGGGATAGTCGTAATGGATGCAGGCTTTTTCGGCCGCCTCCAACTCCTGCTCCGACGCGGAGGCGAAGCTTTTGGCCGCCTGGGAGAAGTTGTCGAAACGGATGGCGCGGACGGCACGGGCGGGATCTGCGCTTTTGCAGGCGGCGCTGCACGGGGCGTTCTCGCAAAGCAGGCAGCGGCCGGCTTCTTCCCGGATGTTGATCTGTGCTGGCATAGTAGTTATCGTTGTGTCCGACAACAAATATAAACAATTTTCGGAAAGTGGTCAATTGCTTGCAATAATGGACCAGGGGCGGGAGCGGATTTGCACAAGTGCGGGGGAAAGTCTAACTTTATGAACAGAAACTAACCCGAAAAAGATTATATAACACATAACCGACATGAAAAAATACCTGCTTCTCATGGGCCTGGCAGCCCTTTTGGCCGCCTGTTCCGCCCCCGCCCCCCAAAGCCCTGTCCTCACTGTGGAAGGAGGTCAGATTCAAGGCGTTCCGGCCGATGTAGCCGGCGTTACCGTCTTCCGCGGAATCCCCTTTGCCGCACCGCCTATCGGCGAAAACCGCTGGCGTGCACCGCAGCCTGTAGTGCCGTGGGAGGGAGTTCGCCTTTGCGACAAATTCGGCCATCCGGCTTTCCAGGCCGCCCATTATCCCGGCGGATACACCACCGAATGGGGCTATGGTGACGAAGCGCCCTACAGCGAGGACTGCCTGTACCTGAACGTGTGGACCAAGGCCCCCGGCCAGACCGGCAAGAAGTTGCCCGTCGCAGTCTGGATTTTCGGCGGCGGCATGCGCGAAGGCTGGGGCTCCGAACCCGAATTTGACGGACAGGAGTGGGCCGGAAAAGACGTGGTCCTGGTGTCGTTCAACTACCGCGTGGGCCCCTTCGGCTTCTTTGCCCATCCGGAGCTCAGCGCCGAGGACCCGGAGCACGCCACCGGCAACTGGGGCACCCTGGACCAGATCCAGGCCCTGAAATGGGTGAAGCAGAACATCGCCCAGTTCGGCGGAGACCCGGACAACGTGATGATCTTCGGCCAGAGCGCCGGCGGACGCAGTGTCAAGTTCCTGAGCGCTTCCCCGCTGACCCGCGGCCTCTTCAACAAGGCCGTGATCATGAGCGGCAGCGGTTTGGTAGATCCCCGGAAGCCGGCACAGCCCCTCTTCCCCGGCGGCCCCGTGATGCCCGCCCAGAAGATGACCACCCTGGCCGAGGCCGAAGCTTCCGTGAAGGAAGTGGCCGACTGGGCCAACTTCAAGGACCTGGCCGCCCTTCGCCGGGCCTCCACTGAGACCATCTTCGCCATGGGCACCCTCTACACCCAGGTCACCGGAAAGCGCAGCGTGCTGTCTTCCTCTCCCATCTCCCCGTATATCGACGGGTATGTCCTGAACGAATCCTTCGATGACGCCTGCATCAACGGCAACCTGGCCCCTGTGCCTTATATGATCGGCTACACCCTGAACGATGCCGGCAACATGCGCGACCAGATCCAGGACTTCTGCCTGAACCGGGAGCAGATGGGCGGACAGGCCTGGGCCTATCAGTTTGCCCGTCCGCTGCCTACCGACGGCCGTCCCAACGTGCTCCAGGGCGCATTCCACTCCTCCGACCTGTGGTTTGTGTTCAAGTCCCTGAAGAACTGCTGGCGTCCCTGGACCCAGGGCGACTGGGACCTGTCCGAGAAGATGCTCACCGCCTGGTCCAACTTCGCCAAGTACGCCAACCCCAACGGCCCTGACGGCGGCGACTGGAAGCCTTACACCGCTGACAATCAGACGTTCATGGTGTTCCGCCTGGACGAGGCCGACGCCGAAGCGTCCTTCATCGGCGAGCCCCTGCAGGCTCCCCGCCCGCCCATGCGCCGATAAGGCTTATACCCGGACAAAAAAGGAGGTCGATTCTTGCTTCGAGTCGACCTCCTTCTATTATATGTTGCGGCACGTGCCTTTTTCGGCCTGTTTTTACACCTTTGGGCTCCGGTACAGGGCATTACGCGAAAAGGGCCGAAAACGTGTAACGAGGTGTACCCTCGGTACGGGGCATTACGCAAAAATGGGCAAAAACGCGTAACCGGGGAGCCTGCCGGTCCAGCACGTACCGGACATCTTGCCATGTTGCAGACCAGAACGCCCTGCAAGGCCGAGTTCACTTGCAACATGGCAACTCTTTTATCGGAACCTGTAGGTAATTCCCACCACAGCACTTTGGGGATTAAAGCCCAGCAGCGGATACCAGCCATAAGCGTCGGCATAACGGGCACCGAAAAAGCCGATGTCCGTAAAAGCTTCCCAGCGCGGGGCGAAACGGAAACGCAGGGAGGGAGATATCCCGATAACCATGTTCTTCCCATCTGTCGAAAAATACTGTCCCCGGGCCAATGCCTTCAGGTCCAGATAAAGGACATCGTTGTGCGTCGGTGTGTAACGGACAAAGCCTCCGCCTCCCAGCCCGGCAACCAGGGCATCCTGAATATGGGCAGACAGACTGGCCTGCACCCCAATGGCCCAATGCTCATTGAATTCGTATCCCGCTTCAACGACGGTGGAACCAAACCACTCTTTGTCGGCATATTGAAGCTGCGTGCCGTTGCTGATAAAGGCGGTCTGGGCATCGGCCCTGTTGGAAAAAGCCAGTGCGGCCACCACAAATGAAGTGAACAATAACAATTTTTTCATCACTTTTTCTTTTTTTGGGGGCACAAAGATAGCCTGCCTCTTCCGATTATCCAAGTATCTTTGTGCCCCGTCTATTATCTAGTTTCTGAAATTCCGACTGAGAAAGAAACACGTCATCAGCGAAACTATTTCAACGGTTTCCCGCCGAAAGCATATCCCAGACTCAAGCCCATAAAGCTGGTTTCTTTGTTCATGATGTTGGCCGACACTGTAACGCGGAGACGATTCCAAGCCTCCAGCCCTACGCGGGGAGCAATATAAGGAGACCATTTGTCCGGAACCACAGATGCAGCGTTGCCCGATGCCTGTGTCCAGCGCGAAACACCTGCAGCCAAGCCGGCGAACAGTGACAGATTATTCGAGGTTTGCCAGTTGTAATCCCCTACGACATATAACTGCCAAGAGGGAAACACATCGTATCGGGAGGGCGTTACGGATAAAGAGGCACGTTCCATTCTTGTTATCTGTGCGCCAAGGCCCAAGTCAAAAGCCCCGGAAGGAAAGTTATACCGAACCTCGCCGCGCCCAATAAGCATTAGCCGGTTCTGATCAAAACCTAACTTATACATGCCGATTCCCGTCCCGACGGCAATTTCCGCTTCTACGGCCTGTACCTTTCGCTTGTCTATCTGCTGGGCATACCCCAGCGAAACGGACATAATGACGGCAAGTAAAAATAAAAATGTTTTTTTCATGCTTTTGTAGTTAAATAATTGAATCAGAATCCCCTATAACCATAACAACCTCGAAGTTACTCATATATCGGCAAGTCCTGTTCCACGGCCATCTAAAATGATGTACCAACGCGCATCGTTTCCTCCAGGTCGTTGTTTTGACCCACGTAGAAGAATTGACCAGATACGCACACACGGAGGCAAGATCGGCATCATAGTAGGCCTCGATTCGAGTTGAAGAAGGAACGCGAGGAGCACCTGTGAGCTGGCCATCATGGCATCGGACAATAATAACATCGTCTCCATCCGAGGAACTTGAACAAATACCCGACGCCAACAAATTAGTTTTTGGAATCAATCCCACCGCAAGCAGTAGGATGAACAGTTTGAATAACATAGTTTTTTGTGACATAATATAATTGTTTAATTCGCCACAAAGTTCTTAGTTATCATTGGAGTAGACAAGAAATAATATGTTACATTTTCACAATTGAACAATTGATTATAAGCAACTTATCACAAAACAACAATTACAATGAGTTACGCTGTCGGAAATTCGGTCAATTCTTTCACAAAAAAGGCTCCGTCACGGACATCGGATTGCATAAGACGGCTCTTATATCGAGTTTTTCTTGTTCTGATTGCAGAACAAGACATGTCCATTAAAAAGGCTACAGTCCGGTCGGGAATACCGGAATAGAATAGCATTAAAACTCTAAAGTCATCCTCGGAAAACTGAGGCCTTTCCATAGAGTCCTTTGAACAGGCTTTCCTTATTTTTATCATAATATTGTCCCGCCACTTATTAACACTATTCTCCATCATTTCGAACAAAGACTCATCTCTCCTAAAATTGTCTAAAGACACCAAAAACTGCTGCATCTCTTCCGCTTTTATTACTGCAGGATCTTTATCCAAATAACGATACGGATCCTTTGGATTGACCTTCCGTTCACTCCTTACAACGTCATAAGCATCGGCACATTTTTTTACAAAAGCAATCTTCTCACTTATCAAATCGTTTATAGTTTTGGCCATTCCGGATTCCTTATTGCGCATGATTTGTAATTCATCTGAAATCTCCATTATCCTGGCCATATCCTCCTCTATCTTCTGCCGATTCTCTTCAATAATTCGATTCTTGTCTTTAATCATATATCTTCGGTTATTAATGAGGAGCACAACGATTAACAGTAATAAAAAAACCACGACAAAACTAAACAATAATGACAATAACCTTTGGCGGGAAAGTATCATGTGCTTTTCCGCCAAATGATGATTATATGTACTAATTGCGTTGGCAACTTCTTGATTCTCTCTTTTATAAACAATTCTATTATGGTTTTTCAATGCATGCCTCATTTGTTCGTTAGCTTCTTTAAAATTGCCTTGGTTATCAAATATGACAGCCAAAGAATTATGTAAATGCACTGAATCCAATGCGGATTTAACTGACGATTGAGCCTCCGAAATGTAATAATCTACGGAATCCCGGTCATTGATTAGATTATATGCGCGGGCAAGTGTACAATAGAATACGGTTTTAAACTGCTGTGAGTACGTCTCCTTTGCTTCTCTCAAAAGAGATATCACCACGTATGGGTCTGCTGTGTCAGATTGCATCAGATTGTATCCTCGAGAGATAAGTGTGTTACTTAACAAATACCTATCTCCGGCATTTCTAGCGTAGTCCTCAATAAAACTCAATAATGAATCAGCCTCTTGATCCCTTCCTTTTGCAATATAAACTTCCGCCTCTCCAAATTGTGAGTAAACGGCATAATTTATTTCACTATTATTGTTATAAGCATCTCGTGATTCTTTGTAATACTTTAGTTCAGACCACTCGTCATTACATTGGCCATATAGGCCGGCAATATTCCAACAGCATAGGCCTACATAGTGGAGATCCTCCATCTTCTCCGCCAACTCTTTCGCCTGAAGGAATGAGATAATCGCACCGGTATTGTTCCCGGCGTTCCGCTGTACACGGCCCAAAGAATACAATGAGAGCATCTTATCCTTCTGCGTCCCGTGCCTGTCGAAATACCTTACCGCAATTAGAGCCAAAGAGTCATCGGTCACGTCAATATAAGACTTATCCATGGCCAAAGACATAAGCAGTGCATACCGGGCCTTCCGGGATGAGGGCCGCAACTGCTCCTGCGGGATATCGGAAAGCTGCTCGTAGGCCGCATACGGATCCGACGAAATCTCCTGCTCTATCGTATCAAGTTGGTGGTCTATCGTCCGGGAACAAGAAAAGGCCAATAGCAAAAAAGCTATGGCAATTAGATACTTCCGCATACTTCTCATAAATAAAAAAGGCTGCCTGAAACAATCATAAAAACATGTGAATTAAACTATTATATCATGTCCGGCAGCCTATGCCGTCTCTAAATAAAAAGGGTGACAAAAGAAAGCCACCGATAGTTACACGCAGGCTCCGGAACGGCCGTAGTAGCATCCACCAGTTGACTTTCTATGCCACCCTATAGAGGCGGCATAGAAAATCCTGTGTAGGGGCTACTGAGTAATTTTCCGGATTAAGCGTGTACCCTAAACAAAATTTCTAAGCAAAACTTAGCATTATGTTAGCCTTATGGATTACCATAGGCTTCTACTGCAAAGTTAGAACAATTCGGACGAAATACAAATACCAAGGCCAAGCTCACATGGGCTTGATGCAGTACACTTGGTCCCCAGACACGGCATATTACGCAAAAATGGCCGAAAACGTGTAACGAAGTGTACCCCCGGTAAGGGGCATTACACGAAAAAGGCCGAAAACGTGTAACGAGGTGTATCCCCGGTACGGGGCATTACGCAAAACGACCAACAACTGAGCTCCATGGCCGATTACCCAGGCAACCCGACAACGAAGAAGGGACGGAACCAAAGAGCAAGGCCCAACGGCGAAAGGGTGAATCGCAAAAAGAAGGCTATGACTCCCGACGCTTCCGCTTCTCCCGGCGCTGGGCACGGTTCTTCTTTTCGCTTTCAAGCACTTCCACAGCGGCATCGGTAGCATCGGCATCCCAGACTTTTCCGCTGGAAATGATGTCGGCCCAGGGGCAGAGTGTCTTGTAATCATCGTCCAGGATAACCGTATAAGGCGGGCCGCAGCGGTCGTTGACGTCCATGTACAGGTGGCGGCCGTCGCTGATCAGGCACTGGCACTGGAAGTTGTCCAGGTCCTTGGAGCCCAGCCGATCGAAGATTTCCGCCGTGATTTCCCAAAGGTTATAGAGTCCCGGTCCACCGGTTTCGGCGGTGTATCGGCCTGTCTTTTCATCATAGCAGGCTTTCCAGCCTAACCCTTTCTTGAACTGCATGGCACAAAAAGCTTACTCCTGCAAAAATAAGCATTTTACCCGACAATATACTTTCCGAAAGGAAGTTTCCCGATCAGGAAGGAGAGGCCGAAGCTGAGGGCATAGGTGAGAAGCGCCGTACCTACGATGGCCAGCGGGACCGACAGAAAGCCGCTGAGCAGCCGGTAAATAGCCGGCAGCATAAGCATATGCATCAGATACATCCCGTAACTGGCCCCGGAGATTTTCCGGACAAGGCCATAACATTTTCCGGGCGTTTGGATGCACTTGAAAAGGAGGAAGACACAGGCGCTCATCAGGCCGGCGACAATGGTGTCGTTCTGCCAATGCATCTCCAGCTCGGCCGGGGTGTCCACCAGGAAGCTCCGGTGGTGGAACTGCCAGAGCCCGAACGCATAACAGGCCACGAGCACCGGAAGGCAGATCAGGAACGTTTTCCGGGCCGACCACCGGACGTGCTCCTTGATAAAATGCCCCAGGACGATATAGCCTACATAACCCGAGACATAGTAGAAGAAGGGATAAGGGTTCCACCAGCACTCGCCGAACACCGGGCCGAAAACTTGCCGCAGCAGATACAGGCAGAGCGTCACGCCCCACAGTCCCAGGAAAAAACCCTCTTCCCTTTTGCTTGCCTTGGACAGCCAGGGGGAGATGACCGGCATAATCAGGTACAGCCCCAGCATCATGTACACAAACCACAGGTGCGACTCCCGCGGGATGAAGTTGATGCCGGCCTGCTTCACGTTGGCCCAGGCCTCGGCCCAGGAGAATTCGCCCCAAAGTGCCGGCAGGAACGCATACAGGAACAAAAAGACCACGAAGGGGATGGCCACCCGCCCGAAACGTTTTTTCAGGAACTCACCGGTGCTCTTTTTCACCGGGACCAGCAGATAGGCCGATGCCATGAGAAACAGCGGAACGGCGATGGGACGGACAAATCCCTGGATGAACCCTACGCTCCAGCGGGCAAGGTCGGACGGGAATGAGAAGGAATAATCGTCGGAATAAACACATTCACAGGCGTGTACCAGCATCACCATCAGGCAGGCGGCCGCCCTGAGCCAGTCCAAAAACACAATCCGCTTTTTTTCTTCCATAGTTCAGTCTTCTTGATTTCGAGGTACAAAAATAAGAAAAATTCACAGTATTATCGTACATTTATCTGATACCAATCGGAATATGGCAAACGCAAAGCTATGTTGCGGCACGTGCCTTTTTTCGGCCTGTTTTTACACCTTTGGGCTCCGGCACAGGGCATTACACGAAAAGGGCCGAAAACGTGTAACCAGGTGACCCTCCGGTAAGGGGCATTACACGAAAAAGGCCGAAAACGTGTAGTGCGGTGCACCCCCGCCAGGTCTATTTCTTTTTCCTTTCCGGACGAAAGTTTGACACCAGAAATTTCCCAAGGGCTTCGCCCGTATGGGTGGCACCATCTCCAATCAGGTTCAGCGTTGTTCCAAACACGCCACCTTTGGCCCGGATGCCCTTGATCGTGGCAGCAGTGTTTCCGTCCGAATCCAATATCCGGACGTCGCAGTCCATGTCTCCTTTCTGGGATACGGTAAGGACCGTGACCCGGATAAGAGCTTCCCTGACTTCTGCTTTGTAACTGCCCACATAAAACAGCCCGTCCAGCTTATCATTGCATCCTTCCGAGAATTTGGACACGATGGCGGGTTTATCTGTCTGCCAGTCCTCCTCATAAGCGGCATATTCCTGCTCGCTCATACCCAAGATAACGGCAGAGGAAAAATCCACTTCCAGGCCGACACGCTGCACTTCCTTGAGCACATCAAGCGATCCTTCAATTTTCTGCGCAAAAAGCGGAAAGCTCATGGAAGCCATTAATACAATGGCGAAAACTATTTTCAGACAATTCTTTTTCATGGTTATCTAATCCATTCTTTTAAAAGTATAGTGCAAACAATTGTGATCCATTGTTTGCTCCTCTCCAGATCCGGAAGGGAGAGAACATATCATAGTTAAAACAACCTTGTCTTCCTCCTGGTCGTATATTCCTAATTCAGTTTTTTCAATCCGGGACAAGAACTCATCGTCCTTATCTGCGCGGATGGGGAAGATTCTATGATGCTGGTTTTCTTCCATATAGATTGTCTGCTTGAATGTCTTGACTTCGGTATAATGGAAAACACCCTCTTCGTCGGCCTTAAAACTAGGATATGGAACAGAAAAATTAAACGCATACTGGGGCTTGGATCTTAATATACTGGCATCTGTCACATGCAAGAAGTAATCGGGCTCGTAATAGCCTCCCAGTTTCTCAAATTCTATACTCAGCTCCCAATACGACAGACCATCTTCATTCAAATCTTTAGCTAGCCCACTCCAATGGACACTGACCAGTTTATAGTCGGCTGCCATAGGCTTTTCCATAATCTCATCTTCGGGCATTATCTTTTTTTCACACCCGAATACCAACATAATAAGTGGTAAGAACATTAACCTTAAAATAACTCTTTGCTTCATCTTTATTCTGTATTAAGCCTCAAAGATGCCGTTTCAAGCATCTCTGAGGCTGTTAAACCTTCTTAAATGTATATCAGCTAATAAATCAGGACAGGACGCGACACGACATCAACTGAACCGGTACTATAAATAAAGAAACGTGCATCGCTACCATTAATGGATGTAATGAAAGGATTCTTATAATCTATTTCAATAGATCCCAGTTTATCTGATGCTTCAGTAGATGAGTAAGTGACTTTGCTAAAGACACTGCGTTTAGAAGTCTCTCCATATTCATGCCCTAATTTAAGACCCAATTGTACCTCCTCAATCTGGCCGGAGACATTAATATCTGAGGATACTTTAAAATTAGTCGCAAATTCCATATTATAGTTTATTTCTCTATTTTCTGTTTGACTACTGTTGTCATACTCCTCAAATTCAATGAATACTTTTGAAGGAATATCTCTTAAATCCCAGCAGAACAAATCCCAATTAACAGGTATCCATTTAGATGTCAGATACTCTTGTTTCGTGAAATAACTCCGCCACATTGTTGCTCCTAACCAGTTCTCTTCACGCACCTGCTCCACCATATCAACATGAAAAGCTTGATTAAATGGAATTGATATAGTCTTGACAACATCATAGGGGCCATAAATAATATGAGCTCTCAACGTAATAGTTCCAAGTCCCCACGCCATGTTCATCATCTGCTCCGTTGTGAGCCAAGTCCTATTGATATTGACACCAGGGGTCGCTGTGGGGTTAATTTCATAATTGACAAAGGAATAATCACCAGACTCATCAAGCGTTGTCGGATTATAGAAAAAACCCTCTGTATATACATTTAATCTTATCTTCGTGATTCTCTCTCTATAGTGAAAATCCACCCATCCCGAATCTACTGCGGCCGTCATATTGTAGTACACATAGTCTCGCTGGCACATTCTATAATTCTTATTGGCTTCATTATAAGCATTTGCTACCCGCCCTGCCAATGCACTCAAATTCTCGGAGTCAGTCCCAGTGTATTTGTCTAAATCATAGTATTCATGGACAACGCCATGGCCTTTTGTTTCTGTTAACCCATTGAATGCCTCATCCGCAAAATCATACTCTAGTTGAGAAGCTTTTGTCTTACCGTCACGAACTACCATTTTTTCGTTATCTTTTACGATCAGAATCGGAGTCGTCAAGAAGTTTCCGTTATTCAATTCTTCCACAAACTCTCCATTTTTAAAAAGGCGCCGTTTATCACTTTTATCGTAGTAACTGGTTACAATTTCGGGTTGATTTGTATCCCAATTATTAACATTAAAGGCATTATCACTTATCCAACTCCAGTCCGGAATAAAAATAGTCAGACGCTTTACTTGATTCTCTATCGCGTTGATTGTGCGTTCATCGGAATATTTCACGAGAAGGCTTCTAAAGCTTTCTTGATGAGCAATAGTTTTGGATCGGGCCCAAGGATAGAAAACATCATAATCCGTATCGTATTTCTTTAGGGCTTCTTCTTTCAAAAACGCACGTAATTCCGGCTCATTAACTGCAGCCACAGACAAAACACGCGCAAACTCTTCCATAGCCACCGCTTCATTTTCAATGTCAACTTTAGGGGTGGTGCTAATTTCTTCTGTTTCCACCTTCTGGCAACTTGCCATTAAAATCACTGCACCAAGTACAGAAAGAAATAGTCGAAGTATTTTAGTATTCATAGTTTTTCGGCGCAAAATTAAATATAAAAAAGAATATAACAAAATTTGAATTATAAGACAAATTGACCACTATAAGAGCTTCCATTATCTAAAGTGAAAGCAATCTGCCAAAGGCCGGATTGCCAAGGAATGGAATAGGAGAAAATATCCCCCTGGAACAGGGTTGTTGATTGAGAAGAATAGGTGTCACCCGATAAGGTATTTACAACACAGAAATGTACGGAGCCACAGTCCGTGTTGGCAACAAGGATTAGTTCCCCCGTTGATGTGTCGGCATATGCCGAAAAGGGCACGAGCGCGGGGACCCTTGGGCGAGTAATGACTGTGGGGACCTCATCATTATAGATGGGTATTTCATAAGAATCCTCCTTTGCATGAAGGTTTAAGCAGATACTCGCAGAAATGAAGGCGAGAATAATGTAATAACTTCGTGTTTTATTGATCATAACTTGTTGAATTAAAAACGCTGCAAAGTTATGAAGCTTTCTCGTCACGGACTATTTCCAGCTATTACATTTTAATAATTATCTGATTGAATATTAAGATGTTGTAAAATAATAGTATTACATCGTAAAGATATAGACTCACGAAAGCCACTGAGCAAACATTTTACTGTCGGGATCGTCCCTTTTTTGGAACCACTGCTTGTACCGGGTCTTTCTTGTCCGGACAGAAGAATCAGTCATGTTCATCAGGAAGCTGATACTTTTGATCGGGAATCCTGCGAATAGCAGCGTGAGCAGATTGTAGTCAATTTCTTTCAAGGCATGGTCCCCTAAAGTAGTATTACTCCTAAGCCTTTCCATGATGCCGTTGTTGGAATCGTCCAGCGCTTTTTCTATATCCGCGATAAAATGCGTATCTGTCCTTAGTTGCTGAATCTGATGACGGAACTGTGATATAGCTTCTTCTTTCAGTATTTTTCCTTCCTTTTTCTCCCTGCTTGCAACGCCGTCATCCGACCATTGGAAATAGGTGTCGGACAACTGCTGCATGACATTGATCTTGTCTTGCATCAATGACTGGACAACGGTGCTTAACCCTTTATTACGTTCCTGAAGTGTGGACAAGTCTGTTTTGATATCATCTATAATAGACATATCCCTTATCAATTGATTGTTTTTCTTTTGGATAAGATGAACAGTTACAATTGTAAGAGTAACAAGAAGGGAAACAATCAACAAGATAATATATAGCCTGGTGTTTGCTTTTTCTTTCGCCAATTGAAACTTATCTTCATAGTATGATTGGAAGGAATGGGTCACAGATTGGTTCAATAAAGTAATGACGGCTTTATCCTGCAGCGTCGTGGCTTTAATCATTGCTTGATAAGCTTCTTTATAGTTGCCACGAAAAAATAAAACATTATGCAATGCATTAAAATATGTAGCACTATCAATCTGTGTCCTAATACCCTCATTAATCAAGAATAGCAGGCTGTCAGCCTTGGCATGATGACCTTGCCTTTCTTCTATTACAGCGAGTTCACCGACCATTCCAAAGGGAAGAGAATATCCATATTTTTGCGCGTGAGCAAAAGCTATTCCGGCCTCTTCATATTGTTCCGTCTTAAAATATAAAGATCCTTTTTGACAAAGAACGTAGTAAGCGAACCCTTGTGTCTCCATATCGCGTGAAGATAACAAAGAGTCTATTATAGAATTCGCTTGTTTGTAATCATCCAAGTGCCTATACTGCCTGGCCGCATCAATCATGGAGAACCGGGCCGAAACTATTTCTTTGGCATCGTAGAAAGCTGACGCGGACGACAGCGCATACTTCAGCGCTTCGTTATGGTCATAATTCCGGGCAAAAATTCCGCTCAAATGCTGGCAGGCAAGCCCCAGGAAGTGATTGTCCTGCAACTGTTCTGCCAATGTTTCGGCTTCCTTGAAATGGATGGCGGCATCTATCAGGTTTCCTCCGTTCTCTTCTATCACACCAAGATAGTATGTGGATTTCATCCGGGCAGACTTATTCCCGTGATTCTGATAATATTCATAGGCCGCCCTGGAGAGGGAATCGTCCGCCACATCTATGTAGTTCTTGTCCAGCGCTATGGTTTTCAACAGCGCATACCGCGCCTTCGTGCGGGCAGTGCGCAATTGCTCTGACTGAATCTGTTCAAGCAGGTGAAGGGAACTGTCCGGATGCTCTGTCATCAATGCTTCTGCCCGGTCCATGACAATGGTACTGCGGTGATCGCAACCCGTTGAAAGCAGGAAGGCTGAAACAAGATATAAGAGGAAAATCGGCTTATTATTCATAGCTTCATTCATGGTGCGCAAAGATAGGAATAATCTGCAAGATAAAATAACGATACCGATGCGTGAACGCAAGTACTTGATTATCACGGTCTAGCACGTTTATCTTCAGGCCAGACAGCCTGAAGGTTTTTGCATAAAACACTGCACAACAACCACTTACGTTCACGCGCACAGGGCAGAAAAAAAGGGAGGCTGACCAGACGGCCAGCCTCCCCATTAACATTCTGAAGACGAACTACATCTCTTCCTTCTTGGCGGCACGCATGGTGGCGTCGTACATGATAGGAGTACCGATCATGATGGAAGCGTAGGTACCGATGATCACACCCAGGCACAGGGCCACGGCCAGACCGCGGATGCTTTCGCCGCCGAAGATGGCGATGGCGAGCATCGGGAGGAGGGTGGATACGGAGGTGTTCACCGTACGGGTGAGGGTGGCGTTGAGGGCGGTGTTCACCGTGGTCTTGAAGTCGTCCTTCGGGTGCAGGCCGCGCTGCTCACGGATACGGTCGAAGATAACCACGTTATCGTTGATGGCGTAACCGATGATGGTCAGGATGGCGGCGATGAACGTCTGGTCCACATCCAGGTTGAACGGCAGGATACCGTTGAACAGGGAGAAGAAGCCAATCACGATAAGGGCGGTATGGGCCAGCGAAACAACGCCGCCGAGACCCCAGGTCCAGCCCTTGAACCGCAGGGCGATGTAGCCGAAGATCACGATCAGGGCCAGGAACACGGCGATGAAGGCGCTGCGGGTGATATCGCGGGCGATGGTAGGACCTACCTTGTCGGAGGAGATGATACCGTTGGGGTTCTCCAGCGTGGAAGTGAAGTCTGCCAGGGCGATGTCCTCTGCGTAGAAGGGTTTCAGGGCCTGGAAGAGGATGCCTTCGATCTCTGCATCAACGGCGGTGTCTTCGGTGTCGTTCTTGTACTGGGTGGTGATCTTCATCTGGGAGTCTCCACCGAACTGCTTCACCTCTACGGAGTACTGGTCCTCGCCGGCAGCGGTAGCAGCCTGTTCGAAGGCGGCCTCCACGGCGGAGCGAACGTCTTCAGCGGTGACAGCCTGGTCGAAGCGGACCACGAAAGTACGGCCGCCGGTGAAGTCTACACCGTAGCTGAAGCCCTTGAAGGCGATGCTGGCGATGGAGATGACGATAAGGGCACCGGAGATGATATAGGACCACTTCTTGAGGGAAATGAAGTCCACATGGGTGTTCTTGAGGAAGTTCTGGCTCCACTTGCTGGACAGGGAAACGGTCTTGCCCTTCTCGATGCGGTCGTCGAAGATGATGCGCGTGATGAAGATGGAGGTGAGAACGGAGGTGATGATACCGATGATGAGGGTGGTGGCGAAGCCCTGGACCGGACCGGAACCGAAGATGTACAGGATGATACCGGTGAGGAGGGTGGTCACCTGACCGTCGATGATGGCGGAGTAAGCGTTCTTGTAACCGTCGGCCACGGCCTTGGAGAAGCCCTTGCCGGCGGCCAGTTCTTCCTTGATACGCTCATAGATAATCACGTTGGCATCCACAGCCATACCCAGGGTCAGGACCAGACCGGCGATACCCGGCAGGGTAAGTACTGCGCCGAAGCTCACGAGCACGCCGAACAGCAGCAGCACGTTGCAAAGAAGGGCCACGTCGGCGATGACACCTGCGCCACGGTAGAAGAGCACCATGTAGATGAGCACCAGGCAGAAGGCGATGAGGAAGGAGATGAGACCGGCGCGGATGGATGCGGAACCCAGGGAAGGACCCACAACCTGCTCCTGGATGATGGTGGCAGGGGCGGGGAGCTTACCGGATTTGAGCACGTTGGCAAGGTCTTCGGCTTCCTGGACATCGAAGTTACCGGTGATCTCGGAGGAGCCGCCGGTGATCTCGGTGTTCACGGTAGGATAGGAATATACCAGACCGTCCAGGACGATGGCAACCTGCTTGCCGATGTTGTCCTTGGTCAGGCGGGCCCAGATGGAGGCGCCCTCGGCGTTCATGGTCATGGACACGGAAGGGGCACCGTTGCCGCCCTGCTGGGCGCCGTTGAAGTTCACGCGGGCGTCTGTTACCACGCCGCCGTCCAGCGGAGCCTTGCCGTCACGGGAGTTGGCCTTGATGGCCACCAGTTCATAGAGGTTGCTGCCCTTCACAAGGTCGGTGGGTTTCACGGACCACATGCCGCGGAAGCCCTGCGGAAGCACGTCCTGCGCCATGGCCAGGTAGCGGTTCACGGTTGCGGTATCCACACCGGCGGCGAAGCCGATGCAGGCATTGTCCCAACCGGACGGGGAGAGCACCTGGAACAGCGGATTGGCCACTGCGGTGCTGTCACCGAGGTTGCTCAGGATCTCTGCCACGCGGGCATCGACGGAATACAGGTCTACCTCGTTGCCCTGATAAGTGGGCCAGAATTCCAGGGAGGCGGTACCCTGCAGGAGCTTGCGCACACGCTCAGGGTCTTTGACACCCGGCAGTTCGATGAGGATCTTGCCGGAATTGCCCACCTGCTGGATGTTGGGCTGGGTTACGCCGAAACGGTCGATACGGTTACGGAGCACGTTGAAGGAGTTGTCAACGGCGCTCTTGGCCTCTGCGCGGATTACGTCCACAACCTCGCGGTTGGTGGATTCGGGCTTGATCTTGTCACGGAGCTCGTAGGTGCCGAACACCTCTGCCATGCGGCGGGCGGGGGCAATCTGGTTCCAAGCTTCCTCGAACAGGCCGATGAAGTCTGCGCTGGAGTTCACGTTATTGGCCTTGGCCTGGGCGAGGGCTGCCACGAAGTCAGGATCCGTGCTGCCTCCGGAGAGGGCCTTCACCAGATCTTCCAGCTGTACCTGCAGCATCACGTTCATACCGCCCTTGAGGTCCAGACCCAGGTTGATTTCCTTTTCCTTTACACTCTGATAGGTGTATCCCAGGAAAACTTTCTCTGCGCTGATGGAGTCGATGTAGGCGCGGTTCCTGATGTTCGCCACGGAATCCAGGGCAAACTCGCGGATTTCCGGGGCAATGTTGTTTGATTCAATAAACTGCTGCGCCTGCTCTTCTGCGTATTTTGCAGCCTTGCTCTCCTGGATACGGGAAATGGCCGTAAAGGAGAGCTGCCAGATGCTGGCGATACCGAGCAGGATGGCAACAAATCTGATCCAACCTTTGCTTTGCATGTTAATTTATCTTTAAAATTTTATATGTTTTTACAAACCAATCCGTCGCGTCATTAGACACTACGGCAAAATAGGCTGCAAATTTACGATTTTTTTCTGATTTACCGAACTTTCTCGCAACTATTTCTTAATTTTGCAGACTAAAACCCGTATGCAAAAGCAGTTTTTCTCCGCCATCCTGACACTTTTGGTGCTTTCCTTCTCCGTATCGGGGCAGGAACAGCCCCGTTCCGTCCGGGTACCGGAGCGGGCCGACAGCCTTCTGCGCGCCTATCGTTTCGAAGAAGCGCTCCAGGCCTGCCAGCCAGCCGGAGAAGCGGTTTCTGAAAAAACGCTGAATCAGATACGCAGCGCGATAAGCCTCAGCGACCAATGCGCCAACCCGCGGGTGGTAGCCCGGCAAAAATTCTCCCGCGCGGACTATTTCCTCTACTATCCCCTGCCCGCCGGGGCATGGCACCCCTCCCCCAGCCCGCTGGACCAGGAAGGGACGTTCCCGGTTTATCTGAAGGACGGGGACGACGTGGTGTATTTCTCGGCCCGGGACGCCGCCGGAGCCCGGAGCCTCTTCCTCTCCGAAGACCGGGACTCCCTGTGGCGGACCCCCCGGCACCTGTCTGAATCCCTGTTGTCGCTTGGAAGCGAGGTGCTTCCCATGTTGTCGGCCAACGGGCGCACGCTCTATTTCGCCTCCGACGGCATGAACGGCATGGGCGGACTGGACATCTACGCATCGGCCTGGGACGACGCCAATGCCATCTGGGGAGAACCGGTGAACCTGGGATTCCCCTACAACTCCCCCTGGGACGATTTCCTGATGGCCGATTCCGAAGACGGAAAATACACCGTCTTCGCCTCCAACAGAGATTGCGGGACAGATAGCCTCTACGTATATGTCGTTGAATATGAGGAGTCTCCGCTCCGGACACCCGTCAAAGATCCGGACGAGCTGAAAACACTCTGCACGCTGGAACCCTCCAATGCCGCGTCTCCCCGCCACCGCACATCCGGCACGGCCGACACGCGCCTGTATATGCGCAAGATGGCCGAGCTGCGCACCCTCAGGGATTCCCTGTACCGGCGGGAAACAGACCTGGACGCCCTTCGTGCACGTCTGGTCCAGGCAGCCGAAACCGAAGCTGAAGCCCTGAAGGCCCAGATCCTGGAACGGGAAACCGCGCTGAGCCCGCTCAGGCGCAGGATTGCATCGGCCCGGGAAGAAATCCGCCGGGTGGAGTCGGCCTTTCTCAGGAGGGGATCCGCCACCCAGGACCCCGCATCCGCCACTTCCGGAGCGGACACGGCTTTCCACTTCGAGAAACGGCCGATGGGACTCCCCCTGGACATGACCCTGGAGCAAACCGGGCAGACATCGCTTTTTTCCGTGGATGCGGAGGGCCATTTCTCCCCTGACGCCGTTCTGCCGGAAGGTGTCGTGTATCAGATTTTTCTGTGCACATCGGCCGCCCGCCTCTCCGTACAAGACCTGAACGGGCTTTCTCCGGTCTATGAGCGGCTCAACGCCAATCTGCGCTATGCCTACTTTGCCGGGCTCTTCCCCACTTACAGGGCCGCCCTGCTGCATCTGAACCAGGTCCGGAAAGCAGGATTTCCTCAGGCGCGGATCGTCGCGTACAGTGACGGCCGGTCCATCCCGGTGAACCAGGCAAGACAAGAAGAATAGGACGGATACTTCCTATTTTAAAAAAATTTATTTAACTTCACCGCCATAAAACACTTACATCTATGGACAAGAAGATTCTTACCTTACTGTCTGCCCTGGCAATCGTTTGCCTGTCGGCACAAGCGCAGGGAAGGGGTCCGCGCCCGGGAGGTCCCGCTCCGGATTCCAAGGAAGCCCCTGCAGAGAAGAAAGAAGAAGCCCCTAAGCTCAGCTTCAAACCGGGCCTGTTCGGCGTGGCCCAGAACGAGAAAGACTGGTACTTCGAGATTCCGGACAGTCTGCTGGGCCGCCGGATCCTGGCTGTGACCCGCTACGTGAGCAACACCCCGGGTGCCAGCACCTACGGCGGTGAAGAGGTGAACGAGAGTATGCTCTACTGGGAGAAGGCCTCCAACGGCAACCTGCTCCTGCGGGCCGACGTCCTCACCATCCAGGCCGACGAAGACCAGGCCATCTATAAAGCCGTGAAAGTGAGCTCAGAAAACCCGATTGTAGCCTCCTTCAAGCCGGAAAAGGACAGCACCCCCGGCACCACCCGCATCAAGGTGAACACCCTGTTTGAGGGCGACGTGCAGGTGGTCTCCCTGGATGCCCGCACCAAGCGGGCCGGCAACCTGGGCGGCGTGAAGGGCGACGCTTCCTTCATCAACAGCATCCGCACCTATCCCATCAACACGGAAATAACTGTTACCAAGACTTATTCGTACAACCAGCCGCAGGGCGGCCCGGGTATGGGCCAGGGCGGTCCCCAGATGTCCCAGTCCCTGCCCGCCGGCCGGGAAGCCGGTGCTGTAACCCTGGTGCTGAACACCTCCATGGTGCTGCTGCCCGAAAAACCCATGCAGCAACGCTGGTTCGACTCCCGCGTGGGCTATTTCGCCGGCCGCTACAGCCAGTTCTCGGATGAGCAGCAGGGGGTAGAGGACATTACCTACATCACCCGCTGGCGTCTGGAAGCCCGTCCCGAAGACCGTGAACGGCAGCAGCGCGGAGAGCTGGTGGAGCCCATCAAGCCCATTGTCTATTACATCGACCCCGCTACCCCCAAACAGTGGCGCAAGTACCTGATCGCCGGTGTAAACGACTGGGCCAAAGCCTTTGAGCAGGCCGGATGGAAGAACGCCATCCATGCCGAGGAATGGCCGGAGAATGCCGAGGAACTGGGCATGAGCCTGGAAGACGCCCGTTTCTCCGTGATCCGTTACCTGGCCTCTCCCATCGCCAACGCCTACGGTCCAAACGTGCACGACCCCCGCTCCGGAGAGATTCTCGAGAGCCATATCGGCTGGTACCACAATGTGATGACCCTGGTACACGACTGGTATCAGGTGCAGGCCGGCATGATCGACCCCCGCGCCCGCAAAATCAAGTATGACGAAGAGCTGATGGGAGACCTCATCCGCTTTGTGTCCTCCCACGAGGTGGGCCATACCCTTGGCCTGCGCCACAACATGGGCGCAAGCAGCAAGACTCCTGTCGAGAACCTCCGTAACAAGGAATGGGTGGAGAAGAACGGCCACACCGCCTCCATTATGGACTACGCCCGCTTCAACTACGTGGCCCAGCCGGAGGACAATATCTCCAAGGAGGGCATTTACCCGCGCATCAACGACTACGACAAGTGGGCCATCGAGTTCGGCTATACCCCCACTTACTTCAAGACCTCCAAGGAAGACCACCTGTACTGGAACAAGGTCATCGTCGCCCGCCTTGCCGACAATCCTCGCCTGTGGTTCGGCGGCGAGGGCCGTGACGGGGATCCCCGCGCCCTGACCGAAGACCTCTCCGACGACGCCGTTGCCGCCAGCAACTACGGTATCCAGAACCTCAAGCGCATGATCGGCCAGATTCCCGAATGGAACAAGGAAGAGGGAGACCAGTACGAGAACATCGACAGGATGTACACGGCTGTGATCGGCCAGTTCAACCGCTATCTGGGCCATGTGGCCGGCAATATCGGCGGACGCTTCATCACCAACAAGAGCATCGAGGAGCCCGGTCCCAAGTACGAGCCCGTCCCCAAGGCCCGCCAGAAGAGGGCCCTGGACTTCCTGAACGAGAATATCTTCCGCAAACCTACCTGGCTGGTGGATGTCCCGTACATCTTCAACATCACCGACCGTCCGGACAACAACCTGTACCCGCTGGTGAACAGCGTCGTGAGCGCGCTGGTGAGTACCGCCAAGCTGGACCGCATGGAGCAGTTCGCCCAGTATGGCAGCGGCAACTACACCCCGGAAGAGTACCTGGAAGACCTCTACGGCATGGTTTTCACCGAGCTGGACAAGGGTGGCAAGGCCGACAGCTACCGCCGCTACCTGCAGCAGCGCTACGTGACCACCGCCCTGAACGTTGTTAAGAGTGATGCATCGGCCAATTCCGGCAGCCGCGCCCTGATTCTGGGCCAGCTCCTGGACATCCAGAAGAAGACCGCCAAGGGCAAGGGCGGAGACGCTGCCACCAAGGCCCACTGGCTCTCCATTGCCAACCAGATTGAGAAAGGGCTGAAGTAATTGACCCTTAATTACTTAATAGAATACCCTGCTGCCTGTTGACAGCAGGGTATTTTCTTAATGCGCTGAACCGCAAGCAGAAAGCCTCCATGGGCTTCCTTACTTGCGCAACACCTCGTAGCGGTCTATCCCGATGCGCTGGAGGTCCTGGATGAATTCAGAGGTTACGGCAACCTGGAATTTCTTGGAAATGAATTGAATGCGGTACCGGGTCTGCGGATCGAAGAGGTACAGGGTGAGCGGAATGTTGCCCTTGTGATGCTTGATTACCTTCACCAGGTCTTCGCGGAAGGCCTGCGTTAGCATCGGCGTGGTGATATCCATGCTGAATCCGGAAAGGATATCGTCCGAAATATTGCCCAGCAGTGTAACTTTCCGCACCTTGAAGGCATACGGGGCCGTTTTTCCCTGCGCACGCTCCTCCTGCTTCAGGAAGAATTTCTCCTCCACCACGCCCTCCAGGAACAGGGCCGACTTGGGGACCATGTACTGCATGAAGTTCTCATGGTCTTTGCCGAAGAGGGCCAGCTCGTAGGAGCCGCTGTAGTCTTCCAGCACGGTGCGGGAATAGGGTTTGCCGGTTTTGGTGGTGAGCGTCTTGAAGTCGGTCACGATACCGGCGACATACACCTTGGCCGTCTGCTTTTTGGCCTCGCACTCGCTGACGAAATTGCTCAGATTGGCCAGCTGGCAGTTGGTGAAGTTCTTGATTTCGAAGCTGTAACGGTCCAGCGGGTGAGAGCTCAGGTACATACCCACCAGGTCCTTTTCCCGCTGGAGCATTTCCATGATATCCATTTCCCCCTCTGTGTCCGGGAGGGGCGGGCGTTCCGGCTTCATCTCTTCCATGTCGCCGAACAGGGAGGCCGCGCCGGACAGGGTGTCGTTGGCATACAGGTCTCCGTAGCGGGTAACCAGGTCTATGAACATTTCCCCGCCGCGCCCGAACTGGAAGTACATGCTGCGTTTGTGGCCGAAGCTGTCCAGAGCACCGGAGTTCACCAGGCTCTCGAAGCTCTTGCGGTTCACGCTGCCGGCCATCCGTTCCACAAAGTCGTAAACGTCTGTGAACAAGCCGTTTTCTTCACGTTCCCTAATAATGGCATCTACGACGTTGGCGCCAAAACCCTTGATGCTGCCCAGGGCAAAACGCACATCTCCGTTCTTGTTCACCGTAAAATGGGCTTCGCTCTCATTCACGTCCGGACTGAGCACCTTGATACCGTGGCCTTTGCAGTCGTCCATGATCTTTACGATCTCTTCCATGCTCTTGGCACAGTCCAGGCAGGAAGCGAAGAATTCCGACGGATAGTGGCATTTGAGCCAGCCGGTCTGGTAGCTTACCCAGGCGTAGCAGGTGGCGTGGGACTTGTTGAAGGCGTACTGGGCGAACTTCTCCCAGTCTTTCCAGATTTTGTCCAGGATTTTTTCCGGGTGGCCGTTGGCGATACCGCCGCTCATGAATTTGTCCTTGAGCGAGTTCAGGATGTCTATCTGCTTTTTGCCCATGGCCTTGCGGAGCTTGTCGGCCTCGCCTTTGGTGAAGCCGGCCAGCCTCTGGGAAAGCAGCATCACCTGCTCCTGGTACACGGTGACGCCGTAGGTATCCTGCAGGAACTCCTCCATCTCCGGAAGGTCGTACTCGATGGCCTGTTCGCCCAGCTTGCGGGCAACGAAATCCGGGATGTAATCCATCGGCCCGGGCCTGTAGAGGGCGTTCATGGCGATGAGGTCCTCGAAACGGGAGGGACGCAGCTTCTGGAGCCAGGTTTTCATGCCTTCCGATTCGAACTGGAACACGGAAGTGGTGTCTCCCCGGCCGTAGAGCTCATAGGTGGGCTTGTCGTCGATGGGGATGGCTTCGATGTCTATGTCTTCCCCGTGGTGGGCCTTAATCAGGTTCAGGCAGTTGTGGATGATCTGAAGGGTGATCAGGCCCAGGAAGTCCATCTTGAGCATGCCCACATCCTCTATATAATGGCCGTCGTACTGGGAGGTGCGCACATCCAGGCCCGTTTCCTTATCTTTGGACAGGCAGATGGGCAGGTAGTCCGTAAGGTCTCCCCGGCCGATGATGGTGGCGCAGGCGTGCATGCCCACCTGGCGCACACAGCCCTCCAGGGCCTGGGCATATTTCAGCACTTCCTTGTTGATCTCCGGGCCGTTTTTCAGTTCCTCGATAAACTCCGGCACCAGGCGGTAGCAGTTTTTGAGGGTAATCTTGACATCCACGTCCTCCAGGCCCTTCTGGAACACTTTTCCATCATGTTCCACAATCTTGAAACCGGGCTTTAATTCATCCAGTTTGGCGTTATAGGGATACTCCTTTTCCTTTTTCTCGCTCAGGCGGTCCGGGACCATCTTGGTGAGCCGGTTGCTTTCGTCGATGGAGACGTGGCTGATGCGGGCCACGTCCTTGATGGCGCTTTTCGCCGCCATGGTGCCAAAGGTGATTACGCGGGAGACGTGGCTTACCCCATACTTCTTTTCCACGTAATCGTGGGCTTTGGTCAGGTCTTCAAAATCCACGTCGATATCCGGCATGGAGATCCGGTCCGGATTCAGGAAACGCTCGAACAGGAGCTGGTACTTGATGGGGTCCAGGTTGGTAATCCGGAGGCAGTAGGCCACGACGGACCCGGCGGCGCTGCCACGGCCCGGCCCCACCATGCTTCCCATGGCGCGGGAGGCTGCAATATAGTCCTGGACAATGAGGAAATAATCCGGGAAACCCATCCGGCAGATGGTTTTGAGCTCGAAATCAATTCTTTCCTGCTGCTCCTGCGTCAGGTTTTCCCCGTAGCGCTCATGGGCGCCCGCGAAGGTAAGATGGCACAGATACGCCACCGAGTGGCAGAAACCGTCTCCGCGGTAATTGCCGTGCTTGTCACAGCGGCCGGCGTCGATGATGTCCTTGTACTGCTCCAGGTGCCGATCTATGTCGGCCATGAAGGCGGGGTCTATCTCATATACCGGCAGAACCGGCTCACGGTCAATGGAATAGCTCTCTATCTTGCCGGCCACTTCCAGGGTGTTCTCCAGCGCTTCCGGATGGTCCGGGAACAGGGCGAGCATCTCTTCCTCTGTCTTGATATACTCCTGCTGGGTATAGCGCAGGCGGGAAGGGTCGTCTATGTAAGCATTGGTTGTGAGGCAGATCAGGCGGTCGTGCACGGGGCCGTCTTCCTTGCGCACAAAGTGCGCGTCATTGGTGGCGATGACCTTGACGCCGTACTTCTGCGCCAGCTTGAAGATTTCTTCCGTGTAGTAGCACTGCTGCTCGTAAAGCTCGTTGGACAGCCCGGGAACTTCCGTCTTGTGCTTCATCACCTCCAGGTAATAGTCTTCCCCGAACACTCGTTTGTGCCAGAGGATGGCCTTTTCCACCGCGTCCGAATCCTTGGCCATAATGGCCCTGGGCACCTCTCCGGCCAGGCAGGCGCTGCTGCAGATAAGGCCTTCGTGGTACTTCTCTATCACCTCATGGCTCACCCGGGGGCGGTAATACATGCCGTTCACATGCCCTTCGGACACGATTTTTACCAGATTCAGGTACCCCTGGTAGTTCTTGGCCAGCAGAATCAGGTGGTAGTACCCCTTTTCTTTGAGCCGATGGTCCCCTTTGGACACGTAAATCTCACAGCCGATGATGGGTTTTACGTTCGGGTGCTTCTTGGCGTACTTGAAGAACTCCTTGACGCCGTACATGTTGCCGTGGTCCGTGATGGCAAGGGCGGGCATACCCAGCTCGTCGGCCCGGTTAAAGAGGTTTTCTATGGAGGATTGTCCGTCCAGGATGGAGTACTGGGTGTGGACATGAAGGTGTACAAAACTCATAGGAACAAAGATACTTCTTTCTTCCCGGATTCACAATAAAGCTTGTCGGTTTAATCTTCGCTCCAGCCCTGGGCCTTGACGGGGAATTCCACGCCTTCCGGGGTGACGAGCACGGTGCCCGCCTCCGGCTGGGCCAGGTGGCCGATGATGTCGAAAGTCTGGAAGTCCCGGCGGAATTTCTCCAGATAAAGGATGGGTACCACGAAGAGCAGGCGGTTGTCGTCCCCGCCGTTCATGGCTGCGGAGACAGGGTCGATGTCCAGCTCTTTCCCCAGCTGGAAACTGTTGCCCTCAAAGGGGATTTTGTCGGCATAGACCTTGGCGCCCAGGCCGCTGTCCCGCGTGAGGCGCTTCAGGGCGTCTGACAGGCCGCGGGTGACAAAGTAGCCGTAGGGCGGATAGATTTCCGCATCTTCCAGTTTGGAAACCACGGCGCTGTCCAGTTCCGGGCGCAGGTAGTCCCCCACCAGCATCTTGTATTTGGCCATGTCCGGCTGCGTGCCTTTTTCCGTGAATTCCCGGGCGCCCCGCTCCAGCAGCTGCAGGCCCAGATAGGCTGCACCCAGGCTGCCGGACACGCAGATGAGGTCCTTGCTCTTGGCCCCCATGCGGCGCTTGTCCGTGAGAAGGGACGTTTCTCCGGTGGCCGACAAGCTGATATACAGCCCGTTATTGGAGGGCTGCAGCTCCAGGTTCACCGCCTCGTAGCCGTGTTCCTTGGCCGCCACGGTAATTCCCATCCAAAGGTCTTTCACCTGCGGGTAATCCAATTTGGCCGACACGCCCAGCGTCACATTCAGGAGCTTGGGATGTGCCAGGGCTGCATAGAGCTCTCCCGTCACGCCCACTACTCCTTTGTAACCCAGGTGTTTCAGCGGAAAATACACCAGGTTGAAGTCTATGCCTTCCAGCAGCATCCGGGTGGCTGTGATTACCTTGCCGCCCTTTTCCGAGCGGTAGCTGAGACCGGAGACCGGATTGTACGCAGAGAGGCGATAGAGCTGGTCTATCGCCTCTATTCTGCCTATTTCAGAGAATGATTCTGCCATTGCGTTATTCTTTGCTCGTTGCAAAGATAGCAATTAATTCTTAAGCATACGAATGCATGCCGCCCAGAATCAGGTTCACGCCGAAGTAAGTGATCAGTACGCAGATGAAAGCCCCGATGGTGTACCAGTGGAAGAAGCGGGGACTGCGGAAGGGCTTGAGGACACCGCCGTGCAGGGTGAACGAATACACCAGCATGGTGACGAGCGCCCAGGTCTCCTTGGGATCCCAGGCCCAGTAACTGCCCCAGGAAATATTGGCCCACACCGCACCCAGGAAGGTGCCGAAAGTAAGCAGGAACACAGCGGGATACAGAACCACCAGGCTCACATCCCGAAGGTTCTCGCTGGCCTCCCGGGAAGGGACGGCCACGCCCATGATGCCGTTGAAGGCCACCACCATGGCCTCGTAGCGCCAGCCGCCTGCCTGGCCCCAGATACTGATTCCGGTGTCGTGCCAGGTAGAGGGCAGGATGGTGTATTCCCCTTCGGGCCGATAGACATTGAAGAAGTTCAGGGGCTCATGGGCGTTGTTCAGACCGCCCACCGGGACGATGATGTGTCCAACCCGGACGTTCAGCTGGGGGAAGAAGGATTTCTGGATCCAGAACTGTTCCAGCTCCACTTCGCCGCCTTTTTCAATCTCGGACTCCCATTCGGCCGCCTCCTCGTATTCGCGCTCGAAGGCGGTTCCTGTGCCGGTATGTTCAAATTCGATTTCTGTCTGGAGCGACCATCCCTTCCCGAAATCATATCCCAGATAGATTACAGCGTGCGGGATATCCACCCGTCCGTGGCTGGGGTCCAGCGCATATTGGTCCGGTTTGGCATAACGGTAAGGGCTGTCACTGTAGAAATTCCGGCTGCGCATGTCTTCCACAATCCCCATTTGTGAGGATTGCCGGCTATGTTTTCACCCCCAACCTACAAAAAAAAGCCGCAGCGGTTTTCCGCCACGGCTTTCAAAGACTGTTTCCGACGGCTTATCGGAGCTGGAAGATCACAGGGAAGGTGTAGGTTACCTTCACAGCGCGGTCGCGCTGACGGCCCGGCTTCCACTTCGGAGAGCTGGAGACAACGCGGACGGCTTCCTTGTCCAGGGACTCATCCACGCCACGGACTACGCGCACGTTGGTGACGCGGCCGTCGGCCTCTACGGTGAACATCAGGGTAACACGGCCCTGCACACCGTTCTCCTTGGCGATTTCCGGATACTGCAGACGGGAGTTCACCCACTTGGAGAACTCGTTGGCGTCTCCGCCGTTGAAGGAAGGCTTCTGCTCTACGAGTTGGAACGGAATGGCTTCCTCTTCCACTTCCTCTTCCTCAACTTCTGCTTCGCGGTAGTCCTGGATATCGACGGCCAGGTTGGAGTCGTCTTCCAGGTTCATGAACATGTCGTCGTCCAGTTTGATATCATCGTCCACGATATCGATCTGGTCGGACAGCTGAGGGATGGACGGGGCCTCGGGCGGGGGCGGGGGAAGCTCGTTCTGGATAGCGATCATCTCGTCCTCCACTACCGCCTGGGTGGTGTCTTCCAGCACGGCAACCTGTGCCTCGCGGGAAGAGTAGTTGAAGGCTCCGTAAACCACGAGGAGGGCAATCACAAGACCTGCCTCGGTGAGCAGCAGTCTCTTGTTCTCAAGACTGGCTTTGGGACTCTTCTTTACTTCCATGACTTTATTGTTTTAATTGATTTTTGATTTTTTCCTATGCAAAGGTCGCACCTTTTTTTTGCAAGAAAAAACTTCTTCGGAAAATAAATCTCGCAGGGCGATTTTAGAAACAACTGATTATTAATGCGTTACAAACGTAACAACTCACCAAAAACTCTCACCCTCAAAAATACATGTCGAAAACCCTCAAATTTCAGCCGTTCGCCACTTATTAAAAAAATTATTTTTCCAGGCATCCCAGGAAGAGATCCTGGTGCTCAGAAGCAGCGGATTTAATGCGTTCTTTCAGGCGATAAAGCCTGTTATAAACGTACGGCTTATCCTTTTCCAAGAGGGTAGAGATGGTTGTAGAGGAGAATCCGGAAGCCGAAAACAGGTATAGGAGGAAGTCTTCTTCCTTCCATTTGGGAAAGGTTTCGCGCAGCTTTACCATCACATTGTCGGCACTTTCATTCAGTGCCTGTTCCAGGATTTTTTGTGCGGAAGGGTCTTTCCGGAGCCCCTCCACAATTGAGCGCACTTCCTTAAGGATGCGGGGCTGCAAGTTGTCTGTCCCCTCATAGATATAGTACTGCTCGCACAGGCGGTCCAGGGTGTTATATCCGGACAGCGCCGCTTTAGATTTGTCCGGCCTGCGCTCCAGCGAGCGCAGGCGCGAACGAAGGTCTTCCGCCACGGAGAGAATACGTTCATTCTCTTCCCGCTCTTCCATGAGCTGCTTTTCCAGCTGAGCCTTCCTGGCCCAGAAATACAGGACCAGGGTGGCCAGAATGGCAGTTATAAGAAGCGCCAGCGGGCCCATGGGCTTAGAGGTTCCGAAGGAGATTGGTAAGGGAAACCTTCTTGTCAATCATGTCGCGAAGGTCTTCTATCTTTACCCGCTCCTGGGTCATGGTGTCACGGTCGCGTACGGTAACGCAGCCGTCATTGACCGTGTCGTGGTCTACGGTAACGCAGAAGGGCGTTCCAATGGCATCCTGGCGGCGGTAACGCTTGCCGATGGAGTCTTTCTCGTCGTACTGATAAGAGAAATCGTACTTGAGCAGGTCCACCACTTTCTGTGCGATCTCGGGCAGGCCGTCTTTCTTCACCAGCGGCATCACGGCCACCTTGATAGGTGCAAGGGGAGCGGGAATACGCATTACAACGCGCTCCTCGCCGTTTTCCAGCTTCTCTACGGTATAAGAGTGGGCCAATACGGCCAGGCACATACGATCTACGCCGATAGAGGTCTCGATCACATAAGGGGTATAGGACGTGTTCTCTTCCGGGTCGAAGTATTCGATCTTTTTGCCGGAGAACTTCTGGTGGTTCCCCAGGTCGAAGTTGGTACGGCTGTGGATACCTTCCAGCTCCTTGAAGCCGAAGGGGAAGTTGAACTCGATGTCGGTGGCTGCGTTGGCATAGTGTGCCAACTTCTCATGGTCGTGGAAACGGTAATTCTCGGCACCCATTCCCAGGTTCACATGCCATTTCATGCGGGTCTCTTTCCATTTTTTGAACCATTCCAGCTCTGTTCCGGGCTTGATAAAGAACTGCATTTCCATCTGCTCGAACTCGCGCATGCGGAAAATAAACTGGCGGGCCACAATCTCGTTGCGGAAGGCTTTTCCGATCTGGGCGATGCCGAACGGAATCTTCATGCGGCCGGTCTTCTGGACGTTAAGATAGTTCACGAAAATGCCCTGGGCGGTCTCCGGACGCAGATAAATGGTGTTTGCACCCTCTGCCGTGCTGCCCATGGAAGTGGAAAACATCAGGTTGAACTGGCGAACCTCCGTCCAGTTGCAGGTACCGCTGATGGGGCAAACGATGTTGCAGTCAATGATGATCTGGCGGTATTCGGCAAAGTCGTTGGCCTTTTCTGCAGCCACATAGCGGTTGTGGACCTCTTCCCACTTGGCTTTTTCACGCAAGACGTTGGGATTGGTGGCGCGGAACTGCTCCTCGTTGAAGCTGTCGCCGAATTTCTTCTTTCCCTTGGCCACCTCTTTTTCGATCTTTTCCTCGATCTTGCCCAGGTAATCCTCGATGAGGACATCCGCACGATAGCGTTTTTTGGAGTCTTTGTTGTCGATCAGCGGGTCGTTGAAGGCGCTCACGTGGCCGGAGGCTTCCCAGATGCGGGGATGCATGAAAATGGCGGAATCGATGCCCACGATATTCTCGTTCAGGCGAGTCATGGCTTCCCACCAGTAATTCTTGATGTTGTTCTTGAGCTGAACACCCATCTGGCCGTAATCGTAAACGGCGGCAAGTCCGTCATAGATTTCGGAGGAGGGGAAAATGAATCCATACTCCTTGCAATGGGCTACAAGTACTTTAAATAATTCGTCCTGAGTCATATATAACAAGTATTAATCTTCTTTTACCACAAAGGTACATCTTGCAAATTTACGCAAAAATATCGGGAAACGCAGAGCGGATATTGGGTTTGGAAATCTCCAAGAGCGGCTTTTTCACGAAATCGCGCTGCGCAATAAGCGGGTGTGGGACCGTAAGATATTCAGTTTTAATAATTTCTGTCCCATAGCAAAGAATATCTATATCGATAATCCTATTATGGTAGATACGGTTTCCATCCCCGTCATAAACAAGGTCTTCCTCACGTCCCATCGCTTTCTCCACCGACTTTACCTGGCGGAGAATCTCCGTTGCATGGTCTTTGGGCGAACCTTGCCGGGGGAGCCGGTACAACACACATAAATTAAGGAAATCGGGGCCTTCAAAGCCCCAGGAAGGGGTTTCTACGATACGGGATATACGCTCCGGATGCGTACCAAAAGCCTGGTCCAGGAGGTTGACGGCCCTAAGCAGGTTCACGTCACGGTCCCCAAGGTTGGAACCCAGTCCCAAATATACTTCTACCCGCTCCATTACTCGTTGTCCAATTTGCCGTAATCGTCCTCTTCGTAGTCCAGACCCAGTTCTACGCGAGCCTCTTCAGAGAGCATACTGCGGTCCCATACAGGGTCGAAGGTGAGTTCAATGCTGCACTTGGTAACCCCGGGAACATCTTGCACCACTTGTTGGATTTCAGCGATCACCTGGTCAGCCATCGGGCAGTTGGGGGCTGTAAAAGTCATCAGGATGGAAACTTCCCGGGCTTTATTAATGGTGAGTTCGTAAATCAGGCCCAAGTCATACACATTCACCGGAATTTCCGGATCGTACACTTCCTTCATAGCCGCGATAACAGCTGTATACAACGGCTGCAAAGCTTTTACATCCTCTGCTGTAAGTACTTCTTTATCTGGCATTTTCGGCAACTGTCTTAATGGTTTCTATCATGGAAACAAGTCCGTTGGCCCGGGTGGGGGAGAGGTTGTCCTTAAGGCCGATTTCTGCCACAAAGCCGAAATCGTCCGCGGCAATTTCTTCGGGGGTGCGCCCCGAATAAACGCTGATCAGCAGCGAGATGATTCCCTTAGTAATGATAGCGTCACTGTCGGCCCGGAAAAAAATCCGGTTATCCTGAATGTGATAATCCAACCAAACTCTTGATTGACAACCTTTTATCAAATGTTCATCCGTTTTGAGCTCTTCCGGATAAGGATCCAGGTTTTTACCCAGTTCAATCAAGTATTCATATTTGTCCAGCCACTCGTCATAAAGCTGAAAATCCTCTATGACCGACTGTTTCTTTTCGTCTAAACTCATACTCATCTACTTCTACGATAGCATTTCTATGGCCTTTTTAAGGCTGTTTACAAAGTATTCCGCCTCCTCCATCGTATTGTACCAGGAGAAAGATGTCCTGAGCAGGCCGGTAACTCCAAGGCGGTCCATCAGGGGCTCGGCGCACATTTGTCCGGAGCGTACGGCAATCCCCATTTTATCCAAGATAAGTGCCAGATCTTCGTGATGGGCGCCCCGGACCGCCAGAGAGAACAGGTTAATCTTATCCTGAATGCTTTCAGGACGACCATATAGTGTAATCCGCGAATCGGCAGTTAGGGAAGAATATATATATTCTTTTATATTATTCTGATACTCAAGTATTTCTTTATCTTCCAGGCAGGCCTTGTGAAAGGTGAGGGCGGGAATCAGGGTGGGGACGGCATTGAAATTCTGCGTGCCGGCTTCAAACTTTTCCGGAAGGGGAGCATAGGTGGTTCCGGAAAAACTGACTGACTTGATCATTTCACCGCCGCCCATGTAGGGGGGCATGGCATCCAGCCATTTCTTTTTTCCATACAAGACACCGGTTCCCGTAGAAGCAAAAACCTTATGTCCGGAAAAGACGTAGAAGTCACAATCCAACTGCTGGACATCCACTTTTGAATGAACAACGCCCTGGGCGCCGTCAACAAGTACCGGAACGCCCTTTTTATGGCAAATTGAGACAATTTCCTGTACTGGGTTAATTATTCCTAATACATTGGAAATCTGAGTAATAGCTACAATTTTAGTGCGCTCAGAAATCAATTTTTCCAAACACTCGGGCAAGAGTACGCCATTTTCTTGAATGTCAAGGACTTTAAGCACTGCTTTTTTACGTTCGCAAAGCATCTGCCAGGGAACGATATTGGAATGGTGTTCGGCTGCAGAGACAATAATCTCGTCTCCTTCTCCGACAAAAGCTTCTCCGAACGAGAAGGCAACCAGGTTAATGGCAGCAGTGGTTCCCGAAGTAAAAACAATCTCTTCGCGGGAAGAAGCATTCAAATACTCCCGTACAAAGTCCCGGGTATTCTCATAGGCGTCGGTCGCTTTTCCTGCAAGAAAATGTACGGCACGGTGAATATTGGCATTGGCCGATCCGGCAAGTTTGACCAACTCCTGAGAAACGGCTTGCGGCCGCTGGGAAGTAGCTGAATTGTCCAAGTACACCAAAGGTTTCCCGTATACCGGAATATCCAGTATAGGGAACTGTGTACGTATATCTTTCACCGTCATAAACTAACTTGTATAAGTCTGCAAATTTACATAATTTTGCAATATGATAGACTATATTAAAGGACAAATCATTGAATTAACCCCAACAGAGTTAATCCTGGAAAACGCCGGAATAGGGTATTCTATCCTTATTTCCCTGCAAACCTATGAAGCTTTTCAAACGCAAACGCAAGCTGTCGCGTATATCCATCACTATATCAGGGAAGACGAAGAACTTTTCTTCGGATTTGCGACAAAAGACGAGCGTGAATTGTTCCGCCTCTTGATCAGTGTATCCGGTATCGGCGTGGCCTCTGCCAGGATGATGCTTTCCACCCTAACGTCGGAAGAAATCCGCCAAGCCATCCTGTCAGAAAATATCAACCGGATTAAAAGTGTCAAAGGAATCGGGCTCAAGAGTGCACAGCGGCTCATTTTGGAGCTGAAAGATAAGGTTGTCAAAGGAGCTGGAACCGATACCACCGTCCTATTTAAATCCGATCATTCCGCCCTTGTAGACGAAGCCACTACAGCACTGGTCATGTTGGGATTCACCAAAAACAATATTGCCAAGGTAATGCCTGCCATATTAAAAGACAAACCCGATGCAAAAGTGGAAGATATAATCAAAGAGGCGCTCAAACGCTTATAAAGTTCCACGTGGAACTTTATCTTCCAAAATAAACCAATAAAACAGATATATCAGCTGGAGATACTCCAGAGATTCTGGAAGCCTGAGAAATGGTCTCAGGCTTATATTTTGCCAATTTTTGTCTGCATTCAATGGTTAATCCCTGTATTTTATCGAAGTCAAAATCGGCAGGAATCCTGATATATTCCAAGCGATTGTTCTTTTCGGCCTGAAGTTTTTCCCGCTCGATATACCCTGCATATTTGCGGGAAATCTCAACGGAAGTAGAAACCTCTTCTGAAAAAGTTCCACGTGGAACAAACTGTAATAAATCGCCAAGCGAAACCTCCGGTCTAGATATCAGATCAGAGAGGTGTTTAGACTCTGATAAAGGGGTAGAACCAATCGAGCTAAGAAAATCATTGACAACATCAGGCTTAAGCTTAACTGAATCTATCAGATCGTCTAATTCATGGACCTGTGATACCTTTTCCTGTAACAGGTGATAGCGATGTTCTGAGGCAAGACCCAAATGATAAGACAACTCTGTAAGCCTGAAATCCGCGTTATCCTGCCTGAGCAAAATCCGGAATTCGGCCCGGGAAGTAAACATTCGGTAAGGCTCGTCAACTCCCTTTGAAATAAGGTCGTCGATCAAAACACCAATATATGCCTGATCACGATGCAGGATGAAAGGGTCTTTCTCCTGAAGTTTAAGGTGGGCGTTAATTCCGGCCATAATTCCCTGCGCAGCAGCCTCCTCATAACCGGTAGTACCATTAACCTGACCCGCCAGGAAAAGGTTTTCAACCAGCTTGGATTCAAGGGAATAATGAAGGAATTGAGGGTCGAAATAATCATACTCTACAGCATATGCCGGCTTAAAAATAACAGCATTCTCCAAGCCTTCTATGGCATGTAAGGCATCCAGTTGAATTTCCAGCGGCAAGGAGGAAGAAAAGCCTTGAAGATAATATTCGGGAGAATCGGCCCCCTCGGGTTCCAGAAAAAGTTGATGGGAATCCTTGTCAGAGAAAGTACGCAGTTTATCTTCAATGCTGGGACAGTAGCGGGGACCACGACCGTGAATCTTCCCCGTAAACATAGGAGAACGGTCAAAGCCGCTTTTCAAAATCTCATGCACACGAAGATTGGTATGCAGAATATAGCAGTCACTTTGTTTTACAGAACCCTGAACGGCAGAAGGAATATCCAAGAAGGAAAAACGGGAAGGAGAGGAATCTCCAACCTGACGCTCAAGAGAAGAAAGGTTCAGAGAACGGACATCGATCCGGGGAGGCGTTCCTGTTTTCATCCGGGCAGTAGGAATACCAAAAGAAGCCAGTTGTTCAGTAATTCCATAAGAAGCCTGCTCGCCGATACGACCACCTTCAAACATCTGTTCGCCGATAAACATCCGCCCGTTTAAGAACGTGCCGGCAGTCAAAACAAACGCCCGAGCATGAAAAATAGCTCCGGTAACTGTACGAACACCGCAAATTATATCATTCTCAAAGAGAAAATTAGCGGCAAAATCCGCGTAAATATTTAATTTTGAATTACTTAATAGAAAATCTAACCAGGTAAGGGAAAACTTCCTTTTATCACATTGCGCACGTGGACTCCACATGGCAGGTCCCTTGGAACGGTTCAACATGCGAAACTGAAGCGTACATGCATCAGTGACCAAACCGGTATATCCGCCCAAAGCATCGATCTCCCGAACAATCTGCCCTTTGGCAATTCCGCCCACGGCAGGATTGCAGGACATCTTGGCAAGACCATATAGATCAGGAGAAATAAGCAGGACCGAGGATCCTAAATTTGCAGCAGCCATTGCAGCTTCACAGCCAGCATGGCCGCCGCCAATTACAATAATGTCGAACTTCCCTGTCATACCAATTCGCGAAGGGAAAGATAATAGTTTTCCTTAGAGCGCATGACAGCAATGTCTTCCTCAGAATGGTCGTCATAACCAATCAAATGAAGGACGCCATGGACAATGACCCTATTCAGTTCATCTTCGAATTCAGTATGGTAAAAGGCAGCGTTCTCACGGACGGAATCGATACTGATGAAAAGGTCTCCGGAGAGTATTTCACCTTCACAATAATCAAAAGTGATAATATCCGTAAAATAATCATGCTGGAGATATTTCATGTTCACGTCCAGAATATAGTTGTCTGAACAGAAGATAATGGAAATGTCTCCGAGGCGACGGATTTCACTCTCGGCAACAAGTTTAAGCCAACGGGAAGTAAGACGCTTTTCCTTAAAGTTAAACTTGATATCCTCAGTAAAAAAAGAAACCATAACCGAAAAATTTATGCAAAATTAGTAAATTTGCGCGATATGAGTGAATTTAAAACCAATAAAGCCGTCTTTGTGGGTGTTATTCTTGAAAAAGGCGGTGAACGCAGAGTTAAGGAATATCTGGACGAATTGCAGTTTTTGGCAGAAACTGCAGGCGCCATCGGCGACAAAATGTTCACCCAAAGACTGGACAGACCGGATAAGGCTACATACATCGGCCCGGGCAAATTGGAGGAAATCAAGCAATATTGCCAGGAAAACGAGATTGAATATGTGATTTTCGATGACGAACTCACCGGCATGCAGCAGCGCAACATAGAGAAAGTGATTGCCTGCAGCGATGTCATAGACCGAACAAGCCTTATTTTGGAAATCTTTGCACAAAGAGCCAAGACATCCTATGCGAAAATGCAGGTGGAACTGGCCCATTACAATTACATGCTGCCCAGACTGGCCGGCATGTGGACCCACCTGGAAAGACAAAGAGGCGGCATGGGAACCAGAGGCGGTATGGGTGAAACCCAGATAGAAATAGACAGACGTATTGTAAAGCAGAGAATCAGCAAATTGAAGGAAGACCTGAAAAAGGTAGACAAGCAGATGGCCACGCAAAGGGGCAATAGAGGCTCTCTGGTGCGTCTTGCCCTGGTAGGATATACCAATGTAGGGAAAAGTACTTTGATGAATCTACTGGCAAAATCTGACGTATTTGCAGAGAACAAACTCTTCGCTACCCTGGACACAACTGTCAGAAAAGTTGTCATAGAGAATGTACCCTTCCTGCTCAGCGATACTGTAGGATTTATCAGAAAACTTCCCACCCAGCTTGTGGAAGCCTTCAAAAGTACCCTGGACGAAACACGTGAGGCCGATGTTCTGCTGCATGTAGTAGATATCTCTCACCCGGAGTTCGAAGAACAGATGCAGGTGGTGGAGCAGACACTGAAAGATATCGGCGCAAGCAACAAACCGGTCTATGTGATTTTCAACAAAGTGGACGCCTACAGCTACGAGCCCTACGACGAGTTTTCACTGGAGCCCAAACAGCCCGTCAACCGTACGTTGGAAGAACTCAAGAACAGTTGGATAGCAGAGGAAAAAACACCCTGTATCTTTATATCGGCAAAAGAAAAGATAGGGATAGAAAAACTCCGCAACGACCTTTATAAAATCGTTGCGGAGATACATGCAGGAAGATATCCTTTCAATAACTTCCTTTGGTAATTACTCGCTGAAACGGGCCTTCAGATACTCTCTGTTAAGACGCGCAATGTGGTCGATGGTAACGTGCTTCGGGCACTCCATCTCACAGGCGCGGGTATTGGTGCAGTTGCCAAATCCCAGTTCATCCATCTTGGCCACCATGGCACGTGCGCGACGGGCGGCCTCCGGCTTACCCTGAGGAAGAAGTGCCAGCGAACTTACGCGGGCAGCCACAAACAGCATGGCCGATCCGTTCTTACAGGTGGCTACACAGGCACCGCAACCCACGCAGGCGGCGGCATCCATGGAGAGTTCCGCATCGTCGTGCGGAATAAGGATATCGTTGGCATCCTGGGCACTTCCGGTACGGACGGTGATGAAACCGCCGGCCTGCAGAATCTTGTCAAAGGCACCACGGTCCACAACCAAATCCTTGATGATAGGGAACGCACCGCTGCGCCAAGGCTCTACGGTAATGGTTGCGCCCGGTTTGAAATGACGCATGAACAGCTGGCAGGTAGTTACCTGGTCGTCGGGACCATGTGCACGGCCGTCCACATACAATGAACATGCGCCGCAGATACCCTCACGGCAGTCGTGGTCGAAGGCGATGGGTTCGATACCCTTACGGATCAACTGATCGTTAAGGATATCAAGCATTTCCAGGAAGGAAGCATCTTCCTCCACATCCGTAACATGATAGGTCTCGAAATGACCTTTCGATTTGGCGTTCTTCTGCCGCCACACTTTCACATTATATTCCATAATCCTTTAGTCTTTATAGTTACGGGTGGCAATCTTGATGTTTTCGTACTTGAGCGGTTCCTTGTGGAGTTCCGGTTCTACGCCTTCACCCTTATATTCCCAGGCACCCACATACATGAAGTTCTCGTCGTCACGCTTGGTCTCGCCCTCTTCCGTCTGCATTTCCTCACGGAAGTGTCCACCGCAGGATTCACGACGGTTCAGTGCATCGCGGGCCATCAGTTCTCCGATATCGAAGAAGTCCACCAGACGGAGCGCTTTCTCCAGCTCCTGGTTGAATTCCTCGTTGGTACCCGGAACACGCACGGTCTTCCAGAATTCCTCGCGGAGTTTCTTGATTTCCTCGATAGCCTTCTTCAGGCCGGCTTCGTTGCGCGCCATGCCCACATATTCCCACATGATGTGACCCAGCTTCTTGTGGATGCTGTCCACGGTCTCGGTTCCCTTGACGGCAAAAATCTTGGCGATACGCTCCTTGACAGCCTTTTCAGCGGCCTCGAATTCCGGTGCGTTGGTATCGGTCTTGGGCTCTGCGAACTTATGGGACAGATAGTCGCCGATGGTATAGGGAAGGATGAAATATCCGTCGGCCAGACCCTGCATCAGGGCCGATGCACCCAGACGGTTTCCACCGTGGTCGGAGAAGTTGGCCTCGCCGATGGCATACAGGCCGGGGATGGTGGTCTGCAGGTCGTAATCCACCCAGAGGCCGCCCATGGTATAGTGGATGGCTGGATAGATCATCATCGGCTCTTCCCAAGGAGAAGAGGAAGTGATTTTCTCGTACATCTGGAACAGGTTTCCGTACCGTTCCTCTACACGCTGGTGACCCAGGCGCTTGATAGCGTCGGCGAAATCCAGGAACACGGCCAGGCCGGTCTCGTTTACACCGTAACCGGCGTCGCAGCGCTCTTTGGCGGCGCGGGATGCAACGTCACGGGGAACCAGGTTGCCGAATGCGGGATAACGGCGCTCCAGATAGTAATCGCGGTCCTCTTCGGGAATCTGGGAAGGCTTGATCTCGTGCTTGCGCAGTTTCATCACGTCTTCCATCTTCTTGGGAACCCAGATACGGCCGTCGTTACGCAGGGACTCCGACATCAGGGTCAGTTTGCACTGCTGGTCTCCATGCACGGGAATACAAGTGGGATGGATCTGGGCAAAGCAGGGATTCGCAAAGAAAGCGCCCTTGCGGTAGGCCTGCATGGCGGCGGAACCGTTGGAGTTCATGGCATTGGTGGAAAGGAAATAGGTATTTCCGTATCCGCCGGTGGCAAGGACCACAGCGTGTGCACCGAAACGCTCGATTTCACCGGTAACCAGGTTACGGGCGATGATACCCTTGGCCTGACCGTTGATAATCACAAGATCCAGCATCTCGTGACGGGGATAACTCTTCACGGTACCGGCGGCGATTTCCTTGTTCAGGGAAGCGTAGGCACCCAGCAGGAGCTGCTGACCGGTTTGTCCGCGGGCATAGAAAGTACGGCTTACCTGCACACCGCCGAAAGAACGGTTGGCCAGGTATCCGCCATATTCACGGGCAAAAGGAACGCCCTGGGCCACGCACTGGTCGATGATGGCGGCGCTTACCTCTGCAAGCCTGTAAACATTGGCTTCACGGGAACGGTAGTCACCACCTTTGATGGTGTCGTAGAAGAGACGGTACACAGAGTCGTTGTCGTTCTGGTAGTTCTTGGCAGCATTGATACCACCCTGGGCGGCAATGGAATGCGCCCGGCGGGGAGAATCGCTGATACAGAAAATCTTGACATTGTATCCCAGCTCACCCAAAGAGGCAGCTGCAGACGCTCCGCCAAGACCTGTTCCTACCACGATGACCTCAAGTTTCCGTTTGTTGTTGGGAGATACAATCCGGATTTCGGCTTTCCGCTTAGACCATTTTTCGGCCAACGGTCCGTCCGGAATCTTGGAAATAAGTTTAGAATCGGCCATATATTTAAAAATAATGAATTTAGTTAGATTCAGTCTGCAATTTTAATCATTTTTGCGCAAAACCACAATAACAATTAGGATATTTCCCTATTAAATTATGATTTTTTATTCTTTTTCTTAAAAAAGAGAGCCGCTTTCGTCCTGGGTATACTTCCGCTGCGAGAGATATTCCGACATTCCCAGGTGCTCATACGCCAGTTCTGTAGCCACCCGTCCCCGCTGTGTACGGATAATGAAACCTTCCTTGATCAGGAAAGGCTCATATACCTCTTCCAGGGTACCGGCATCTTCGCTGATAGAGGTGGCCAGGGTGCCTACGCCCACGGGACCGCCCTTGAAAAGCAAGATAAGCGTACGCAGGATTTTGTTGTCGATGGCATCCAGGCCGCGCTTGTCTATCTTGAGTTTGTTCAAGGCGAAACGTGTGATTTCCAGATTGATGCGTCCGTCTCCCAACACCTGGGCAAAATCCCGTACACGTTTAAGGAGGGCATTGGCGATACGGGCCGTTCCCCGGCTTCTGAGTGCAATCTCGTAAGCGGCATCTTCATCGATGGCCAGATTCAGGATACCGGCGCTGCGCAGCACAATCCTTTTCAGATCCTCCACATCATAGTATTCCAAGGCGCAGTTAATGCCGAAACGGTCCCTGAGCGGCGCGGTAAGAAGCCCGCTTCGGGTAGTGGCCCCCACCAGCGTAAAGGGATTGAGTGATATTCTTACAGACCGGGCGCCGGGCCCTTTGTCTATCATGATATCAATCACATAATCCTCCATGGCTGAATACAGATATTCCTCCACTTCGGGCGAAAGCCGATGAATTTCGTCGATGAACAGGACGTCTCCGGTTTCCAGGGAGGTGAGAAGCCCGGCCAGGTCTCCCGGCTTGTCCAGGACCGGTCCGGAAGTCACTTTCATGTTCACCCCCATCTCGTTGGCTATAATATGGGCAAGCGTGGTTTTTCCCAGTCCGGGAGGCCCGTGGAAAAGAACGTGATCCAAAGCTTCGCCCCGCATTTTCGCCGCTTTGATATATATATTTAGATTGGAGACGATTTCTTTCTGACCGGTAAAATCATCCAGCCCCTGCGGCCTGATAATTCCGTCAAATTCGCTATCTTTGCGGTCGATTGTGCTATGTGGGTCGAATTCGTTCATACAGGCATCGGTTCAAATCGAATACAAATATAGTTTTTTTATTTTTATAATTGTTGTTTTATATATTGCTGTTAAAAAGTTGAAAACTATCATAAATATTTAATAATTAATCTTTTATAAATTTTATGATTTGTTGATAACCTTTTAAGAACAGGTAAAAAGACTGTTAAATAAAAAAGCAAGTCCGAAAATCAAGTTTATCAACAGGCTTGTCAACAGGGTTATCAACAGCTTTTCAACCGGCAGAACAAGGTTTATGTTCATAAGTAAAAAAGCGACGGAACAGCTGCGGAAGAACATCCAAGAATCACGTGAAGCCTTCTGCAGCGGGCTTTTCTTGTCTTCCCGCTGGTTTGTCCTTTCGCAAATCGTCCATAAAGACCTTCATTTTGTGATCCTCCCCACCAGGGAATCGGCCGAATACTGCACGGCAGACCTATATAACCTGTTGGAAGGCGATTGCGTCTTTTATCTTCCGGAATCGGGGAAAGGGGTGGAAAGGAGCAATTACAAGTCTTCCCTGGGTGTCCAGCGTACCGCCGCCGTTGGAAAACTCATCCAGCATTCCTCCGAAGAGCCTCTTGTCATTGTCAGTTATCCGGAAGCCCTGGAAGAGCGTATACCGGAGCCCAAACAGCTGCAGGAGGCGCTGTTCAGCATCCATACGGGAGACAGAATGCCTTATGACCAGCTGATTCAGAAACTTACCGGAGAAAACTTCGAACGGGTAGATTTTGTATCCATTCCCGGGCAGTTTGCGGTAAGAGGTTCTGTCATAGACATTTTTTCCTATTCGATGGATAAACCTTATCGGCTTACCTATTTTGGGAATGAAGTGGAGAAAATCCATCTGTTCGACTGCAATACGCAGCTTTCAACGGCGACGGCCGATGTGGCCGATATTTATCCGGATATTGTTTCCCGCGGCAGCGAGGAAGGGGAAGGTGTGAGTATAACTTCCCTGATTCCCGATGAAATGCTTGTGTGGCTGGATTCCTCGGACATGTATAAAGAGAAGTCTTTTTTCGGGGAATTGAGAGGAAAGAAGAAGGTATATCTGGATATTCCGTTAAGCAAGGAAGGCGTAAATGCCGTCAAATTCAATATCGCTCCCCAACCCGTTTTCAATAAGAATTTCGAGCTGCTGATATCCGACATCCGGGAAAAGATGGAGGATCATTATCAGGTATTTATCTACGGGGAAAAAGAAAGCCAGCTGGAACGGCTGCGCTCCATCATGCTGCAGGATGAGCACGCTGTGATGCCCGGCTTCATAAAGGGAAAGAACATCCATGCAGGATTTATCGACAAAGACGATAAGATATGCTGCTACACGGATCATGAAATCTTTGATCGCTTCCACCGGGTACGGATGAGAAGGACGGTGGAAAAGTCGGAACAGCTGACCCTGAACGAACTCAGCGCTTTCAATCTGGGCGATTATATCGTTCATATAGACCACGGAGTGGGTATTTTCGGCGGACTGGTGAAGATGAAGGACGATTATGGCCGGGTGCGTGAAGTGGTGAAACTGCTCTACAACGGCGGAGACGTCGTTTTTGTGTCGGTCCATTCCCTTCACAAAATATCCCGCTTCCGCTCCAAGGAGGGAGAGGCGCCCCGTATCAACAAACTGGGATCCAAGACATGGGGGGCCATGAAAACGGCCGCCAAGTCCCGGATGAAGGACATTGCCAAGGACCTGATTCAACTTTATGCCAAGCGGAAGGCTTCTTCGGGATTTGCTTTTTCCGCGGACAGTTATCTGCAGGAAGAGTTGGAGTCCTCTTTCATGTACGAGGATACGCCGGATCAGGAAAAGGCCACCAAGGCGGTGAAAATGGACATGGAAGACAACTGCCCCATGGACAGGCTTGTGTGCGGAGATGTGGGATTCGGAAAGACGGAAGTGGCCATCCGGGCCGCTTTCAAGGCTGTTGCCGATTCAAAACAGGTAGCCGTACTGGTACCCACCACCATCCTTTCGCTGCAACATTACGAAACATTTAAATCCCGTCTGCAGCATTTTCCGTGCACGGTAGAGTATGTGAGCCGGCTCAAGACGGCCAAGCAGATTACGGATATCAAAAAAAGGCTGAAGGAAGGCAGTATCGATATCCTGATAGGAACGCATAAAATCCTGGGTTCCGGTTTCGAATTCAAGGATCTGGGGCTGCTGATTATCGACGAGGAGCAGAAATTCGGCGTAGGGGCCAAGGAAAAACTCCGCCAGATAAAGGCGTCGGTAGATACGCTCACCCTTACAGCCACTCCTATTCCCCGGACCCTGCAATTCTCATTATTGGGTGCCCGGGACCTTTCCATCATCAATACCCCTCCGCCCAACCGGATTCCCATCCAGACAGAGATTATCCTGTTCAACGAGGACGAAATCAAGAGTATCATCAGCTATGAACTCAACCGGGGAGGCCAGATATTCTTCCTGCACAACAAAGTGGAGGAACTCCCGGCCATAGAAGATATCCTGCACAGGCTGGTACCCGACATGAAGATCTGCGTGGCGCACGGCCAGATGGAGTCTAAAGAATTGGAAGACAGGATGCTTGCATTCATGCGGGGAGATTACGACCTACTGCTGTGCACGACCATTATCGAGAACGGACTGGATATTCCCAACGCCAACACCATACTGGTTAACCAGGCGCAGAATATCGGCCTGAGCGACCTGCACCAGCTTCGCGGAAGAGTGGGCAGGTCCAATAAAAAGGCATTCTGTTACCTGATTGTCCCTCCGCTTGCCAGCATCACCGACGATGCCCGCAGGAGGCTCCGCGCCATCGAAGAATTCTCAGACCTGGGCAGCGGATTCAATATTGCCATGCAGGATTTGGATATCCGGGGCGCAGGCAACCTGCTGGGGGCCGAGCAAAGCGGCTTTATCACCGACATGGGGTATGAGACATATCAGAAAATCCTGTCGGAAGCAATGGAAGAACTGGGGATGGAAACAGGCATAAGCACGCACAGAACCCAGGAAACCTATGTGGAAGACTGCACCATAGAAACCGACCAGCCGGCTTTTATTCCGGACGATTATATAGACATCACCGCAGAGAAAATACGCATTTACAAGCAGTTGGATGCCCTTCGCGACGACAGGGAGATAGACCGGCTGGCCCGGCAGATCGCAGACCGGTTCGGTTCCCTGCCCAAAGAGGTGGACAACCTGCTGTATGTCGTGAAAATCAGAAATTTGGGCATGGATTCCGGATTCGAGAAGATTATCATCAAGAACGGTATGCAGATCATGTTTTTCGTTTCCAATCCCATGTCTTCCTACTATAGGTCCAACCAGTTCGAGAAAATACTCAAGAAAGTGAACGAGTATCCCGCCATTTACAAATTCAACCAGGACGGCGGCAAACTGAGGACAGTTTCCAGGGGTGTGACCAATTTGGAAGCGGCATACCACATTTTGAAAAAACTGCAATAATGGTTAAATTTGCAGGCTATGTCCAATTTAGTGATAGAAATAGGAAACACGGCCCTGAAAGCAGCCTGGTGTGAGCGGATGACGCTGGGAAAGACATTCCGGTATCAGGGGGAAAAAGTGAAAGATTTCATTCTTTCCCTTACCGCTCGGGAAAAACCTGCCGTCATGGTCATTTCTTCGGTCTATCCGCTCGCAGAGCCGGACATCGTTTCCCTGCAGGGAGAATGCGCGAAGTTAATCGTCCTGGACAAGAACAACAAGGAATTCCTGTTGTCCCAGGGGCTTCCGTCCTATCTTTCTTATGACCGGGCCGCCTCTGTCCTGGCCGCACGTTATCTGTTCAGGGGAAAAGGCTGCACGCTGGTAGATTTCGGCACCACACTGTCCATAGATTTCATATCGGAAGAAGGTGTGTATCAGGGTGGTAACGTATCATTGGGATGCCGTACCCGGTTCAAGGCGCTGAGCCGGTATTCACGGGCGCTACCCCTGGTGGATACCCCTGAAAATCCGGATGCCGTTGGCTTGTCGGAAACCGCTTCCATCGAAGCCGGTGTCGTTTCGGGCATCATATTTGAAATTGAGGGATACCTGGGAATGCATCCGCAAAATATCGCCGTGTTCACCGGCGGCGACGCGAATTATTTTGCAAAACGGATGAAAAGTTCCATATTTGTAATTTGTAACCTCGTGCTGATGGGGTTGGCACTAATTGCTGACGAGTATGTTCAGAAGATGGAATAAAAGCTTCTATACCCTATTGATAACGCTGTTGGTTCCCCTTGTGGCCTCTGCCCAGACAGACGGAACCTACAGCGGTTACTCGCCTTATTCCGTTTACGGGATCGGCCAGCTTCACCAGGCTGGTACGGCCTGGAACCGGGGAATGGGCGGAGTGGGCATCGCCGCCCGCAACCGCCGTTTCATCAATATCACCAATCCAGCTTCGGTAACCGCCCGGGATACCCTGTCGTTCATGACGGATTTCGGCCTCACTCCAAAACTGGGATGGGTCTCCAACGACGGGAAAAACGCATATCACACCACGTTCAACATAGAGGATTTTGTGATTTCGTTCCCGATGTGGAACCATACCGCCATGATGGTGGGCATTACGCCGTTCAGTGATGTGGGATACAGCGTATCCTCTTCCTATACGGATATTTATACGGGAAAAAACAGTTTTTCCTCGTTCGGGAACGGGGGTATCTACCAGGTTTTCGCCGCGGCGGGAATCACGCTGTGGAACCGCCTGTCCGTGGGCGTGCAGGGCAGCTATGTGTTCGGTAATATAGACAAGTCGGCCTCACAGCGTTATGCAGACGACACCTATCTCTCCTATCACATCGGAGACTCCCTGCAGGTGAGAAGTTTCGGTGTCAAGGCCGGAGTCCAGTACGAGCAGCCCCTGAGCACCACCTCTTTCCTTACCGTAGGTGCCACTTACCGGATTTCTACGGGTATTGGCGGGCATCACCTTCACTACCTGCAAGAGGGATCCTATTATAAGGAAAGCTACGAAGATGACCTGGCCGGCTATGATGTACGGTTCGGCGACGAATTAGGCTTGGGTCTGTCTTACCGGAAGGCGGACAATTTCCTGGTAGAAGTGGATTACACCCGTGGAGACTGGAGAAAATCCGGATTTGAACTGGTCCAGGGATTCTCCAACAAAGGAGACCGCACCTTTGCCTCGTCGGTTGGCCAGGCCGTCCGTTTGGGATTGGAATGGACTCCGAACCGGAACGACATCCGATATTTCCTGAGAAGATGTACCTACAGGATAGGCGCCTATTATGACCAGTCTTATTACACGGTAGACGGAAAACATGTGGATGCAGTTGGGCTTACTTTGGGTATGACCGTTCCCGTATTCCGTTATTACAACGGCATTTCCCTGGGTCTGGACATCGGCCAGCGCGGCCTTGTCCCCGGACAGCTGAAAGAGCGCTATATAGGGTTCAACCTGGGGTTCAACCTGTTCGATTACTGGTTCCAGAAACCCATGTACGAATAATTTAGCACGATAGTTGCAAATAGTAGCTCCAAACCTGACAATAAAACAAAATCAAGCGATATGAAAAAATTACTTCTTACCTTCTTTGCCGCCTCGGCCGCCCTTCTGGGAATGAGCCAGATGGCATCCGCCCAGGGCAAGTACGGCGCAGACAGCGCCGAGTGCATCAAGTATCTGTCCTATTATCAGGAATACTACAAGCAGAAGAACTACGATTCCGCCCTGCCCAACTGGAGAAGAGCTTATGCACTGTGCCCTCCCCAGGCATCCCAGAATATGTTCGTTCACGGGACCACGCTGATGACCCGCCTGTACAACGCCACCAAGGACGCTGCCCAGAAATCGGCCGTGGTAGATACCATCCTCGCCCTTCAGGACCAGCGTATGGCTGCCTATCCCAAGAACCGTAAGAGCATCCTGAACAACAAGGGACAGTATATTATCAACTATCGCAGCAACGACGCCTCCTACCTGTACAAGAACCTCACCGAGATCATGAACGAGCTCGGCGCAGAGACCAAGGGAGGCATCATGGTGAACGTCCTGCAGGCTGCCATCGCCATGTACCGTGAGAACCAGCTCAGCGCAGACGACGTGATCGCCATGTACGACAACATCTCCGAGCTGCTGGACAACGCTCCCGCCAAGAGCGAGGCCGACGAGGAAGAGAACATGAAGACCAAGGCCACCGTGGAGTCCCTGTTCGCAGACAGCAAGGTGGCTTCCTGCGAAAACCTGATCGCCATCTTCGGCCCCCGCTACGAGGCCGATCCGGAGAACCTGGCCCTGGTTTCCAATATCGTGAAGCTCATGAACACCGCCGAGGACTGCGCCTCCAACGACCTGTACCTGAAGGCCGTCACCTCCATGTACAAGCTGGATCCTTCCTACCGCAGCGCCTATGCCCTGTTCCGCCTGAACTCCGCCCGTGACAACGTGGCCGATGCCGGCAAGTACCTGGAAGAGGCTATCGCCTCCGAGGAGTCCGACGCCGCCACCGACGCCCAGTACTACTACGAGCTGGCCCTGTTCGCCTACAAGAACGGCCTGCGTTCCAAGGCTTATGAGGCTGCCCGCAAGGCCATCGACATGGATTACGGCTATGCCGGCAAGTCCTATATCATCCTTGGAAACCTCTGGGCTTCCGTGAGCTGCGACGGTGACGTTAACAAATATGCCCGCTACTGGGCTGCCACCGACTGCTACCAGAAGGCCCGCAGTGCAGATCCCACCGTTGCCGACGAAGCCTCCGCTTCCATCTCCAACGTCAGCCGCTACTATCCGGAAGCCAGCGAGATCTTCATGTACGACCTCAGCGCCGGCCAGAGCTACACCGTATCCTGCGGCGGCATGTCCGCTTCCACCACGGTGCGTGTGAACAACCGATAAGTGAAAGGATCCCTCATATTAAGGACGATGGCAACCGCTGCGGCGGTTGCTTTCGTCGTTTATTCCTGCAAAGGTAACCTGGACGAAGCGGAAAAGCTGGACCTGGACAAGATTCCCCTGCAGACCGTGGACGACATGTTCTTTGTCCAGACCGAAAACGGCCGTCTGAAAATGCGCGTAGAGTCGCCCAGAATGGAGGTTTTTGAGCACGACACCATCGCGTACGACCTGTTTCCCAAGGGGCTGCGGGTATATGGCTACGGGGAAGACGGATCCCTGGAAACCACCATCACCTCCGACCAGGCCCGCCACGACAAGAACAGGAACGGCAAGGCCGACTCCGAACTGTGGTCGGCTTTCGGCCATGTCGTAATCCGGAACATCGTCAAGCAGGAAACCATGCAGACCGACACGCTGTACTGGGACCGCGAAGCCCAGCAGCTTTGGACAGACTGCTACATCAAGATGACTTCCCCGAGCGGCACCATGCAGGGTTATGGGATGCGTTCCGACGAAATGGCCCGCAACGCCATCCTCCTTCTACCCTTCGACAATGAGTTCATCGTAGAGAAGGATTCCACCGTCGTAGTCATTGATTCTGTCAATTTTATAGGGCCGATGCTAAAAAAATAGTGCTTATTTGTAATAATTTTTGTATTTTTGCAGCCCTTATCGAGTAAAATTAAAAAATAGATAAAAATGGCAGCTCTTGAGACCATCAGAACTAAGTTTGGCATTGGTGCATCCATCATCATTGCCATCGGTCTTTTACTCTTCCTTGTAAACCCGTCCGACATCATCCAGGCCGTCCAGGCCGCTTCTTCGAAGTACGATGTCGGCAAAATCAATGGAAAATCCGTCTCCTACTCAGATTTCGACCAGTTGGTCAAGCAGTATTCAGACGTTAACAGCATGCTCACCGGCATGTCCACCTCCAGCGAAGACGCCCAGCGCCAGATGCGCGAGCAGGCTTGGCAGAACCTGGTGCATGAGTACCTCGTGGTTCCTACCATCAAGAAAGCCGGTATCAATGTGGGCCAGCAGGAGCAGATCAATCTGTTTGTCGGTGAAAACCCTTCACCTGTAATTGCTTCCAGCGGTCTGTTCCGGGACGAGAACGGCAATGTGTCGCCCACCCTGGTCCGCGATTTCTTGGAGGCTGCATCCGGCGAGCAGAACCCGCAGGTGCTCCAGGTCCGCAACTATCTCCAGAACCTGGTGCGCATCAACCGCTATACCGCCAAGTATAGCACCCTGTTCACGGCTTCCTCATTCGAGAACGCCCTGCAGCTGCAGAAGTCCATCGAAGAGAACAACACCATGGCCGATGTGGATTTCGTGGTGTCCCCCAACGTCTATTATCCGGTAGATACTAATATCGTCATCTCCTCTTCGGAAATCCAGAACTTCTACAACAAGCATAAGGAGAATTTCCGTCAGCAGGCTACCCGTGATATCGAATACGCTGTATATGAGGTAGTTCCTTCATCGGCCGATATCGCTGCCCAGAACCAGGAATTCACCGCCCTGTACGACGAGTTCGCCACCACGGACAACCTCCGTTCCTTCTTGCAGCGCAACTCCGACCACCAGTGGAGCGAGTTCTGGTTCAAGAGCGGGGAACTCCGTTCCGTCAACGCCGACATCGACGCTTTCGTGTCCGAGAACAACACGGGCGTTTCCCCCATCGTGACCTCCGGCAACACCTTCTATGCCGCCCGTATCGTCAATCAGGCCAATATTCCCGATTCCGTGTACGTACGTCACATCCTGCTTCAGGGTACGGATGCCCGCCACCAGGCCGACAGCCTTCTGGGAGAGCTTAAGGGCAACAACTTCTCCGCCCTGGCCACCCTGTATTCCGTAGACCAGAACAACGCTGACGGAGGCGAGATGGGCAACCTGGGCTGGATGACCCAGAACATCATGATTCCCGGTTTCGAGTCTGTCTTCACCGCTCCCAAGGGCAAGCCGTACGTGATCAACACCCAGTACGGTTCCCACATCGTGGAGGTTGTGAAAACCACGGCTCCCGTGGTGAAGAAGCAGGTGGCCATCTTCGAGAAAGCCACCCTGCCCAGCAAGGAAACCTACGCCAACATCTACAACCAGGCCAACATCCTGGCCACCCGCGCCGCCGGCAAGTACAACAACTACAAGGCCGCCTGCGACTCCACCGGCATCTATTCCCGCAGCCTCACCATCAACGAGGGAACAGATACTTACGGCTCCATCGGCCATGCCAAGGAAGTAACCCGCTGGTGCTTTGACAACAAGCCGGGCAAGGCCTCCAACATTATCACCGTGGACAACAACTATTTCTTCGTGGTGGCCGTCAAGGGTGCCCATAAGGAAGGCTATGCCAAGGTGGAGGAAGTGGCCGAAAACATCCGCACGTCCCTCTACTACGACCGCTATTCCCAGGCCCGCAAGGAAGAGATCGCGGAGAAAGTAAAGGGTGCAACCACCCTGGAAGAGGCTGCCGAGAAGCTCGGTCTGCAGGTAAGCTCCCTGTCCGACGTCACCTTCTCCACCAACACGGCTGCCTCTACTGAGCCCGCCTTTGTCGGTGCCGTGGCCGCCGCTCCGCTGAACACGCTCTGTGGTCCTGTGGCCGGTACCGTGGGTACCTACATGTTCCGTGTGAACAGCCGCGAAACCGGTTCCTTCTATACCGAGGACGACGCCAAGCAGGCCCAGGCCAACCTCAACAATTACGACATGCAGATCCTTCTCCCGGTAATGATGGAAAAGACCGTGAAGGACAACCGTGCCCGTTTCTATTAATAGATAGTTATGTCGCTTAAGTGTGGAATAGTAGGCTTGCCCAACGTGGGCAAGTCTACTCTTTTTAATTGCATCAGCTCCGGAAAGGCCCAGAGTGCCAATTTCCCTTTTTGCACCATCGAACCCAACGTTGGTTCCACCAATGTGCCCGACAAGCGTCTGGAAGTGCTGTCGGAGATTTGCCAGCCCAAGCGCACCATTCCCGCCACGGTGGAAATCGTGGATATCGCCGGCCTGGTGAAAGGAGCCTCCAAAGGCGAAGGACTGGGCAACCAGTTTCTGGCCAACATCCGCGAGACGGATGCCATCCTGCACGTTCTCCGCTGCTTCGACGACGGTAACATCGTCCATGTAGACGGTTCCGTGGATCCGGTCCGGGACAAAGAGGTAGTGGATACGGAACTGCAGATCAAAGACCTGGAAACGGTGGAAAACCGGATAAAAAAGGTGGAAAAAATGGCCACGACCGGCGGCGACAAAGAGGCGAAGAAACTGCTGAACCTGCTGGTCCGCTACCGTGATGTCCTGCTTCAGGGTAAATCCTGCCGTACGGTGGTCCCGGAGAACGCGGAAGAGGAGCAGATGGCCCACGACCTGTTCCTGCTGACCAACAAGCCCGTCATGTACGTGTGCAACGTTGACGAGGCCTCTGCCGCCGGCGGAAACGCCTATGTGGAAGCAGTACGCAAAGCCGTGGCCGACGAGCAGGCCGAGATTCTGGTCATTGCCGCCAAAACCGAGGCCGAAATCGCCGAAATCGAGGAATATGAAGACCGCCAGATGTTCCTGGAAGAGATGGGGCTGGAAGAGTCCGGCGTAGTGCGCCTGATTCAGGGTGCCTACCGCCTGCTGGGGCTCAGGACTTTCTTTACGGCCGGGGCCGACGAATGCCGCGCCTGGACCATCGTAGCCGGGGACAAGGCTCCGCGTGCCGCCGGCGTCATCCATACGGACTTCGAACGGGGTTTCATCCGGGCAGAGGTGATCAAGTACGACGATTTCGTCCAGTACAAGACCGAAGCCGCTGTCCGCGCCGCCGGAAAAATGGGCGTTGAAGGCAAAGATTACGTGGTACAGGACGGCGACATCATGCATTTCCTGTTCAATGTGTAAAATCGGTTGAAACCTTTCGTCACATTTTTCTGTTTCTTACGATGAATCTGCTTCCCATGCCTTACATTTGAGGCATGGGATCTTTTTTACTTGCCTGCCTGCTGGCGCTCTTTCCCCCCGCGCAGGAAGATACGCTCCGGGTGATGTTCTGGAACCTGGAGAACTTTTTCGACAACCGGAACGACTCCACCACCGTGTCCGACGCGGAATTCTCTTCCCGCGGAGAGCGGCGCTGGTCGCGGAAACGCTTCAGGGCCAAGTGCCAGGCCGTGGCCAAGGGAATCCTGTGGGCGGCCTCGGAAGCGGGCGGGCTGCCGGACATCGTGGGCTTCTGTGAAGTGGAGAACAGCTACGTCCTTAACCAACTCATCCGGGAAACGGCCCTCCGGAAGCTGGACTACAAGGTGGTGCACGCGGATTCGCCGGACTCCCGGGGAATAGACGTGGCGCTGCTTTACCGGAGCTCCCGGCTCCGTCTTCTGGAGGAACGCGCCTGCCATCTCTATCAGGCCGACACGGTGCTTGCCACCAGAGACATCCTTCTTTGCCGTTTTTCAGGCCCATACGGCCCTTTTTCCGTCCTGGTGAACCATCACCCTTCCAAGTATGGCGGAACGGCCGTTTCCGGGCCTCGCAGGCGCCTTGCCGTGGAACGGCTCCGGGCCCTGGCGGACTCACTGCACGCCTTGGGCGAAGAGCGGATCATCGCCATGGGCGATTTCAACGACACGCCGGACAACCCCGTGTACAAACTACTTGAGCCCCTGTTCGCCTCTTTGGGAGAACCGCTCCACAATAAGGGACGGGGGAGTATCAAATACAAGGGCCGATGGGACCTGATCGACCTGTTCTTTGTCTGTCCCCGGACGCTTCCGGCCCGGATGGGCATCCTCTCCATCCCCTTCCTGCAAGTCCCTGACCGGGCCTATGGCGGCACCAAACCGTTCCGGACCTATTCCGGCCCGCGCTACATCGGCGGAGTCTCCGACCATTGCCCCATTTGGCTCTCCCTCCCCTTTCCGCCGTAGAACTTTGTTGACCACGGTTATTCGTGTCTCCATCGGCTTCCCCTTTCCGCCGTAGAACCCTGCTGACCATGGTTATTCGTGTCTCCATCGGCCCTCCCTCGCTGCCAGTCCAGGTTCTGCCGAAATACGTTTTACCCTCAGCATCCGCCCTTCCCTTGTACATACCCCGTATGTACAACAATATTACGTTATGCGGTTAATAACGTGTTCATACCTCCCGGGGAACAGGCCCGGAACACATATATCGGAGAGATATGAACACAAAAATGGCTCGGCATGGCCATTTGGCTGTACATTCGGGGTATGAACAATGAGGAGAACAGCAAGAGAAGGCAGGAGATGGGCAAAGGAAGAGAATAGCACAAATAGCCCAGGGGCCGAGGGTATATCCAGTAGAAAATGTGTATCTTTGTAAGTGGCGCGCCGGGGAAACAACACCCGGGCCCAAACAGACAAATGATGAGAATAGCCAAACCCATAAGACCGACGGGCCGACGGGCCGAGATGGGCCTTTTGGCCGAAACGGGACGACTGGCCGTGGTGAGCAGGCTGGTCAAGGCGGGCAGACTGGCCAAGACGGGCAGGTTGGCCGTGACGGGCCTGCTGGCGGCGGCCTTGTTTTCCGCCTGTGAGATGGTCATTGCAGAACCGCCTCAGGAACTGGAACTTCCGGAAATAGTCCAGCAGGACAACATTGTAGAATACCAGGGCTATGTGGTATCCTACAACACCCAGACCCTTATCCCGAACTGGGTGGCATACGAGCTCACGGCCGACGAAACCCGCGGAAATGCCAACCGCAGCGGGAAGGAATTCTCCATGGATTTCAATTTCAAGGGGAAACAGGCGCGCCGGGAAGATTATTTCCGCAGCGGCTGGACCCGCGGACACATGGCTCCGGCCGGGGATTTCTTCTGGAGCGACGAAGCTATGGCGGAAACCTTCTATTTTCTGAACATCTGCCCCCAGCGGGAAGAACTGAACAACAAGGACTGGCAGTACCTGGAGAAGCAGGTCCGCCGCTGGGCCAACCAGTACGGCCGCGTATGGGTGGTTTCCGGCCCCATTGTCGGGGACAACAAATACGGCACCATCGGCCCTGATAATGTGGTGGTTCCGGACGCCTTTTTCAAAGTGGCGCTGGTCCATGACGGTTCCCGTTACCAAAGTGTGGCGTTTATCATGCAGAACGACGCCAACCGCTACTATCTGGAAAAATGCGCCCTTTCTGTGGACGACCTGGAACTGCTCACCGGCCTGGACTTCTACCCGGCCCTTCCCGACAACGTGGAAGATTATGTGGAAGGCGCCTACGATCCCGCCGTCTGGGGCCTCAGGCATTGAAAAAAAGCGTATATTTGTAAGCAATAACCAAACGCACTAAATATGAAAACCAAGATTCAGGAAAAATTCAAGGCTCTTTTCAATGAAGAAGGGGACCTTTACATGTCGTCCGGCCGGATCAACCTGATCGGCGAACATACGGATTATAACGGCGGTTATGTATTCCCGGGTGCCATTAACTTCGGCATCATGGCGGCCATCAAACCCAATGGCGCAGACAAGGTGAAGGTCTTTTCCCTAGACCTGGACGAATATGTAGAATTCTATCTCACGGAAGAAAGCATTCCGGAGCAGCATTGGGCGCGTTACATCTTTGGCGTGTGCCGGGAAATCATCAAGCGCGGTGGCAAGGTGGAAGGTTTCAATGCCGTTTTCGCCGGGGATGTCCCCCTGGGTGCCGGACTCAGCTCCTCTGCGGCACTGGAAAGCACCTTTGCCTATGCGCTCAATGAGATTTTCAACGGCGGCAGCATCGAAAAGTTCGAGCTGGCCCGTATCGGCCAGAGTACAGAGCACAATTACTGCGGCGTCAAGTGCGGCATCATGGACCAGTTCGCCTCCATCTTCGGCAAAGAGGGCTCCCTGATCCGCCTCAACTGCAAAACGGGCGAATACAAATACTTCCCCTTCCATCCCAAGGGCTACCGTCTGGTGCTGATAGACACCTGCGTCAAGCATTTGCTGGCCGACAGCGCCTATAACAAGCGCCGGGAATCCTGCGAGCGGGCGGCGGAGGCCATTCGCAAGAACCATCCGGAGGTGGAATTCCTCTCCGACGCCAAGCGTGTCTGGCTGGACGAGGTCCGGGGAGAAATCACCGAGGAAGATTTCATCCGGGCGGAATACGTAATCGGGGAAGTGCAGCGCGTGCTGGATGTGTGCGACGCCCTGGAGCGCGACGACTACGAGACCGTAGGCGAGATGATGTATCAGACTCACTTCGGCCTAAGTCATCTGTACGAAGTATCCTGCGAGGAGCTGGACTTCCTGAACAAGCTGGCCCGCAAATGCGAGGTCACCGGTTCCCGCGTAATGGGCGGCGGCTTCGGCGGCTGCACCATCAACCTGGTGAAGGAAGAGCTGTACGACAATTTCATTGAAACGGCCGTAAAGCAGTTCAACGAGAAGTTCGGCCACGAGCCCAAGATTTACAACGTGGTCATTTCCGATGGTGCCCGTAAGTTGTAGCCATTGTCACCGCTCCACCCAGGCAGAGCCGGTGCAGCGTATCAATACCGCCCTTGATCCGGAGCTCAAAACCCGGGTCAAGGACGGTTCTCTCTTTGTTTGGGAATGCCCCTATTGCGGAACGCGGAACCTCCTGAAATACCAGACTTTATACCACGACCCGGAAGCACGCCTGATGGTGTGGCTGCTCCCGGAGGGAATGACCCCGCCCGCAGAGGTGGAAGAGGCGGTAAAGGATTTGGAGGGATATACCCTCCGCCGTGTGCTGGAAGTGGGAGACCTGATTGAAAAAGTGAACATCCACGACGCCGGTCTGGAAGACACCGTGATGGAAATGTGCAAATGGGTCACGCGGCGGGAACTGTCTGCCAAAAACCCTGAAATGCTTTCTGCGAAGCTGCGTTTCCTTAGGATGGAAGGGCCTGACAATGAGATTGTTCTGGCTTTTCCTCTGAATGGCCAGATGCAAGTGGTGAATATCGGCTTTAACGTGTACGAAGACGCCCGCGGCATTCTGGGGCGCAATCCTTCCATCCGGCCTGCGCCCGGTTTCGCCCTGGTGGACGCGGCATGGCTGGACCGTTTCTTCCGTTAAAGGTCGAAACTGAAAATCATCCCTACATGATACGGTTTCTGCTGGGCCGCCTGGCTCAGCAGGGATCCGCCCAGCCAGGAGAATGACACGCCCACCGAGCAGTCGAAATTGATGAACAGCAGGTGGGCCAACTCGGCTGTAAGGTCTGCTCCGGCGCTCCACAGATGGCCATTTTGCAGCCCTGTAGCGTCGAAATGGGGCGTGAGCAGGAAGTTCTTGATGTAGGCGAATCGGCCCAGGGCAAGGTCTGAGAAATAAACGGGAATGGCGTAGTCGGCTGTCAGGCGCCACTGGTTGCCGGCGCTTTGGGTAAGGGCGGCGGTGGCGGCCGATGCCGTGAAGCCCCGGGGCAGCATGCTCGCGCGCGGGTCGCCGAAGGGCTGCCCGCCGCTTCTGAGCAGATGCTGGTACATGCCCGTAATCCGCAGTCCCTGAGGCAGCCACAGGCCGGGCAGGTATCCGTAGGCGTAGGCATAGATACTGGGTGTAAAGAGCGAGGAAAGGCCTGGCCGGAAGCTGGCGCCTACTTCGCCGCCGATTCCCAGACGGGGATAGACGCCGCTGTCGGCCACCGGCAGCATCCAGTAGGAGCGGACCGACGCACTGAGCCGGTGCATCGGCAGATTCTGCCCGGAATCGAATGTCTTGAAGTGATAGTAGGTCGGCAGTCCGTCGAATGTGGGCCCCGGAATGTCCCAGATGCGCGTGTTGGTGGCGAATCCGTTGTTGGACAGGGTGTAGTCTATCTTGGGGACAAATCCGGCCAAATGACCGTTCTTGTTGAACCGCAGGGGAATGTAGGCACTCAGCTGCGCCATATACGAAGGCCGGCTGGCCGTGAACGACCCGGCAGACAACATGTGCCCGCCGGCGCGGTCGTCGAAGCGCGACAGGGCATATTGGCGGGCCCAGTCCCCGCCCAGGTCAAAACTGGCCTCTATTACGGGGTACAGCCCGCTGTACGTGAGTTTTCCGTGCAGCGAGTGCATCCAGGGACCGCCGTTTTCCGGGTCCGGATGCGCGCTGTAGCCCACATAGCCCTGCATGGAGCCCAGGGTATTCTGGAAAAACGCCGTGGCCCCCAGCGAAACGGTCTCGTAGGAGAAATCCATGCTCTCGGACTCTATGTTGTCGTAGTTCGTATAGAAAGGCAGCCAGGTGTGGATGCGGAAAAGGTGGGGCAGTTTGTAGTATCTTTTCGGGGCCGACACCGGCACGTCCACGGTCTCCGAAACCGGGCCCAAGGCCCTTTCCTGGGCCATCAGGGCGTCTTCCATGGGGTATGTGTGCACATCGGCATAGGAGATTTCCCGGGGGCGCAGGTCCTGGGCCGGCGTGCGGAAGAGCATGGTTCCGTCCAGGGTTTGGCTCACATGGTAGAAGTACCCGTCAAACTCGTAAACGTCCGTGAGCCCGTAGCGGGACGATGTCATCTGCACCAGTTTTCCCTCTTCCGGGTAATATCGGTAGTACTCGTTGGCGCCGGTCCGGTCCGACACCCATTCCAGATACCGGGCGTCGAACCCCAGATTCACCACTTTTTGGAGAGTAGGTTCAAAAACAGTCTCCCAGCGGCCGTCCGGGCCGATTTTATAAATGCCGGACCCCTTTTCCGTAATGCCTATCGCATAGATGTCCTCTTTCCACCAGGCCGTTTCCGTGGCCTGGATACCGTCCGGGGCCGGGATGCTCCGGACAACGCTTCCGTCCCGGCTGCTCACCACCGTAATCCGGTTTCCTCCGGTATAAGGGTATTCCACTGTACTGATCAATGAGCCGTCAGGGGAGGGGCTGGGACAGTACAGCCGCCCTTCGTGGGTAAGGTCTGTGATTTTGCCGGTATGGATGTCGTAGTAGCGGATAATGGAGCGATGGGACATCTCCCAGCGGGAATCCCCTATTGTTTCGCACCAGTAGAGGCGCCCTAAGGCGTCATCGTTCCAAAGCGACTGCACCGAAGTGTTCAACGGTGCCAGGATTTCCTCTTTCCCGTCCACGAAGCGTACCAGTTCTTTTCCGCGGACAGCACTGCTGCGGATTAGGTAGATGGCCCCATCCAGGACAATCGTGGCTGCGTAGGAAGTGGGAAAACCGCCTACCGGGTGGCTCACCTGCTCCTGGGGAATGAAAGGTCCCCGCTGCGCAGCCTCTTCCCGCCACTGTGTGTTCAGTTTGTCCAGGATGTCGGTAAAAGTCTCTTTAAACGGCTTCCCGGAGCGTTCTGCGGCCGTTTTCATCATGTTGCGCGGCGTAAAGCTGAAGGGCCTGCGGAGGGAGCGCTGCAGGAAGTCGGCCGTGAACAGGGGGTAGTCGTAGAAATAGCGCATGCCTCCGATGGTGATGTATCCCAGGGTGTAGTAATCCGGCGTCTCGTGCTTGAAGGAGCCGTAACGCCACCGGTCCCAGCTGCGGTAATCGCCCTGGTCCAGGGCCACCCGGTAGTAATCCAGGAAGTCGGCCGTGCGGGCGCGGGTCCCGTAGCCGAACCCGGTTTCCGCCGCAACGGCGTCTCCCTCGGCCAGGGCCAGGTCCATGTACAGCAGGAAGCCCAGCGGGCTGGACGCATCTCCGGCAATATAGCTCAGCGGCTTCAGGAAGCCCCTGTAACCCAGTTGCAGCTGCGCCTGGTGACGGGGTTCATGGGTGGTGAGCTGGATATCCCAGGGGGCGGGATCGCTGCCCACGGCCTGCATGACAGTGTACAGATCCATCCGGGACGGGGCCCAGGAAACGGAGCCGTTGGCATAGCCGTTCCAGGCGTGCAGCACTACCGGCATCTTTCTCCATTGAAGGCTCCCCGGGGTCATTCCGATACTGTACCCGGCGCTCAGACGGTATTTTTCCAAAAGGCGGGCGTAGTTGAGGGCCAACGAGTCCGTTCCTTTCGGGTAAATGACTTGATAATTAGGCGTTTCTATGCTATACCACTTGAGGTTTCCCGGGTCTGTCCCGTTGCCGTAGAATTGGGCGCGTCCCGGTATGGAGATAAGAAGGAAGGCCGCTGTGGCCAAGAGGATATTTTTCAAGGAAGATAAGTTCATTTTGAGTACCAGGTTTTTGTACCATCGGGTTACAAAGATAACCAGCATTGCCGAAAAAAACAAAACGCTTTTGTCCTGTGCGTTTTATGCAGCGGCAAGCCCTTTGGGCCGATTGTGTGTCCGGAAGGTGGCGTGAAGGGAAGTGTTTGACAAACAGCACGTTGCGCAATTACCTTCGGTCGGTTTTGCCGGAAGGTAAACATGAAACATATTAAAAATCAAGTGTTTACTACCACGCAACACTCGTCCGGGATTGTTGTTTATTCATGAAATGATGATGCGAATCATAAAATATAATGCTTATATTTGCCCTGTTATGAAAAGAAGCGTTATCCTTGTTCTCTTTGCGGGGCTTCTGATAGCCTCCTGTAAAGGAAATACTGCAAATAACCAAGCCCATCCGGCCACCCGCAGCTTCCCTTCCGTGGAAATACCCGCCATGCTTACAGAAGGCCCGGACCGGCTGGACTATATGGCCACTCACCTGTGGAACCGGTATCTGGACACCACAAGCCTTTATCTTTGCGATTCCCTGCATTTCAACGGGGTGGAGGAAGAGGAACTGGAGCAGCAGATGGGCCTGTACGCCACCCTCTTGGAAAACATCTCCGCCCAAAACGGAAAAAACAGTATCTCGGCCTTTTACAGACAGCTGGAGGGATTTGGGCTCCGCTATCCGGACTCCCGCGTCTTCCCCAAGCTGTCGGAGCTGCTGAACAAGTATTTATACGACCCTAATTCCCCCGTGCGCAACGAGGACCTGTGGGGCGTGTATGCCGCCCACCTGGCCGAATCACCCTTGGTGGAAGACTCCTACAAGCCCAAGTACCGCTACGAGGCCGATCTGTGCTCCCGGAATCCCGTGGGCTCCGTGGCCACCGACTTCGCCTTCACCGACACCCAGGGCCGGGTCCGTACCCTGCACGGAATCAAGGCCGGACATCTCCTGCTGGTCTTCGGCAACCCGGGTTGCACGGCCTGCCGGGAACTGATGGAGCAGATGGAAAGGCTTCCCGGGATAAACGCCGCCATCTCCGACGGCCGCCTCAAGGTGGTAGATGTGTTCATCGACCCGGAAATAGACCAGTGGAAAGCCCAGGTAAATACGTTCCCGAAGAACTGGATTTGCGGGTACGACCACCGGATGGCCGTCACCGAGGAGCGCCTGTACCATGTCCGCGGCATTCCTTCGCTGTATCTGCTGGATGAAAACAAAAAAATTCTCCTGAAGGATGCCCCCCAGGAGAAAGTCCTTGATTATCTGGCCGGTATTTAGTCGAACACCCAGATAATAGCCTCTTCATAAACCTCGCCGGGTCTCAGGACCGTGGACGGGAAGTCGGGGCGGTTGGGGGAGTCCGGGCACTTCTGACATTCGATTGCCACGCCGTCGTAGTCCGAATAGACATGGCCGTTCTTGCCCGCCGGGCAGCCTTTGAGCCAGTTTCCGGTATAGACCTGCACGGCAGGCTGCGTGGTGAGCACTTCCATGTGACGGCCGGAAAGGTCTCCCCACAGGTCGGCGCAGGTGGTGAGCTGCCCCGGCATGGCGCCGTCGATGAGCCAGCAGTTGTCGTATCCCTTTCCGTATTTGAGCGCCGGGAAGTCGGCGTTGATGTCCTGGCCGATCGGCTTGGCCTCTGCAAAATCCATGGGGGTTCCGGCCACGTCGGCGGGTTCCCCTTCCGGAATCAGGTCCGGATCCGTGGGAAGCCACTGGGAGGCGTTGAGCTCCAGTTTGTGGTTCAGCACCGTGCCGGAGCCCTCTCCGTTGAGGTTCACATACACGTGATTGGTGAGGTTGACCACGGTAGGGGCATCGGTCTGGGCGGTGAGGATGAGCTTGAGGGAATTGTCCTCTCCCCAGGTATAGTGGGCGACAGCCTTCAGATTGCCGGGATATCCGGCCTCTCCGTCTTCGGAGAAATACATGAATTCCACGGAGTTACCGTCTATCCGGCTTTCCCATACCTTGTTCTGGAAGCCCTGGGGACCGCCGTGCAGGTGGTTGGGGCCGTTGTTGATGGGAAGGGTGTATTCCTTGCCGTCCAGGGTGAA